>NZ_RAWE01000080.1 GCF_003611695.1 Corallococcus carmarthensis | reverse complement strand
CCCTTCCACCCCCTCCCGGGCTCAGCCCGCCGCGGCCGTCCAGGGCCTGGAGGCCGCTTCCGGCTCGCCGTCGGGCTCAGTCAGTCCCGTCCGGGCGCCCGAGCGCCGTACATAGTGCCTTCAAGACGACGCGCGACTTGAGGTGCATCTCGTCCAGCTCGGCGGCCGGGTCCGAGAGCGCCACGATGGCCCCGCCCGCGCCAATGCTCACCTCGCCGGGGCGGACCACCGCCGTTCGGATGACGACGTTCAGGTCCGCGGCGCCGGTGGCGGAGAAGTACCCGATGGCGCCCGAGTACACCCCCCGGGCCTCCCGCTCCAGCCAGTCGATGAGCTCCATCGTGCGCTCCTTGGGGGCCCCCGTCATGGAGCCTCCCGGGAAGGCGGCACGCACCGCGTCCACGGCGGTGAGCCCCTCGCGCAGGTGGCCCCGGATGGTGCTCACCAGCTGGTGCACCGTGGCATACGACTCCACGTGCATGAGCCGGGGAACGTGGACCGAGCCCACCTCGCACACGCGCCCGAGGTCGTTGCGCACGAGGTCCACGATCATCAGGTTCTCCGCCCGGTCCTTCTCCTGGGAGCCCAGCTGTTGGCGCAGACGTTCATCCTCGTCCGGGGTGGCTCCTCGGCGCAGGGTGCCCTTGATGGGCTTCGACTCGACCCAGCGTTCGGCGTCCACTCGCAGGAAGCGCTCGGGAGAGGAACAGGCGATGCCCAGCGGTCCCATGCGGAGGTAGGCGGCGTAGGGCGCGGGGTTCAGCCGGCGCAGGCTGCGGTACAGGTCTAGGGGCTCGACATGCGCCCGGGCGAGGAGCTTGTTGGTGAGGCAGACCTCGTAGGTCTCGCCTTCGTGGAGCTGCTCCAGGCATCGCTGGATGTCGGCCAGGTAGGTCTCGCGGTCCCTGGCGAGGCGGACCGGGAAGGGGGCTCCGGCGCTTGGCTGGAGGGGCGCCAGAGGGGGCAGGGCGCGCAGGCTGGATTCCGTGGCGTCGAACCAGGCCTGGACCTCGGCGGCCTCGTGTTCGGGGGCGAGCGCGACGAGATACACCGTGCGTTCGAGGTGGTCCCAGGCCAGCAGGCGGTCCGCCAGGATGAGGCTGGCGTCTGGATCCGGTGAGGCATGCGGGGCGCTCGCGCCACAGTCGTGCTTCAGCTCGTAGCCGAGGGAGCCCACGAAGCCGCCCTGGAAGTCGAAGGGCAGCCCGGACGGGGCCACTCGCAGCCGTGTCAGCTCCTGCTGGAGGAACTCGAACAGCTCGGTGGAGTGCTCCTGCGCTGCCTGACCCCGGCTTACGGTGAGTCGGCGTGGATTCACCCGGTATTGGATGACGGCGCTGTGTGGGCCGCTGGCGTCCCCCATGAAGGAGAAGCGTGACAGGCCGGCTTCGACGCGGCTGCTGTCCAACCAGAAGGCGTGGTCCCTGTCTCCGAGGAGCGTAACGAAGGCCTGCTCGGGGTCGACATCGAGCCGCAGCTTCCGGTGATGGACCCGGAAGAGTCCAGGCGGAGGGAGCGGCGTTCTCTCCTGGGGCGCTTCAGGGCGTGGGATGGGACGGCGGACGCGGTGCTCGTGGCTCAGGCGGATGAAGTTGGCGAGGAGCTGGCGGCCGTGGGCGGTGGCGATGGACTCCGGATGGAACTGGACGCCCCATCGGGGGAGGGAGGCGTGGCGCAGGGCCATGAGGACGCCGTCGGGGGCCCAGGCGGTCTCCACCAGGTCCTCGGGCAGTGGCCGGCTGAGGCAGAGCGAGTGGTAGCGCACCACCTGGAAGTCCTGCGGAAGGCCCTGGAAGAGGTCTGTTCCCGCGTGGCGCACGGGGCTCAGGCGTCCGTGCATGACCTCCGGCGCGTGCTGGATGCGTGCGCCGTGGACGTGGCCCAGTCCCTGATGGCCCAGGCAGACGCCCAGGATGGGGACGTCCGCTTCGAGGAGCGCCTCGCGGCAGACGCCGAAGTCCGCCGGGTGGTCGGGACGGCCTGGACCGGGGGAGATGACGATGTTGTCGAACGCGAGTCCACGCAGCTCCGGCCACGACCGCTCGTCGTTGCGCACGACGAGGGGCTCTGTCCCTCCGACCTCCGCCAGCAACTGGAAGAGGTTGAACGTGAACGAGTCGTGGTTGTCGATGATGAGCGTCCGCTGCCGCACGGCGCGCACCTTACCCCTCGACGGCCTGCGCGGAGGCGTTTCGAGCACGCCTGCCAGGGGGCCGTACCTGGCGGCCCAAGGATGAGGGGGCGGGAGGCCCTGGCGTGCGCAGGTGCCTCGCGTGCGCTTCGGGGTCTGCTATCTTTCCTTCCATCGCACGAGTGGCGGAACTGGCAGACGCAGCGGACTTAAAATCCGCTGACTCGCAAGGGTCGTCCGGGTTCGATCCCCGGCTCGTGCATTGGATCCTGGCTGGAGTCAGGCAGCCACTTCGGCCCTGACGCTCGTGATTCCAACCATTGGAGAAAGTTTGTCCAGGAGGAGTGCCTTTCGGGCTTCGAGGAAGCGTTCGAAGTTCTCCAGCTTCCACAGCTCGGGGTCTTCCGGAATCAGGTGGAGCGCGAGATACGCGGAGGGCTTGTCCTTGAACCAGTCCTCTGGCGTCGTGTCGCTCTTGCCGCCCGCTCCGTTCTCCTCGGCCGTGAGGAGCATGCAGTTGGCGAGCTGATTGCGGTCCGCTTCCCGGTACTTGAGCAGGTCGTGCCGTCCCGTCCTCGGGTTCTGGCTCTTCACCTTCCTGAGGAGGCTCTGCGGGAAGATGTGGTCCACCTGCGGAAGGTTGTTCTCGAAGCCAGGCGTGTAGTTGAAGTTCCGGTACCAGAGATTGAAGAGAAGGTGGATGCTGTCCGAACCGTAACCCATCATCCAGAGGCGCTCCGGCGCAATCTCGGGGCTGCGGCCCTTCTCCCGCATCACACCGAACAAGGCGTCGGAGTCGAAGTCCCGGGTCTTGTCAATCACGGAGACCAGCGCATCGATCAGCTGGTCGGGCGTCCCGTTGAATGCCCCTCCCAATAGAGAGCGCAGCAGGAACGCGTCAACGTTCCTGGCGCCGCGGAATGCGCTCTTGTGGTGGTATCGCGCGTAGATGAGAGGAATCAGCGCCAGATAGGAGGGAATGGCTTTATCGCATCGGATGAACGTCTTGCCTCGTACGAAGTCGAGGACATCGAGCATGGCGGCGGTGATTTCACTCCAGTGCTGTTCAATGGATTCGCGTACGCCGGGCTTCCGGAACTTGTCGACCTCGTAGCGCGCGCCATGGCCCAGCAGGGTCAGGCAGGTCTTCAGGACGAAGTCGCGTGTGAACTTGAAGCCGTAGCGATTGAGCTGTTCGAGTGTGTCTTCCATCCGGGCGTCTGCCTCGTCCCAGCTGGAGGACAGCAGCGAGAACAGCAGGTCCGATTTGCCGAGCTTCGTTCCACCCGAGTTCGCGCGGATGAAGATCTCGACGACGTCTTCCTCCGTGTACAGGTCCGCGTTCTCGGTGCTGTCGAGCTCCTGGTAGGCGATGCCATCGTCGGAATGGAAGGTCTTGAAGACGAGCGCGACGTGACTCGCGATCCGCTCCGCTTCTTCCTCCGTGAGGGCGCGGTCCGCCTGCTTGATGAGCTGCTGCGCGATGCCCAGGGAGGTCTTCGTGCTGTGCACGAGATCCTTGAACTTCACCCACGGGAACACAGCGTCCCTGGCGTGGATGAACTTGAACCGGTACTTCACGTCATCGGGTGCTGAGAGCTGTCCGCTGAGGATGTCCAGATACAGCTCGCGCCCTTCATAGCTGCCACTCAGGCCGATGAAGAGGCTCTGGAGGCGTTGCTGGCCGTCCAGGACGAGGCATTTCTTCTTGTCGTCCTCGGGGACGTAGAACCTGCTGAGCTCGTGGCTGAACGCTTCCTGGTAGGTGTCGATGAACCTTCGCCGCCGGATTTTCGCGCGAGTCTTCCAGATCAGCAGGGTGCTGATGGGATACTCGCGCAGGATTGAATCGAAGAGCCGGCAGATCTGTTCTTCATTCCAGACGAACGGTCGCTGGATGTTGGGCAGCCAGAAGCCGCCATCCTCGTCAGGGTTGTTGAGGAAGGCGACGATCTTCCGCAGCGAGTGCTTGGGCATCTTCATGGAGCGGCATCCTAGGATGGCGTGAAAGGCTTGCGGATCCCCCGAAAGGGGAGGGGCGGCAAACACCCACTCCACCGCTCTGCTTGTCGGGAGTCCCCGAGGTCTCGTGGGCGGGTGAAACGACCCGGTCCCGGGTGAAGGGACCCTTTCCTTTGCACGGGCTTTCGATGAGGCTCTCTCTGCGCGAAGGGAAGGGCTGCCATGGCACTTCCCTTGCTCATGGGCTTGAGGACTCAGCCCTGAAGGGGGAAGACAGCGATGGCATTCCTGCATTACGCGAACCTGGACTTACACCGCCCGGAGGTGGCGTTGCAGCAGGTCTTCTATGGCCTCAAGGACATTGCGGACTACCTCAAGAGATCCATCGACTACCTGGAGGAGAACGCCGTCCTGCGCGTCTCCTGCCGCACCCTGGCGCCTGGGGACCTCAACGATCTGGAGTCGGCGGAGCGCACGGCGGGCGTCTGGGTAGAGATTGACGACCTTGATGGGGACGGCTCGGGTGGCGAACGCGCCCTCAAGGACTTCCTGGATGAGCACACCGAGCGCGTCCACGAGCGTGTCGAGAAGCCCTCGCGGCAAGGCAAGGCCCGCCGTTTTGACTACTCAAAGGAGACCCAGCTTGATGTCATCGACCGGGATCCGGTCCGGCAGCGGTTGTGTCTGGACCGCGAGCCACGCACGGCCGAGCTCCTTCTCCGTCCCAATACCTACCAGCTCCAAAAGCAGCGGGATGCCGTACAGGCACTGCAGAATGCCCCCCATCCGCAGCACCGTCCCCTGCTGGACCTCTTCCAGTCGCACGGACTGGTGAAGTGGCCCGAGCCTGAACGCGCCGAGCTCGATGAGCGCGAATGGCTCCTGCTCCGCCCTCCGGCGCCTGGGGCCGCGCTGCGCCCGGGAACCGAGTCGCAGCGGCAGTTCGTCAGCAAGGCCCTGGCGTCTCGGGACTGGGGCATCCTCGAAGGGCCCCCGGGGTCCGGCAAGACGACGACCATCTGCGAGCTCATCCTTCAGGAGCTTCGCCGGGGACACCGGGTGCTGCTCTGCGCGTCCACGCATGTCGCCGTCGACAACGTCATCGAGAAGCTGATGGATCCGCGTCAGCCTTTCCAGAACGAAGTCATCCCTGTGCGCATCGGAGACCGGAAGAACATCTCCGATATCGTCAAGCCCTGGCAAATCGACTCATTGCGGAAGACGGAACGTGAGGGACTGCTGCGTTGGCTCAAGATGCAGTCCCTCCCGACGCGTGCGCAGCAGACGCTGTTCGAGGCGCTTCAGCGGCCAGGCAACGAAATCATCGACCGCATCATCCTGGATTCAGCCAACGTCGTGTGTGGGACGACGATAGGCATTCTGCAACACCCGGACATCCGCGCGACCTCACGCAACAACCACATGGGACGCACGCCCATCTTCGACGTGCTCATCCTGGACGAGGCGAGCAAGACGACCTTCCAGGAGTTTCTTGTCCCAGCCCTGCTGGCCCGAAAGTGGATCCTCGTCGGGGATCCTCGGCAGCTGTCTCCCTATGTTGAAGAGGACCACCTCGCGGCGAACCTGGACGCGGCGGTGCCCAAGGCCGCCGTTCGCGATGCGGCGCTCGACACCTTCGAGGTGAGGCCCTACCTGCACGCGCCCCTCCACGGCGAGCACAGACATCGTGGGGCGGTAATCGTGGTCACCGAGGATCCGCTCGTCCGTGATGCCTATCGCTTGGAGGCGCTGTCCCGGAAGGTTCCGCTGGTCGAACTGGATGGGGCCCAGACCGTGTCTCCCTGGGACCTGCTGACCGCGGGGGTGGTCGTGGGGCGCGAGGAGGCCATCCTTCGCCAGGAGGAGCAGCTCCCGCTCGACGTTGCCATCCTGCACGGCGGAGGACCGGCGCTCTCCGGACTCCGGCGGCGGATCCGGCTTCGACAGGATGGCGATGACGCGCGAAGCTGGGGTGGAGAGATCGCTTGGCGCCTGGCGCGCGCCTACGAGAAGCGACAACTGGAGGGCTCGGGGCCGGGCATCGGGGCAACGGAACGACTGCCACAGGGCCTTGAGGACCTCCTCCCTTCCGAGCCTGCCCTTGACCTGGCATTCACGAAGCCGCTCTCGGGGCCGGGCAGCAGGTCGGACGAGGTCCGGGAGTCCATCCAGCGGGTCCAGCGGGTGGCGATGCCTTCCATCCTGGAGTCGCTCTGGTCGGGCTTCGGGCGTCACAAGAAACAGCGGTCGGGAACCGCGCTTTCGGACGGCTTGCCGCCGGCCGCGCGCGACTCGCGCCATGTACTGCTCCAATACCAACACCGGATGCATCCGGACATCTCCGGCTTTCCTCGGGAACACATCTACCGAGGCAATGCCCTCGTCGATCCCCCGGACATGGCGGGGCTTCGCGCCTGGCGGGAGCCGCTGTGGCCTGGGCGGATGCTGTGGATCAACGTCGCACGCCGCGTGGAGGGAACTCGAAATGAGTTCGAGAGCAATGCGCTTGAACGTCAGTTGAAACGATTCCTGGAATGGACACAGGTTCACGCTCACCCCGAGGGGCGGGCGTGGGAGGTGGCGGTCCTCACGTTCTACCGGGCCCAGGAGCGCCTCCTACGCTCCATGCTTCGAAGGCTCGCGGCGCAGCCGAAGGGCTTCCAGCGCTTTTCCATTGGTGGACGTGAGCGACCCCGTGTCGTCATCGACCTGTGTACGGTCGACCGCTTCCAGGGACACGAAGCCGATCTGGTGCTGCTCTCGTTTGCTCGAACGAGGGGGATCGGGTTCCTCGACAGCCCCAACCGCTTGAACGTCGCGCTGACCCGCGCCCGCTATCAGACGCTGCTCGTCGGCAATCGAGACAACTTCGCCAGGCAGAAGCGTTCGGAGTTGCTACGGCAACTCGCGGCGCTCGACTCCACCCACGACATCCAGGAGTGACTCATGACTCGAGTTTCGAACCGCCTTGAGGGCCAGATGAGCATCGTCCTCAAACGCACCATCGAGGTACGATGTTTTCATGTCATCGGAGAGGTTGGGTTCGCCCAGCCGCGTGCTGAACTGCGGGCGGTGGCCCAACTCGCGGCCTCGCGTGCCGGGCAGCTTTCGGCACGCGAACTGTGCGAACACCTGCTCGGGAGCAAACCGGATGCTGTCGGATTGCGCCTGCTTTCCGTCTGCGAGCAGATGGGGCTCATCGCATGGGACTTGAAGCCCCGTGGGGGCGAGTCCCTCGCCAGACTCACGGAGGAAGGACGCCGGGTCGCGGAAGGGGGAGATGTCTTCGTTCCGGAGCGGGGGGCGTGGACCATCTGGGTGGCGAAGGATCCGCTGATCCCCCTGGAGGCGAGTCTGCTGCGGATCGAGCCATTCCAGGAGCCAACGGCTTTTGACGAAATCGTGAGAAGGGATGCGCCGCGAGAGAAGCGGGCCACCGTCGACCTTCCCGATTGGGCCCAGAGGGTTTGCAGGAGCCAGGGGCGACCCGGTTGGGGAGATGGGCGTGCCGTCGCGATGCTCGACATCGAGGCAAAGGGGGAACCGGTCCTGGAGTCCAAGACCCAGGTCGAGCTGTCCCTGTGTGCTGCCCCTCACCAATCCTCTACCCTCAGCCTGGAGGGAAGCGTCGATGGCCAGCGCTCGGAGCTTGAGTTGCCTCATGCGCCAGCACCCGGTTTCGAGGAGGTGTGGCGCTACTGTCTCGGTGCACGTGCTCATGACTGGGACGGTGAAAGGCTGGCGGTGCGGTTCGAGAGCCTTGACGGCACGGAGCTCAGCTCGTTCAAGAGCCATATTGCCTTCGACCGTTGGTCGCATCCCCAGCACGGCGCATTTGGCCGCGTCCAGGTACCCCATGTGCCGATTCGGCCAGCCACGGATATCGATGCGTCACGCTGGGCGAACTGGTTGCTGGACCATCGCGTCCAATCGTACGTGACGAAGGCTGACTTCGCCCGACGCTGCGAGGAGGTGCAGGAGACGTTCACCGGCTACCGCCTCCAACTCATGACACAGGAGCAGTTGGCCGTGAGCCTGCTTGGGGCCGCTGGGGTGCGCCCGGGTCGCAAGTACTGGCACCTGCAGGCGCCGCTGGACTGGTCGCTGTGAATCCCTCTTCCGAACCTGGAGACATCCCATGTCCCCCTTTCAAAAAGTGATGAGTGCCGAGGTTGATCACAGCGATGAATCCCTGGGCGACGGTTGGTTGCCCGAACATGCCCCGGGCGCTGCGCCGGAGCGGTGGAATCAGGGCGTCTGCCCCTCGGGAAGAGGCCGTGTCGCGGCTGATGCCATCGTCAAGGCCATCCGGAACGCGCGGCGCACCGTGATGGTGTCCAGCTTCCTGCTCGCGGATGTGGAGATCGAGCGGGCCCTGCTCGAAGTGGCCACCTCCGGACGAGGCGTGCGTGTCTATGTCCTCAACGCCGCCGAGGCCCGGCTCGAAAAGGAGCCCCGGGAGGACTCCGAGTTCGACCGCAAGACCTACGAGGCGCACAAGGCGCTGCTGAACAAGCTCGCGGGTTACGTGCTGTTCCGCACGGCGAGGTCCTTCCACGCGAAGGTTGTGCTGGTGGACGCGCCCACTGGTGAGGGCTACCTGCTCACGGCGAACCTGACGTCGGAAGCGCTCGAGCGCAACGAGGAGGTGGTCATCCGGCTGGAGGAGTCGGAGTGCGCCCAGGTTCGCGACTGGCTCCAGTATGCCTTCTGGGAGGGGGCCGAACACGAAATGGCCACGCCCGGTGCGTTGGAGGCGGTTCGGGCTCCCGGACTGACCCGCAGGCCCGAGCCTCGGGGTGACGTGCTCGCCACGGCTTCCGGCCATACGGGACTGCGCGAGGCACTCCTCTCGCTCGTGGATGGCGCTCGAGGCCATCTCATCGTGACGTCGTTCGGCTGGTCCCGGGAGCACCCCGTCGTGCAGCGGATCCTCCAGCGGGCACGACAGGGCCTGCGTGTGACGGTGCTCGCGCGCATCCGGCCTTCCGCGATGCCGGCCCTGCTCGCCCTCCGGGAGGCGGGAGCCACGGTCCTGGGCTTCCAGTGGCTTCATGCCAAAGCGGCCTGGAGCGAGGCGGGGGAAGCCCTGGTGACTTCCGCCAACCTGGAGCCGCACGGAATGGATGATGGCTTTGAGCTGGGCGTCCGGTTGGTGGGGGCTCGTGCGGACGCGGTGGCATCGCTGCTCAAGGCGTGGTCGGCGGGAGCGAAGGCCCGGCTTGAGAACGGTCTGCGGGTTGGCGCCGTTCATGGCGCCGTGGAGCTGTGGCGAGGCGGGAAAGTCCTGGAGAAGGTCGTCGTGGAGGCTTCCCGGGAGATTGACCTGGGACGGGTCGTCGCGGAGTCGGCCACCCGCCTGGAGGCCCCAGCTCCAACGCCGCCCGCTCCCGTTCCAGGGAAGTACTTCCACCGGAGCATCCTGCGCTGGACCATCGATGCGCCAGTGCTCGACACGAAGGCCAGCGAGGTCCTCAGGGAGGTGGAGGTCACCGGGGAAGCCAAGGCCGGGGAAAAAACCAAGAAGAAGAAACAGCGGGTGTCCCATGAACCGCCGCTGTTCAAGGAGGCCAGTGGGCGCCTCGTCGTCGCGATATCGAATGCGGAGCAGTTGGAGGCCGCCCTCGCCTATGGGCGCGAGCATGGCGCCACGGTGGTGGTGAGGAGACCATGAGTGCGTCCGCGACGACACCTACCCTGCTGGCCTGGCATTCGTTCAACGGAGGTGTGGAAGTGCTCGGAAATGCAGTGGCCCTGCTTCGTGAGCGCAGGGTCCGCGTCCGGCGCGTGCTCTACCTCGTGGAGCAGGGGACGCCTCTCCAGGATGGGACAGTGAAGGAGCAGACCGCCGATGCGGAGGCCGAGATCCTGCGAGTCGACCTTGCGGATCCGACGCGTCACGAGACCGTCTACGCTCGGGTGCGGGATGAGGTGCTTCCTCGTGTCCGGGGCTGTGCGGCGCTTCACATCAACGTGTCACCGGGCACACCCGCCATGCATTCCGTCTGGCTCATCCTGCATGCCGCAGGGGCCTTTCCCGCAGGGACCCAGCTCTGGTCCTCTCAGATTGACAAGCGGAAAGGGTTGCGGCGCATCGAACCGGTGGAGTTCAAGGTCCGCACCTATCTCGGTGAGATCCGCAGGGTAGAGCGCGAAGCACCCGCGGCCACGGCCTACGATCCCGAGCCGAAGTCACGTGCTCGAACCGAGGCTCTGGAGTCACTTCGACGCTATTCGTGCATTCCGGGCGCTCCGCTCCTCGTGGTGGGGGAGCGTGGAACGGGGAAGACGAGTCTGGTGGAGACCTACCTGGCTCCGCTCAAACAGCGCCGCCTCACTGCACTCGCCTGTGGCACCCTCGAAGGCGCCGATGTGCGGATGGCGGAGAGCGAGCTTTTCGGCCACGCGAGGGGGGCGTTTACTGGCGCGGACAAGGCCAGGGACGGACTCATCAAGCAAGCGGCGGGTGGGGTGCTCTTCCTGGATGAGGTCCAGGACCTGCCCAAGGCACTCCAGCGCAAACTGGTGCGGTTGCTTCAGGACAACCGTCGTCGCTACCGTCCCGTGGGCGCGGACCAGGAGGCCGAAGCGGACGTCGATGTCGTGTGTGCCTCGAACCTTTCCCTGGAAGATCTCTCCGAGCGGCTCGATGCGGACCTCTTCGACCGGTTGGGGTTGCTCACCGTCCGCGTGCCCCCCCTGCGCGAATGCCGCGAGGACCTGCCTGACGATTGGCAGCGCGTGTGGTTGTCGTTGCGACGGGACGGCTCGTTCCCGGAGAGCGCTCCTGTCAGTCGGCTTCTGCTGGAGGCTCTGGCGACGGCGCCCTTGAACGGGAACCTCCGCGACCTCCAGAGACTGGCTTTCCTGGTGATGGCCTGGTGGCCCGATCATGGCGAGCGTGCCCTGGACAAGGTCCTGGGGGGCTGGCGGAAAGCGCAGTCAGCACCTCCAGCGGGTGGTGCCGGCTTTGGCAACGGCAGTCGCAGCGAGCGTCTTGTTCATTTCCGCCAGGGGCTGGCGCGGTGGGCGAAGGAGACCTGGGGAACCTGGACCGAGGCGGCACGGGCCCTCGAATGTGACGAGAAGACCCTGCGTGAGGACGCAGGCCCAGCGCTGCCAGCAGGGCCTCGCCAGCGGAAGAGCCGCACCGGATGAAGCCGCTGTCAACCCGACGTGCGACCGTCCTTCATGGGAGTGAATTCGGGCATGGTCCCTGGCGCGTGCGATGATTTCCCGTGCCTGTCTGACTTAGTGAAAGGGCGACCATGACCGGCCCGCAATCCAAGACCTGTGCAACGTGCGGACGCGTCATCGCCGCGCACGCTGTGTACTACCGCTTCAGTCTGGTGTTGGAAGGGGAGCAGGACCTGCTCGACCCCTCGGCTGACCTGGAGGGCAATCCCGCGGAGGCGCTCGCGGAGCTGGTCCGGCGGCTGGACGAAGGTTCCGCGGACCCCGGTGAACTGGAGGCACAGGTGCACTGGGAGCGCACCGGGGTCGTCTGCTCGGAATGTCGTTCCGTGGCGGTGCGGATGCTCAGCACCCCCGCGGATGACACGGGACCGCATTGAGGGTCATTGGATCTTCATCGCGTACTTGCCCAGGTGGTGCTTGAGCACCTCCTGCTGAGCCTTCGCGGCTTCCTCCAATGCGTAGAGGCGGCCAATCTCCAGGTGGAACGGCCCCGCTTCAATCAACTCATTGAGCCGCTTCATCACCTGGGGGGTGGGGATTCCGTCGTAGGCCTTGGTTTCAACGCCCTCCGGGCCCTTGGGCGCCGGCTCAACGCCGTTCGGGAAGGCGATGCGCCCTCCCTTGCGGACGCTACGGAGCAGGGGCTCGGCGGCGTCTCCCCGGGCCAGCACCAGCGCCGCGTCGAAGCCGTCTGGCGCGAAGTCGCGGCAGACCTTCTCCAGGTCCTCCTGGTGGCCCTCCGCGACCGCGTCCGCTCCCAGCCTCCGCGCCAGCTCCACTCCGTCCTGTCCGGACGCGACCGCCAGCACGTTCGCGCCCAGCCTCTTCGCGAGCTGGAGTGCGATGTGTCCAATGCCTCCGCTGGCGCCGAAGATGAGCAGCTTCTGCCCTGACTTGAGCTGGAGGTGCTCCTCCAGGCCCAGGAGCCCGGTGAGTCCGTCCGCGGCGAGCACCGCCGCCTGCTCCACCTTCAACCCCTTGGGCACCTTCGCCGCCTGGTTTTCCTTCACGGCGACGTATTCCGCGTAGAAGCCTCCCTTGGAGCTCATGAACGCGGAGCCGTAGACCTGGTCGCCCAGCTTGAGGTTCTTCACGTTCTTCCCTACGGCCGCGACCTCTCCGGCTCCGTCGGCTCCCGGCACGTAGGGGAATTTCGGGCCGCCTGGGATCATCTCGGCCATCTGGCCTTCCCGCTCCATCCAATCCCAGGCACCGATTCCCGCCGCCGCGACGCGCACGAGGATTTCATCGTCACCACAGGTGGGGACGGAGACGGTCTTGATGCCCAGGACCTCCGGGCCGCCAAAGCGGTCGAGCGCCGCGGCCTTCATCTTGTCGGGAATGGATGCTGGCATGCTGTGACTCCCTCTCGGTTGAAGCGGGTCCTCCGAGACGATGCGCATGCTCCGCGTGACGTTCAGCGTCACACGCCATTCCAGGCCCCTCGCAGGCAAGGCAGGGGAGGGGACTTCCGCTTCCCTCCGCGCCGTGGAATGGCCTCAGTCCAGCAACTGCATGAGGTCCGCGCGCGTGAGCGCCGTGCCTCCCGTGGCGCCTCCCAGCGCTGCCTCGAAGAGGGCCCGCTTCTTGTCCTGCAGGAGGAGGATCTTCTCCTCCACCGTGCCCTGGGACACCATCCGGTACACCATCACCGGCCGCTGCTGCCCGATGCGGTGCGCCCGGTCCGCCGCCTGCGCCTCCACGGACGGGTTCCACCACGGATCCACCAGGAAGACGTGGTCCGCCGCCGTGAGGTTGAGCCCCGTTGCTCCCGCCTTCAACGAGATGAGCATCACGGGCGCTCCCTTCTCGTCCTGGAAGGACGTCGCCACCGCGCCACGGTTCGCCGTGCTGCCGTCCAGGCGGATGAACCCGATGTCCGCCTCATTCAACGCGGGCTCGATGAGGTCCAACATCGACGTCCACTGCGAGAACACCAGCGCCTTGTGCCCGTCCGCCACCGCCGTGCCGAGCGCCTCCACCAGCGCCTGCACCTTCGAGGACGTCCTCGCCTGCTGCCCCGGCACCAGCGCTGGATGACAGGCTGCCTGCCGGAGCCGGAGCAGCGCCTCCAGCGCCTTCATCACGCTGCCGCCCTCCTCGAGCTGCGACACCACCTCCTCGCGCGTCGCGGCGTGGACCGCGTCGTAGACGGCGCGCTCCTGCTCGGTGAGGGTGACGTGCCGCACGGCCTCCGTGCGCGGTGGCAGCTCCGGCGCCACGTCGCGCTTGAGCCTGCGCAGCACGAAGGGCCGGATGCGCGTGCGCAGGGCTTCCGCGGCGCCCTTCTGGTTCTCCGACACCGGCCGGGACCAGCGCTCCTCGAACGCCTTGCGCCCGCCCAGCAGGCCCCGGTTGGTGAAGTGCATCAGGCTCCACAGCTCCTCGAGCCGGTTCTCGATGGGCGTGCCGCTGAGCGCGATGCGGAAGCCCGCGTCCAGCTCATACGCCGCTCGCGCCACCTGGCTGTCCGGGTTCTTGATGGCCTGTGCCTCGTCCAGCACCACCGTGTCCCAGGTCCTCGCCGCGAGCGCGGCCGCGTCCAGGCGCAGGAGCGCGTACGTGGTGAGTGTGACATCCGCGGACTCGTCCAGCGTGCGCCCCACGCCGTGATAGACAGACACCTTCAGCGACGGACGGAAGCGCTTCACCTCCGCTTCCCAGTTGGGCAGCACGCTCGTGGGCGCCACGACCAGCGTGCCCCGGCCCAGCGTGCAGATGGTCTGCAGCGTCTTGCCCAGCCCCATGTCGTCCGCGAGCACGCCCCCCAGCCCCGCCTGCCTCAGGAAGGTGAGCCAGCTCACGCCCTGCAACTGATAGGGGCGCAGCGTCGCGGTGAGGTCCTTGGGGAGTTGGGGCTCGGGCAACTTCTCAAAGCCTTGCACCAGGGGCGCGAGCCGCTCCATGACGGGCGGGGCGGGGTGCTCCAATGCCTCGCACAGCCCGGTGAGCTGGGGGATGGCGTGGTTCGCGAGGCGCCCGTCCTTCTCTCGCGCGGACAGCAGGTCCGTCACGCGCTGACCGTGGGCCTTCAGCCACCCCGTGGGCAGCGGCGCCCAGCCTCCGCCCTCCAACGGCACCAGCCCCAGGCCTTCCTCCCAGGCCCGCATCACCGCGCCTGCGTCCACGGTGCGCGTCACGCCGGGCTCCAGGCCCTCGACCTGGAAGTCGAGTGAGAAGCCCACTCGCGGCACTCCCGCTTCGGTGGCGGCGGTGTCCAGCGTGAGCCTGGGCCGCAGCTTCACGTCGGGGCTGACCACGCCCGCGGCATTGCCCGTGAGGCCGCCGCGCCACTTGCGCAGCTTGTCCGCGAGCTGCACGGCCTCCTTGCCGTGGACCGTCACGCGCCGGCCCGGTGCCATGTTCAGCTCGTCGCGGAGTTGGTGGATGAGCTTCGTCTCCGTGGGCTCGTCGCGCACCGGCGCTGCGCCCTGGAGGTACACCAGCCGCCCGTTGTCGATGCGCGCGGTGGGTGGCGAGCCGTACACCAGCGTGGGCAGCACCGAGAGCCCTGTGTCGAGCTTGTCGAGCTCCAGCGAGATGCGCGGCTTGAGCGTCCGGTCGATGGGCGGCAGCCGCCGGCTCTTCACGTCCACCGGCATGCGCCGCGCGAAGTCCGGCAGCACCTTGCCCGTCAGGTCCGCCAACTGCTCCGGCGAGAAGGCGCGCTCCTGGGGCAGGTTCTCCAGCCGCGAGCCCGTGAGGGCCTGCTCGCCCAACCGGCAGAGCGCGCCCGCGCACAACGCGACGCCGGGGCTCACCAGTTCGTTGATGCGCGGATCCTTCTCCACCTTGAGCACGGTCTGCTCGCCCCGGTCCTCCACGGTGACGCGCGGGAGGAGCGGCTCGTTGGAGACGGAGACGAGCGCGCCGTCGAAGAGGACGGTGCGCGCCTTCTCCAGCACGTGCAGAAGGGCGTCCAGCTTGCTCTGCGGAAGCGCGCCCCGGGTGGGCTGCGCGAGCAGCTTGTCCGCGAGCAGGTCACACGGATCCACGTGGATGCGCGCGGCCTCCACGGGGTTCTGGAGCACGGACGCCAGGCTCCGGGCCAGGAGCCTCGCGGTGTTGTCCGGCCGGACCACCAGCCGCTCCAACTGGAGGCCTCCGTCCACGCGCTTGAAGCGGTACACCAGCCGCTCCGGCTTGGGCGTGGTGCCGGGGCGTGCGGTCGTGGGGGCCGCGCGTGAAGGGGCGGCCGCGGTGGCCTTCCGTCCTTCCGCCTGCCGCAGGACGATGGCCGCGGCGATGACGTGCTCGCACGGATCCACCTTTCCCCGGCAGTCGCACTCCCAGATTTCATCCTCGGGATAGAGGGTGGTGGTGAGCGGGGTGGGGCGGCCGGGGATGCGGACCCGCAGGACGACCTCTTCCTCGTCCACGGACTGCACCGACACGACCCCCGCGCGAGACAGGGCCTGTCCGGCGGACCACGTGGCCGGGCCTGACTCCTCCCGGATGGCTTCGAGCAGTTCCGCGAGCGCCGACATACGGGGGCTGTCCCTAGCCTCCTGCCGGGCGCGGCGCAACAACGTGGCTTCCCGGGCGGACACCCGCACCGGGAGTGGCCACGAAGGGCACTCCGCGCGGCCCCGCGTGTCACGGGGCCGCGCGGTCCATCACCTTCGGGTCATGGACCGGAGCAAAGGCCTCCGGCGGAGCAGCGCCGCCATCACCAGTCCCCGCGGCAGTACCAGGGGTGGCCTTCGTCGATGTGGCCGTCGCAGTTGTTGTCCTGGCCATCGCAGAGCTCCTCCGCCCCTGGATGGATGGTGGAGTCGGCGTCGTCGCAGTCTTCAGCGACCGGGACATGCCCGGCAGGGTAGGTGCAGGCGTAGTGCCAGTCCCAGGGATCGCCGTAACCGTCGGTGTCCAGGTCCCGGAACCAGCGGGACGGACGTCCGACATGGATATTGGTGTCGTCGCAATCACTGTCGTTGAGCGTGTAGTGCTGTGGCTGGGAGCAGGCCTGGATGGAGGCTTGTCCATTGCCAAGTCCGTCATGGTCCGCGTCCTGATAATAGACGGCGGGAGCGCCAATGGATGGGGTTGAGTCATCGCAATCATCGTCATTGGGTACATGGCCCACGATGGGCCCGCAGGACTGGTCCGTGACCTGCCCATTAAGGCCATCGCCATCCGCATCCCGATAGTAGGTCGTGACCCCACCGACGGATGCGTCATGGTCGTTGCAGTCCAAGGTGTTGTTGGGAGCGATATGGCCAGGAGGCTTCATGCACGCGAAGGTGTGCCCAGCCGGACTGCACAGCCCATCACCATCGGAGTCCTGGCACCAAGGCTGCGTGGGGAACGTCTCATCAGACCGGCCATCGCAGTTGTTGTCGATCAGGTCGCAGACCTCGGTGGCGCCCGGCCGGATGCCGGCGTTGGTGTCGTTGCAGTCGGAGCTGTTCGACACGGAGCCCGTTGGCTGGCCGCACGCGGCGGTGGACTGGTTGGGATTGCCGTAGCCGTCCCCGTCCGCGTCGCGATACCAGTTGGCGCCCACGCCTTCGTCCACCTGTGCGTCGCAGTTGTTGTCCACTCCGTCGCAGACCTCCGAAGCCCCGGGGCGGACGTTCGACCGGGTGTCGTCGCAGTCGCCGTGGTTGTCCACGTAGCCCTGCGGCTGGACGCCGGACTGCTTCGTGTCATTCGGGTTGCCGTACCCGTCACCGTCCGTGTCGCGGTACCAGACCGAGCAGCCGTTGTCGTCCACCGCGCCGTCGCAGTTGTTGTCCAGGCCGTCGCAAATCTCCGTGGCGCCCGGATGGATTCCCGGGCGGGTGTCGTCGCAGTCGATGGCCTCCACGAATTCTTCCGAGGTCGGCTCGCACACCTGCTCGAACTGCTCCTTGTTTCCGAAGCCGTCCCCGTCCGTGTCGCGGTAGAACCGCTTCAAAGGCAGACTCCGCTGCGCGTAGAGGGCCGGCGCGGAGACACCGCCCTGCACACCGAGCTGCCCCTGGCTGTTGTCACCCCAGGCCCAGACCGACGGACAGCCGTCATGCACCGCCAGGGCGTGGCGGGCACCCGCGGAGATGGCGAGCATCCACTCCGTGTCCACCAGGCCGTACGGCTCCTTGTATTGCAGGACCGCCACCGGCTCCGCCCGGCGCAGACCGCTGCCATCCCCCACCTGCCCGAAGGCGTTGTCACCCCAGGCGCGAATCTGGCCGGGGTTGGGCGCCCCCAGGAAGAGCGAGAACGCGTCGCCCGCGGCAATCGCACGCCCCAGGAAGGTGTAGCCCTGCGGATAGGTCGGGAAGGGCGTGACGGGCTGGTCCAGGCCATTCCACGTCCGGCTCGCCTGTCCAGAGGCGTTCGAGCCCCAGGCCCACGGACGACGGTCCCCCGCATCCAGCAGCAAGGAGTGGTTCTCACCCGCCGCGATGTCCACGACCAGGGACTCGAAGCGCAGGAGGGCCGGCGTCAGCACCGGCGTTTCGGTCGCTTCGGTCGTTCCCACCTGCGCGGAGGAGTTGCGGCCCCAACTCCAGATGCGTCCGCTCCGGGTCAGCGCGAGGACGTGGTGCCCACCCGCCGCCACCTTGATGAATTTGTAGACATCCTGCGGGTTCGCCGCCGGGCCCGCGGGCAGGTACGCGTCCCCCGCCGCCAGCACAGGCACCACCAACTTCACGGGGACTGGGTGCGCGTGCGTGTCCGCCACACCCTGGCCCAGCTCTCCGTCCGTGTTCTGTCCCCACGCCCACAGGTCGCCGTTCACGTCCACCGCGAGCGACAGGTCCTCGCGGGCCGCGATCTGCTGGATGCGCGGCAGCCCCGACACCTGCGTGGGCGTCAGCCGCGGGGCCGTGGACGCCGCCACACCCGCCTGCCCTCGCGTGTTGCGACCCCAGGCCCAGACGTGGCCGTCCACGTCCAGGGACAGCGAATGCCCGGCGCCTGCCGCGATGGCCTTCATCGGCCGGAGCAGGGACACCGGCGACGGCACTGGCCGTGGCGTCAAGCTGGACGTGCCCTGTCCCAGCTGACCTTCCGTGTCCTGGCCCCAGGACCAGACGACGCCGTCCTCCCGCAACGCCAGGGAGTGATACGCACCGGCCGCCACCGCCTGTCGCTCCACCACGGGCGCCGTCAACGACTGGCGCGCCGTGACGGGGCCTGGCCCGGCAGCATCCTGACTCTCACCGCATCCCACGCTCAACGCCAGCAATGTGGACAAACACCACCCCAGACCGGAACGGCCGGGGGCTGCTCTCAATGACTTCCTGTTCAAGGGACGGCTCCTGAATACACCCATGGATGCCCCTCCCAGGTGCATGGGTGTGTTTCACGGGGAGTCCCGCCCGTCGCAGGTGCGCGCGGGTTGTCCCCGCGAAGGGACACTGCGGCACTCCTCTGACGTGACCGCGGTTGCGCGACGAGAAGGGCTGGAGGCTCCACCCGCTCGCGCATGCGATTCCCGGTCACACGCAGTGTGGATGGATGGCTTTACTTTCCTTCGATTCTCGAACAAACGCAATGTCCCATGAAACCCGGCAGGTGGGGTCGGCTTGACGCCTCCATGAGTCATGTCCGCATGGGTTTCCGGCGGGGACTGTAACGCCAGGCGATACACCGCTTCCGCCATCTGTAACCGGCCGCGCTACAGGTTCCAGGACCGCGGTGTCATCCGGAAGGTGCCTTCAGAGGAGGGCCTCGAAACCTTGGAACATGGCTTGGGAGGTGCATGACGAACTGCCCGGAGCGCGCGTCCGGTGCTTCCCCCTGTCGTCGCCTGCCGGACCCACCGTGTCTCCACCTGATGTGCGCGAAGCAGACAGTGCCCCCCACACAGTCGAGGTCCCACATGCACTTGAAGATGACCAGTCGCCTCCTGGCGGCTGCGTTCCTGAGCCTGGTCGCGGGTTGCCAGGGTGAGCCGACGCAGGCTCCGGAAGGTTCGCAGTCCGCGCAACAGCTCTCCGCCAAGGCGGATTGCGTCGAGCGGTTCGAGGGCATCACCACCTGCGCCAAGGGCAATGCGTCCCTGAGCGCCTCCGACAAGGGCGTGCAGGTCAACGGCCTGAAGAGCCTCAAGACGGACGGCGTCTCCAGCACGTTCAATGACGCCATCACCTGGTCGCAGGACGCGCAGGTGCGCATTGGCAGCGCCACGGGCGGCCTCGCCCTGGCCGCGCGGGACGGCGACCAGGTGGTCAGCACCCTGCGCATCACCCCCGGGAAGGACCGCCAGGTGTCCGTGGCGCCGGGCTTCACCGGTTCGCCCTCGGGCTCGTTCCGGATGAACGTCTACAACAACGGCACCCTCGTTGGGACGACCGCCCAGCCGCAGGCGATGATCATCATCTTCTACAGCTGGTGGGACTTCCTCGACTGGTACTACTGGCACTGGGACTTCTTCTCCTACCGCACCACGGCGGGCGGCGGGAGCGTGGGCCAGGACGGCGCCTGCGGCTGGCGCCTGCACGCGGCCAACACGACCTTCCGCGTCAGGCTCGCGGACGGGAAGGAAGTCGTCGGCGATACGGCCGAGTTCATCGAGGAGATTGGCGACGGTGCCTACCCGTACCGCCACTTCTCCGGCATCGACGTGAACGCCAGCGCCACGGACTTCCTCGTGACGGGCGAGTCCTTCGGCCAGGAGAAGTAAGCTGCACCCCGCCGGGCGGGCGGCGCCTGCTTCCCGCCCGGTGGTCTGTCTTTGTCTTCCCGTCGAGGAGTCGTGACGATGCGCGTGCCCTGGTCCCTCGTTGGCATCTCCGCCGGAGCGCTGCTCATCGGCGCCGCGTGGGCCACCGTGGTCCGCCGTCCCGAACCCCTGGTGCTGGGCGCGCTGCCTCCCGTCGTCCTGCCGCACGTGGAGCAGTCCGGCGGCGCCACCACCGTGACGGACACCGGCCGCAACGCCTTCGGGCGCGCGCCCATGAACATGCCGCGCTCGCGCTGGCCGGACTTCTACGCGGGCAAGGGCGTCTTCGACCGCGACTGGAGCGAGTCACGCCAGCGCCCCGCCGTGGCCGGCCCCTTCTTCAGCGCCACCGGCTGCATGACCTGCCACGTGAAGGACGGCCGGGGACAACCTCCCGCGAGCCCCACGGAGGCGCCCGTTTCGCTGGCGTTCCAGCTGAGCGCGCCCGACGGCGCCGGTCCCCACCCGCTGTACGGTATGCAATTGGACATGAACGCCGTGGAGGGCCAGGTCCCCGAGGGCCTCGTCCGCGTCGACTTCGAGGAGACGCGCGGCACGTTCGCCACCGGTGAGCCGTATTCCCTCGTCCGTCCTCGCTACCAGTTCCAGGGCCTGGTGCATGGCCCGCTGGGCGAGGGCGCCATGTTCTCCGCTCGCGTGTCTCCCGTGAACTTCGGCCTGGGGCTGCTGGAGGCCCTGCCCGAGGCCGGCATCCTGGCCCGCGCCGACCCGGAGGACCGCGACCACGACGGCATCTCCGGCCGGGCCAACCAGGTGCTCGACGTGGAGACGGGCCAGACGCGCCTGGGCCGCTTCGGGTGGAAGGCCAACCAGCCCACGCTGCGCCAGCAGGTGGCGCATGCGCTCGTCGCGGACATGGGCGTCACGACGACGCTCTATCCCCAGGAGCAGGGCCGGGACGCGCCGGGCGAGCCGGAGGTGTCCCAGGACGACATGGATCTGTTGATGATCTACATGCGCCTGCTCGCCGTGCCGAAGCGGCGCGACTGGGAAGCGCCCGGGGTCCAGCGCGGCCACGCCGTGTTCCGCGCCATCGGCTGCGCGGCGTGCCATGTCGACTCGCCCCAGGAGACGGGACCGGTGGACGGCTTCGACGAGGTGTCCCGCCAGGTCATCTACCCCTACACGGACCTGCTGCTGCACGACCTGGGCGAGGGCCTGGCGGACGGGCGTCCGGACGGGCTTGCCACGGGCAGCGAGTGGCGCACGCCGCCCCTGTGGGGCATCGGGCTGGTGGAGTCCGTCAACCGGCACACGCGCTTCCTGCATGATGGCCGGGCCCGCTCCCTGGAGGAGGCCGTCCTCTGGCACGGGGGCGAAGCGGCTCCCTCGCAGGCGCGCTATGTGCGGCTGCCCGCCGAGGACCGGGCCGCGCTGCTCGCCTTCCTGAAGTCACTCTGAGGCACGGACAGGCCGCCCTCCCGTCTGGGTGGCGGCCAGGAAGGCCGTCGCCTGGAGGAGGCTTCGTCCGTCACCGGGCACGGAACGGTGGACGCCCCGGGCCCTTGGGCTACCCTGCGGGCCCCCTTCATGCAGCCTCAAGCCCCCATCCCCGACGCTGCCTCCGACGTCCCGCTCGCGGTCGACCTGGACGGGACCCTGGTGCGCACGGACACGCTGCACGAGAACCTGCTCGTGCTCCTCAAGCACGCGCCGTGGCTGCTGTTGCTGGCGCCGCTGTGGGTGCTCCGGGGCAAGGCCTTCTTCAAGGCGGAGGTGGCCCGCCGCGCGCGGCTGGACGTCACGTCCCTGCCGTACAACGAGGAGGTGCTGGCCTTCCTGCGCGAGGAGCACGCCCGTGGGCGGCGGCTCGTGCTGGCCACGGCCGCGGACCGGAGCATCGCCGACGCGGTGGCCGCCCACCTGGGCCTCTTCCACACGGTGGTCGCCAGCGAGGCCGGGGTGAACCTGTCCGGCGCGCGGAAGCTGGAGCGGCTGCGCGAGGTGCTGGGCTCCTTCGACTACGCGGGCAACGACGCGGTGGACCTGCCCCTGTGGCGCGAGTGCCGTCAGGTCATCGTGGTGCATGCGACGGCGGGGGTGCTGCGTCAGGCCCAGGGCCTGGGCCGCCCCGTGCACCGCGTCTTCGAGCCTCCGCCGGGCGGGTGGCGCCCCTGGGTGAAGGCGCTGCGGGTGCACCAGTGGGCGAAGAACGCGCTCGTCTTCGTGCCCCTGCTGGCGGCGCACAAGGCCACCCAGGGCGGCATGGCTCCGCGCGCGGTGCTGGCGTTCATCGCCTTCAGCCTCTGCGCGTCCAGCGTGTATGTCATCAACGACCTGCTGGACCTGGCGTCGGACCGGCGGCATCCGTCCAAGTCCCGGCGGCCCTTCGCGTCCGGGGCCCTGCCGGTGCGCGCGGGCGCCGTGCTGGCGCCGCTGCTGCTGGTGTGCGCCACGGCGCTGGCGCTGGTGACGCTGCCCCTGTCGTTCTCCGCGCTCCTGGGCGCGTACTTCGTGCTGACGCTGGCGTACTCGCTGCGGCTCAAGCAGGTGGTGATGCTGGACGTGCTGGTGCTCGCGGGCCTCTACACCGTGCGCATCTTCGGCGGCGCGCTGGCGGTGGGTGTGCCCACGTCCAGCTGGCTGCTCATGTTCAGCACCTTCCTCTTCCTGTCGCTGGCCCTGCTCAAGCGGCTGAGTGAAGTGCGGCGGCTGCGCCAGTCCAACGAGACGTCCGCCCACGGGCGCGGCTACCTGGCGCAGGACTACGAGCAGCTCGCCAGCCTGGGCGCGGCGGCGGGCCAGGTGTCCGTGCTGGTGCTGGCCCTGTACATCACCAGCAAGGAAGTGACGGCGCTGTATGCCCATCCGGAGCGGCTGTGGTTGCTGTGCCCGGTGATGCTGTACTGGGTGGGCCGCATCTGGGTGCTGGCGCACCGGGGGCTCGTGAACGAGGACCCGCTCGTCTTCGCGCTGCGCGACCGCGTCAGCTACGTGGTGGGCGCGGTCGCGGCGCTGGTGCTGTGGGTGGCGACGTGATGGAGGCGTGGCGATGAGCACGTCGGATTCCTGGGGCCGCTTCCCCCGCGTGGAACAACAGACGCGCGCGCTCGTCTGGCGTTCGGACGCGCTGCCCCGGGTGGATGGGCCCGTCCTGCCGCATGGCCTGGGCCGCAGCTACGGCGATTCCTGCCTCAACGGCGGGGGCACGGTGCTGCTCACGGCGGGCCTGGACCGGCTCATCGACTTCGACCCGGCGACGGGCGTGGTGCGGTGCGAGGCGGGCGTGTCGTTGGACACGCTGCTGCGGCTGGCCGTGCCGCGTGGCTGGTTCCTGCCGGTGACGCCGGGCACGAAGTTCGTCACGGTGGGCGGCGCCATCGCCAACGACGTGCACGGCAAGAACCACCACCGGGCCGGGACGTTCGGCCGGCACGTGCGCCGGTTCGAGCTGGTGCGCTCGGATGGCAGCCGCCGGATGTGTTCGCCCGATGAGAACGCCGACTGGTTCGGCGCGACGATTGGCGGCCTGGGGCTCACGGGGCTCGTCACCTGGGCGGAGGTGCAGCTGACGCCCATCCGCAACCCCTTCGTGGTGCAGGAGACCGTCCCGTTCGAGAACCTGGACGGCTTCATGCGCGTGTCCGCGGAGTCGGAGGCGGATCACGACTTCACCATGTCGTGGGTGGATTGCCTGGCGCGTGGCCGCAAGCTGGGGCGTGGCCTGTTCTACCGGGGCAACTTCGCGCCCACGCAGTTCGACCGGCTGCCCCTGGCGAAGAGCCACCTGTCGCATGGCAGCGGGCTCGCGGTGCCCATCGACCTGCCGGGCTTCTGTCTCAACCGGCTGTCGGTGTCTGCCTTCAACTTCCTGTACTACCACCGGGAGCGGACCAAGCCGTCCCCGCGGCTCGTGCACTACGATCCGTTCTTCTACCCGCTCGACAGCGTGTATGGCTGGAACCGCATCTACGGCCGCCGGGGCTTCCTCCAGTTCCAGTGCGTGGTGCCCCACGCCACCGCTCGCGACGCGCTGAAGGAGCTGCTGGAGCGCAGCGCCAAGGGCGGGCTGCCCAGCTTCCTGTCCGTGCTCAAGACGTTCGGCGACCTGCCGTCGCCCGGGTGGATGTCTTTTCCTCGCCCGGGCTACACGCTGGCCCTGGACTTCGCCAACCAGGGCGAGAAGACGTGGCGGCTGGTGGAGTCGCTGGACCGCGTGACGCGCGAGGCGGGCGGGGCGGTGTACCCGGCCAAGGACGCGCGCATGAGTCCGGAGAGCTTCGCGGCGTACTTCCCCCAGCGCGAGCGGTTCTCCGCGTACGTCGATCCCGCGTTCTCGTCCTCCTTCTGGCGCCGGGTGAATCCGGTGCCGCTGCCCCTGCCTTCACTGGAAGGGCGCCAGGTCTCCATCCCATGAAGAAAGTCATTGTCCTCGGTGCCACGAGCGCCATTGCGCAGGCCACGGTGCGGCTGCTCGCCGCGCGCGGGGCGTCGCTGTACCTGGTGGGCCGCAACGCCGCGAACCTGGAGGCGGTGGCCCGGGACGCGTCCACGCGTGGCGCGCCGAAGGTGGAGTTCCGGGCGTTGGATTTGAACGACTGCGAAGCGCACGCGAGCCTCGTGGAGCGGGCGTGGCAGGCCCTGGGCGGACTGGACGGGGCCGTGCTGGCGCATGGCGTGCTGGGAGACCAGACGGAGAGCCAGCGCTCGTGGGCGGCGGCGGAGGTGGTGCTGCGCACGAACTTCCTCTCCGCTGCGTCGCTGCTGACGGAGCTGGCCAACCGCTTCGAGTCGCAGAAGGCCGGCACGCTGGTGGTGATTTCGTCGGTGGCCGGAGATCGCGGCCGGCAGAGCAACTACGTGTACGGCGCGTCCAAGGGCGCGCTGACCGTGTTCCTCCAGGGCCTGCGCAACCGGCTGGCGAAGTCCGGCGTGGCGGTGGTGACGGTGAAGCCCGGCTTCGTGGACACGCCGATGACGGCCCACGTGCCGAAGAACAAGCTCTTCGCCTCGCCGGAGCAGGTGGCGCGCGGCCTGCTGAAGGCCGCGGACGGGCGCAAGAACGAGGTCTACGTGCCCGGCTTCTGGGCGCTCATCATGCTCATCATCCGCAGCATCCCGGAGCCGGTGTTCAAGCGGCTGAAGCTCTAGGCTTCCGCCGTGGGCAGCCGGTGAAGCGCGGCGCAGTGGGGCGCGTGCGTCTGGAGGAACTGGCGCATCCGCTCCGCGCGTTCCGCGTCCTTCACCTGGGTGGAAGCGGCCCGGAGGGACCACGCGCTCACCAGGCGGATCACGATGAGGGAGGACACCTCGTGGTGGTGCTCCAAGGTCCGCATGCCCTCCGGCGTCACCTGGCCCGCGAGGACCTCCGCGGAGTGGACGAGGACGTCGTAGAAGACGCGGCCCTGTTTGGCGCCGGGGACCGCGGGGTGGAGGTCGGCCAGGGAGAGGGCCTCGCGGGCGAGCGTCAGTGCCTGCTCGGGGTCGTCCTTGCAGAGCATGTGGAGGAGCGCGTCAGTGCCGCGCTCCATGGCCTGGAGCAGGGGCGCCTTGCCCCGCCAGTTCACGGCATTCAATTCGTGGCGGGCCAGGGCGTCCTGCCCGTAGAGGACCCTCGCCAGGGCTCGCCTCTGCGCCCGCAGCAGGTCCACGTCAGGGAACGGGCTGGTCGGGGGGAGGAGCTCGTCCGTGAGCCGGAGGTGGGCCTCCGGGCCCGGCTGCTGGAGCGCCTCGGCTTCCTTCCTGCGCGCCTTTTGAGCCTGGAATTGACGCCAGCCCAGGCTCGCGCCCATGAGCGCGAAGAAGAGGGCGACGTAGGTGAGCAATTGCTTTCCCATCTCCCACTGGAATCGGGGCGCGGGGATGGATCCGGCCCCGTCCTCGGACATGGGTGAGGGATTGGAGAAGAAGACGTAGAAGCCGGCATAGAGTGCCAGCAGGACTCCCCAGAAGAGCAGGAGCTTCAGGAACGGATGGGGACCCAACCGCCCCAGGATGGGGATCTTGCGGAGCTGGTTGTTGGCGACACTGCGGAGATAGCGATTGTTGTCTTCGCGCGACATGCGCCCACCGTAACCCGTTTCCACTCCGTGCCTGAAGGGCAGACACGGAGTGGAGGTTGGCTTCAACTGCCGGTGGCTGCGTTCCGCGTGAGGGATGACAGGGCCCTGCGCAGGTGCTCGACGACAGGCCCGAGGTGCGGGTCCTGCATCAGGGCGTGGTGGCCGCCGGGCACGGTGTGCACTTCCAGGCCGCCGCGGACGAGTGGCTCCCAGCCGCGGTGACGCGGGAGGGCGGCGGGGGCCTCGCCAGCGCTCAGGAGCAGGGCGGTGCCGTCGTACGGCCGGGGCACGTACTTCTCCTGGGCGAAGAGGTTGGCCCGGAAGACGTTGAAGAGGACTCGCAGCTGGGTGGGGCCCGCGTGCGCGTCGAGGATGCGCGCCCGGAGGCCTTCCTGGAGCAGGTGGTCGAGCATCGCGTCGTCGCCGCCCTGCGCAAGCGATTCGTCCGAGACGGAGAGGTCCTGGCCGAAGGCCGTCGCGGTGGCGTGGGCGAAGGCGAGCCGTGCGCGGGTTTCGGCATCGAAGCGCGTGGCGTCCTGCGAGGGCTTCGTCAGGCCGGGCACGTGGGTGTCGATGAGCGCGAGCAGGTCCACGGCTTCGCCTGCTTCACGCAGCCGTTGGGCCATCTCGTAGGCGACGAGTCCGCCCAGGGACCAGCCTCCCAGCTGGTAGGGGCCGTGCGGCTGCACCGTGCGGATGGCCTCGATGTAGAGGGTAGCCATCTCCTCGATGGATTCAGCGACGGGGCGTCCGTCGAGGCCGCGCGACTGGAGGCCGTAGACAGGGAGAGAGGGACCCAGGCGACGCGCCAGTTCCGAGTAGGCCAGCACGTTGCCGCCGCCGGGGTGGACGAGGAAGAAGGGCCGGTGGCCTGCCTCTCCGCGCTCCAGTGGGACGAGCGGCGTCCAGGCCTGGGAGTCATCGCGGAGTATCTGGGCGAGCTGCTCGACGGTGGGCTGCTGGAAGAGGACGGAGAGGGGAATCGTCTTTCCCAGGCGCTCTCGCACGGCGGCGACCATGCGCACGGCGAGAAGGGAGTGGCCGCCGAGTTCGAAGAAGCTGGAGCGGACGCCGACGGAGCGGACGCCGAGGACGTCCTCCCAGATGCGGGCGAGCTGCATTTCGAGCGCATCTCGGGGCGCGACGAAGTCCTTGGCCTCGATGGTGTGGGCATCGGGTTCGGGCAGGGCCTTGCGGTCCACCTTGCCGTTGGCGTTGAGCGGCAGGGCGTCCAGCATCATCAGCGCCGAGGGAACCATGTACTCGGGCAGCCGCTGCTTGAGGGTTGTCTTGAGTGCCTCGGAATCGAGTGCGTGGCCCTCGCGCGCGGTGACGTAGCCGATGAGGCGCTTGTCCGCATCGGCACCACGCGCCACGACGACGGCCTCGTTGACACCCGTGGAGGAGCGCAACGCTGCTTCGACTTCACCCAGCTCGATGCGGAAGCCACGCACCTTCACCTGGAAGTCGACGCGGCCCAGGAAGTCGAGCGTGCCGTCTTCCCGCCAGCGAGCCTTGTCCCCGGTGCGGTAGAGGCGCTCACCCGGAGTGGAGGCGAAGGGATGAGGGACGAAGCGTTCCGCGGTCAGGTCGGGACGGTTCAGGTAACCCCAGGCGAGGCCCGGGCCACCGACGTACACCTCACCCGCGACGCCCACGGGGACCGGACGCAGATGCGCGTCGAGCACGTAGGCGGTGGAGTTGGAGAGCGGCCGGCCAATGGGCACCGCGCCATCCACGCGCGTGCCGTGCCGCATGGAGAAGGTGGCGGAGAAGGTGGTGTTCTCCGTGGGGCCGTAGCCGTTGATGAAGGTCGCGCCTTCGGGGATACGGGACAGGTGCTCGCGCACGCGGTCCGCGGGCAGCACGTCGCCACCCGCGAGGACCTGACGCACGCCAGCGAGCGTCTCGCCCTGGTGCAGGGCCATCTGCTCGAAGAGCGCGGCGGTGAGCCACAGCGACGTCACACGGTGGTGACGCAGCTGGGCGGCCAACTCCTCCAGCGACAAGGAGTGAGGCGGCGCGAGGACGAGCTTCGCGCCGTGCAGCAGCGCGCCCCAGATTTCGAGCGTGGAGGCATCGAAGGCGACAGGCGCGAACTGCAGCCACACCTCTTCAGGTCCGAAGCGCATGAAGGTGTTGCCGAGCACGAGGCGGGTGATGCCCCGGTGCGGCACGCTGACGCCCTTGGGACGGCCGGTGGAGCCCGAGGTGAACATGACGTAGGCCAGGGCTTCACCGTCCACGCGGACATCGGGGGCGTGCGTGGGCAGCGCGGCGATGACGTCCTGCTGCGCATCCAGCCAGACGCGGGTGCCGTTGGTGGGCAGCAGCGCGGCGAAGGGCTGATGGGTGACGATGAATTGAACGTCGGCATCCTCCAGCAGGGCAGCGATGCGCTCCACGGGCGCGTTGCGGTCCACGGGGACGAAAGCGGCGCCCACCTTGAGGATGGCGAGCAACGCCGTCACCAGCTCGACGGAGCGCTCGACGGCGAGGCCGACTCGCGCACCCGGGACAATGCCAAGCGCGCGCAGGTGGTGAGCCAGTTGGTTCGCGCGCGAGTCCAGCTGGGCATACGTCAGCGCCGCATCCCCCAGCACCAGGGCCACGGCGTGAGGTGTACGCGAGGCCTGCCGCGCGAAGTGGACGTGGACGGGGACATCCGTCGGGCTGACGGCGGCCGTGTCATTCCACTCCACGAGGATGCGCTGACGCTCGTCGCTGGAGAGCAGCGGCAGTGCGGCCACGGACTGCTCGGGCTTCGCGGCCACGGCCTCCAGGACAGTGCGCAGGTGGCCCGCCATCCGTTCCACGGTGCTCCGCTGGAAGAGCGCGGTGCTGTACTCCAGCGTGCCGCGCAGGCCGTCGGCCCCTTCCGTGAAGAAGACGCTCACGTCGAACTTGGACGTCGCCTGGGCGGCCGTCATCCCTCGCATGCGGAGGTCCGGCAGCCGCACGTCCTCCGTGGGCACGTTCTGGAGCGCGAGGAGCGTCTGGAAGAGCGGCGTGTGGCTGAGGCTTCGCATGGGCTGCAGGGCCTCCACCAGCTTCTCGAAGGGGACCTCCTGGTGCTCGTAGGACTCCAGCACGGTGGTGCGCACCTGCTGAAGCAGCGCACGGAAGGACTGGCCTTCCTCCACCTTCGCGCGCAGGACGAGCGTGTTGACGAAGAAGCCGATGAGGCCTTCCGTCTCCGCGCGGGTACGGCCCGCGATGGGTGAACCCACGCTGATGTCCTGCTGCCCCGTGTAGCGCGACAGCAGGCCCTGCCAGGCGGCCATCAGCACCATGAAGAGGGAGCCGCCTTCCCGGTGGCCCAGGCTCTTCAATGCCTCCGTCAATTCACGCGGCAGGGTGAAGCTGAAGGTCGCGCCTGCATTGCTCCGGACGGCGGGACGGGGGAAGTCGGTGGGCAATTCCAGCACGGCCGGCGCGCCGGAGAGCTTCGCCTCCCACCAGGACACTTCCTGCCGCAGCGTCTCACCTGAAAGCGTGCGGCGCTGCCAGTCCGCGTAGTCCGCGTACTGCACGGGCAGGGCGGGCAGGGGCGACGGTTGTCCGGCGGAGAAGGCCGCGTAGAGGGTCGCGACTTCACGCACCAGCACTCCCAGCGACCAGCCGTCGGAGACGATGTGGTGCAGGGTGACGACGAGGACGTGCTCGTTGTCCGCCAGCTTGAAGAGCAGCGTGCGGATGAGCGGCCCGGTGCTCAAGTCGAAGGGCCGGCGCATCTCCGCTTCCACGCGGGCCCGTGTCTCGGACTCGCGCTCGGCGTCGGGCACCTCCGAGAGGTCCACGAGGCCCAGCGGCAGGGGGCTGTCGGCATGGATGCGCTGGACGGGCTCGCCGCCCACCTGGACGAAGGTGGTGCGCAGGGCGTCGTGACGGTGCACGACTTCCTGCAGGGCTCGCTCCAGCACGTCCGGACGCAGGTGGCCTTCCAGCCGGACGGCGACGGGCACGTTGTAGAGGGCGCTGCCCGGCTCCAGTTGATCGATGAGCCACAGCCGCTGCTGCGCGAAGGACAGCGGCAGCGGGCCGTCATGCGCGACGCGGGTGAGCTGCGGGCCGTGGGTGCGGGTGAGTCCCGCCAGCCGTCCGGCGAGTGCCTCCACCGTGGGGGATTCAAAGAGGGCGCGCAGAGGTAGCTCCACGCTGAACTCGGTGCGCACGCGAGACACCACCTGCGTGGCCAGCAGCGAGTGCCCGCCCAGTTCGAAGAAGGAGTCCTTCACGCCGACCTGGGGCAGACGGAGGACCTCCGCCCAGATGGACGCGAGCTTCGCCTCCACTTCCGTGCGAGGCGCTTCGTAGGTGTTGCCCGACTGAGGAGCCTCCGGCTCCGGGAGGGCCTTGCGGTCCACCTTGCCGTTGGAGTTGAGGGGCAGGGCGTCCAGCACCACGAAGGTGGCGGGCACCATGTACTCGGGGAGCCCCTGACGCAGGTGCGCCCGGAGGGCTTCCACTTCCAGCGTGGCATCCGCCTTGGGCGTGACGTAGGCGACGAGGCGCTTGTCGGCGGCTTCGCCCTTGGCGACGACGACGGCGTCCTTGAGGCCGGGGATGCGACGGAGCGCCGCTTCGATTTCACCGAGTTCGATGCGGAAGCCACGCACCTTGACCTGGAAGTCGATGCGGCCGAGGTACTCCAGACGCCCGTCCATGCGGTAACGGACGCGGTCGCCCGTGCGGTACATGCGGCCACCGGGAGGCCCGTAGGGCTCCGGGACGAAGCGCTCCGCGGTGAGTTCCGGGCGCAGGAGGTAGCCACGCGCCTGGCCTTCACCGGCGAGGTACAGCTCACCGGCGACTCCGACGGGCACCGGCTGCAACGAAGCGTCGAGTACGTAGGCGCGAGTCGCGGGCAGGGGCCTGCCGATGAGGGGCACTTCGTCACGGCCGACGAGGGAGGCAGTGGAGTAGGTGGTGTCTTCGGAGGGGCCGTAGAGGTTGAAGAGCTTCTGGACCGTGGGGACGGCGTAGACCTGCTTCGCCAGCGTCTCCGGCAAGGCTTCGCCCGCGAGGTTGATGACGCGCACCGTGGGAGGCACCGCATTCAGGCGCAGCAGCTGCGCCATGGCGGAGGGCACGGTGTTGACGAGGGTGACGTGGGAGGCGGTGGGCAGCTCCGCCAGGTGCAGGGCGTTGCGAGCCACCACTACCGCGCCACCGCTGCTCAACGGCGCGAAGAGCTCGAAGACGGAGAGGTCGAAGTTGAGGCTCGTCGCGGCGAGCGTGCCCTTCAGCTCCTCTGGAGAGAACGTGGCGAGGGCCCAGTGGAGGAAGGAGACGGCGTTGCCATGGGAGATGGCGACGCCCTTGGGACGGCCGGTGCTGCCGGAGGTGTAGATGAGGTAGGCGAGGTGGCCCGGATGGATGTCCACCTCAGGAGCTGTAGTGGGCTGCTTCGCCAGCTGCGCATCCGAGTCGAGGCACACCGGCGTGGCGGAGGTTTCCGGCAGCGCGGAGAGCAGGTGCGAGTGGGCGACGAGGGCGGGGCCCTGGGCGTCCTCCAGCAGCCAACCCAAACGCTCACGCGGGTAGCTGGGGTCGAGTGGCACGTAGGCGCCACCGGCCTTGAGGATTCCGAGGGCGCCGATGAGGAGGTCCTCGGTGCGCTCGACGCACAGGCCGACTCGGACTTCGGGGCCGACACCCAGATCGCGCAGCCGGTGTGCGAGTTGGTTCGCCTTCGCATCCAGCTCCCGGTACGTCAGCTGTCGCTCCGGCGTGATGATGGCGACAGCGTCCGGCGTGCGGTGTACCTGGGCTTCCACCATCGCGACGATGCTCGGCTCCTGCGTCGTCTGCGCGGCAGGCGGATTCCACTCGACGAGGACCTGCTGGCGCTCGGAGTTGGTGAGCAGGGGCAGGTCACCCAGTCGGGTGTCTGGCTTCTTCGCGATGGCCTCCAGCAGCACGCCGAAGTGTCCGGCCATGCGCTGGATGGTCGCTGCGTCGAACAGGTCCGTCGCGTACTCGAACGAGCCGACGAAGCCGTCCCGCCCCTCGCGCATACCCAGGGAGAGGTCGAACTTGGCGAAGTGGGCTTCCAACGGCAGTGCCTGGAAGGACAGGCCGGGCAGACGCAGCGCCTCGGTGGGCGTGTTCTGCAGGACGAACATGGCCTGGAAGAGCGGGCTGCGGCTCAGGTCGCGCGTGGGCTGCACGGCTTCGACGAGCTTCTCGAAGGGCAGGTGCTGATGCTCGAACGCAGCGAACGTCGTGCCGCGCACCTGGGCGAGCAACTCACGGAACGTCGAGCGCGGGTTCAGCTGGGCGCGCAGGACCAACGTGTTGATGAAGAATCCGATAAGGCCTTCGGTCTCCGCCTGGGTGCGTCCCGCGATGGGCGAGCCCACGCTGATGTCGTCCTGCGCGGAGTAGCGCGACAGGAGCACCTGGAAGGCCGCCAGCAGCGTCATGAAGGGCGTGGCGCCTTCACGCTGTGCCAGCGTCTTGAGCGCGTGAGAGACCTCCGGGGAGATGCGCACGTCCACCGTGGCGCCCCGGCGTGACGGCACGGGCGGACGCGGGCGGTCCGTGGGCAGCTCCAACGCCGCGGGCGCACCCGCGAGCCGCTGCTTCCAGTAGTCGATCTGCGCATCCAGGGCCTCCCCCTGGAGCCAGTTGCGCTGCCACGTCGCGAAGTCCGCGTACTGCACGGGCAGTGGCGCGGAGGCCGGGGTGCTGCCCGTGGTGAAGGCCTCATAGAAGGCCACCATTTCCCGGACGAGGACGCCCATGGACCAACCGTCGGAGACGATGTGGTGCATCGTCACCAGCAGCAGGTGCGAGTCATCCGCCAGCCGCACCAACGTGCTGCGCAGCAGCGGGCCACTGGCGAGATCGAACGGGCGCCGCGCTTCCTCGTCGGCCAGACGTCGCGCCTCGTCCTTCCGCAGCGCTTCAGGCCGCGTGGAGAGGTCCACGAGCGGCAGCACCCATCCACTTGGGGCGTGGACGGTCTGGATGGGCTGGTCCTGATGCGGGTGGAAGGTGGTGCGCAGGGCTTCGTGGCGCTGGACGAGCGCCTCGAAGGCACGACGCAGTGCCTCCACGTCCAGGTGTCCGGAGAGCTGGAGCGCGGTGGGGATGTTGTAGGACGCATCCCCGGGCTGGAGCTGATCCAGCAGCCACAGTCGCTGCTGGGCGAAGGACAGAGGCCGCGGGCCCTCGTGCTCGGCACGGGTGAGCTTCGGCGCCTGAGGCCCCGTGCTCCCGTGCAGCCGTGCGGCCAGGGCTTCGACCGTGGGGGATTCGAAGAGGGCGCGCAGAGGTAGCTCCACGCTGAACTCGGCGCGCACGCGCGACACCACCTGCGTGGCCAGCAGCGAGTGCCCACCCAACTCGAAGAAGGAGTCCTTCACGCCGACCTGGGGCAGACGGAGGACCTCCGCCCAGATGGACGCCAGCTTCGCCTCCACTTCCGTGCGAGGCGCTTCGTAGGTGTTGCCCGACTGAGGCGCCTCCGGCTCCGGGAGGGCCTTGCGGTCCACCTTGCCGTTGGAGTTGAGAGGCAGGGCGTCCAGCACCATGAAGGTGGCGGGCACCATGTACTCAGGGAGCCCTTGGCGCAGATGCGTCCTGATGGCTTCCACCTCCAGCGAGGCATTGGCCTTGGGCGTGACGTAGGCGACGAGGCGCTTGTCGGCGGCTTCGCCCTTGGCGACGACGACAGCGTCCTTGAGGCCGGGGACGCGGCGCAGCGCTGCTTCGATTTCGCCCAGCTCGATGCGGAAGCCACGCACCTTCACCTGGAAGTCGATGCGGCCGAGGTACTCCAGACGCCCGTCCATGCGGTAACGGACGCGGTCGCCCGTGCGGTACATGCGGCCGCCGGGCGGGCCGTAGGGTTCCGGGACGAAGCGCTCCGCGGTGAGCTCCGGGCGCAGCAGGTAGCCACGCGCTTGTCCTTCACCCGCGAGGTACAGCTCACCGGCGACACCCACAGGCACTGGCTGCAACGAAGCGTCGAGTACGTAGGCGCGAGTCGCGGGCAGTGGGCGACCGATGAGAGGCACCTCGTCGCGGCCGACGAGGGAGGCGGTGGAGTAGGTGGTGTCCTCGGAGGGCCCGTAGAGGTTGAAGAGCTTCTGCACCGTGGGGACGGCGTAGACCTGCTTCGCCAGCGTCTCCGGCAGGGCTTCACCGGCGAGGTTGATGACACGCACCGTGGGAGGCACCGCATTCAGGCGCAGCAGTTGCGCCATGGCGGAAGGCACGGTGTTGACGAGGGTGACGTGCGAGGCGGTGGGCAGCTCCGCCAGGTGCAGGGCGTTGCGAGCCACCACCACCGCGCCACCGCTGCTCAACGGCGCGAAGAGCTCGAAGACGGAGAGGTCGAAGTTGAGGCTCGTCGCGGCGAGGGTGCCCTTCAACTCGTCCGGAGAGAACGTGGCGAGGGCCCAGTGGAGGAAGGAGACGGCGTTGCCATGGGAGATGGCGACGCCCTTGGGACGGCCGGTGCTGCCGGAGGTGTAGATGAGGTAGGCGAGGTGTCCGGCGTGGATGTCCACGGCAGGCGCAGTAGTGGGCTGCTTCGCCAGCTCCGCATCCGAGTCGAGGCACACCGGCGTGGCGGAAGTCTCCGGCAGGGCGGAGAGCAGGTGCGAGTGGGCGACGAGGGCAGGGCCCTGTGCGTCTTCGAGCAGCCAACCCAAACGCTCACGCGGGTAGCTGGGGTCCAGCGGCACGTAGGCGCCACCGGCCTTGAGGATGCCGAGTGCGCCGACGAGGAGGTCTTCGGTGCGCTCGACGCACAGGCCGACTCGGACTTCGGGGCCGACGCCCAAGCCGCGCAGACGGTGAGCCAGTTGGTTCGCTTTCGCGTCCAGCTCCCGGTAGGTCAGCTGCCGCTCGGGCGTGATGATGGCGACGGCATCTGGCGTGCGGCGCACCTGGGCTTCCACCATCGCGGGGATGCTGGGCTCACGAATCGCCAGTGCCGTTTCCGGATTCCACTCGACGAGGACCTGCTGGCGCTCGGAGGTGGTGAGCAGGGGCAGGTCGCCCAGCCGGGTGTCTGGCTTCTTCGCGATGGCCTCCAGCAGCACGCCGAAGTGTCCGGCCATGCGCTGGATGGTGGAGGCGTCGAAGAGGTCCGTCGCGTAATCCAACGTGCCGACGAAGCCGTCCCGTCCTTCGCGCATGCCGAGGGAGAGGTCGAACTTGGCGAAGTGGACTTCCAACGGCTGGGCCTGGAAGGACAGGCCGGGCAGACGCAGCGCCTCGGTGGGCGTGTTCTGCAGGACGAACAAGGCCTGGAAGAGCGGGCTACGGCTCAGGTCGCGCGCGGGCTGCACGGCTTCGACGAGCTTCTCGAAGGGCAGGTGCTGGTGGTCGTAGGCCGCGAGCGTCGTGTCGCGCACCTGCGCCAGCAGCTCACGGAACGTCGAGCGCGGGTTCAGCTGGGCGCGCAGGACCAACGTGTTGATGAAGAATCCGATAAGGCCTTCGGTCTCCGCCTGGGTGCGTCCCGCGATGGGCGAGCCCACGCTGATGTCGTCCTGCGCGGAGTAGCGCGACAGGAGCACCTGGAAGGCCGCCAGCAACATCATGAAGGGCGTGGCGCCTTCACGCTGGGCCAGCGTCTTGAGTGCTTCCGAGATGGGTTTGGAAATGCGCACGTCCATCGTGCCGCCCCGGTGTGACTGCACGGGCGGACGCGGATGGTCCGTAGGCAGTTCCAGCGCGGCAGGCGCTCCGGAGAGCTGCTGCTTCCAGTATTGGATCTGCGCATCCAGGGCCTCCCCCTGGAGCCAGTTGCGCTGCCACGTCGCGAAGTCCGCGTACTGCACGGGCAGCGGCGGGAGGGAGGGCGACTGGCCCGTGCTGAAGGCCGCGTAGAAGGTCGCCACTTCCCGGACGAGGACGCCCATGGACCAGCCGTCGGAGACGATGTGGTGCATCGTCACCAACAGCAGGTGCGAATCGTTGGCCAGCCGCACCAACGTGCTGCGCAGCAGCGGGCCACTTGCGAGATCGAACGGGCGCCGCGCTTCTTCGTCGGCCAGCCGTCGCGCCTCTTCCTGCCGCAGCGCTTCAGGCCGTGTGGAGAGGTCCACGAGCGGCAGTGTCCATTCGCCCGGAGCGTGGACGGTCTGGACGGGCTGGTCCTGATGCTGGTGGAAGGTGGTGCGCAGGGCCTCGTGGCGCTGGACGAGCGCCTCGAAGGCACGGCGCAGGGCCTCCATGTCCAGGTGACCGGAGAGCTGGAGCGCGGTGGGGATGTTGTAGGACGCATCCCCGGGCTGGAGCTGATCCAGCAGCCACAGCCGCTGCTGGGCGAAGGACAACGGCAGAGGGCCGTCCGCGCGCGACCGCGTGCGCGGAGGCAGGTGGTTGACGTTCGGCGTGAGGGACTGGAGCCGCTCGGCGAGTGCGGCGACCGTGGGGGCTTCGAAGAGGGCCCTGAGCGGCAGCTCCACGCGGAAGGTGGAGCGCACGCGCGAGACGAGCTGGGTGGCCAAGAGCGAGTGGCCGCCGAGCGCGAAGAAGTCGTCGTGGACGCCCACGCGCTGCACGCGCAGCACCTGAATGAAGAGGGCGGCGAGCTGCTCCTCGGCGGGAGTGCTCGGCGCGACGTAGGTGGAGGCGAGCGCGGTGCCCTGGGGCGCGGGCAGGGCCTTGCGGTCCACCTTTCCGTTGGTGTTGAGCGGCAGGGCCTCCAGCACGAGGAGCGCGGAGGGCACCATGTACTCAGGCAGGTGCTGCTTGAGGAAGGTACGCAGCTCCGTGGCGTCGAGGGACTGGCCCTCTTCCGGGACAAGGTACGCGACGAGCCGCTTGTCACCAGGCACGTCCTCGCGGGCCAGCACGACGGCCTGATGCACGGCGGGATGTGACAGCAAGCGGGACTCGATTTCACCCAGCTCGATGCGGAAGCCACGCACCTTCACCTGGAAGTCGGCGCGGCCCAGGTAGTCGAGCATCCCGTCGGCACGCCAGCGCACCACGTCTCCGGTGCGGTAGAGGCGGGCACCGGGCTTGGAGGAGAAGGCATCCGGGATGAAGCGGTCCGCCGTCAGCTCCGGGCGGTTGAGGTAGCCGCGGGCCACGCCCTCGCCGCCGATGAACAACTCACCCGCGACACCGACAGGCACCGGGCGCAGCGTGCGGTCCAGGACATAGACGCGGACGTTGGGCAGGGGCCGGCCGATGGTGGGCGTGGGAGAGGCGTCGAAGGCGCAGGCGGTGGCGTCGACGGTGCACTCGGTGGGGCCGTAGACGTTGAAGACGCGCGGGCGCGGGGCCTGGGCGAGGTGACGCCAGGTGGCGGGGTCCACCGCTTCGCCGCCCACGAGGACGCGGCGGGGAATGGACTGGCGCTCCAGCAGGCCTTCGTCCAGCAACAGGCGCAGGTGCGCGGGCGAGCAGTCGAGGACGTCCAGCGAGTCCTTCTGGATGCGATTGACGAGCTCGCCCACGTCGGCGCGGGCCTCGT
>NZ_RAWE01000007.1 GCF_003611695.1 Corallococcus carmarthensis | reverse complement strand
GCGCAGGCCGCGCCAGAAGTGGGAGGGGGGGCGGACCCCACGGACAACGCGGGTTCGCGGACGTTCGCGGCGCAGCCGGACATCGCCGCGGTGCTCGCGTACTGGACGCCGGAGCGCATGGCGGCGGCCGTTCCGGTGGACGCGCCGGCGACGTCGGGGAAGGCGCCCATCAGCCTGCGGCGGACGCCGGAGGACAAGGCGTGGGGCCAGGTGGACGGCGCGGAGCCCCGGGGCGGCGTGCCCATGGGGGCGGCGGACATCCACTCCATGAGTGGCCGGGTCTTCTTCACGAGCGACCAGGGCGGGAACTTCTCCTGTTCCGGCAGCACGGTGAACAGCAATGGCAAGCGGGTGGTCTTCACCGCGGGCCACTGCGTGCACGGCGGTGGAGCGGGGCGCGGCTGGCATTACAACTGGGTCTTCGTGCCGGCGTACCACGCGGGCTCGCCGTACGGCGTGTGGACGTCGTACCAGCTGTGGACGAAGACCGGGTGGATCAACAACGCGGACCGCGCCTATGACGTGGCGGCGGCGGTGATGAACCCGCTCAACGGCGTGCGCATCGTGGACGCGGTGGGCGGCCAGGGCATCAAGTGGGGCATCGGGTACGGGCAGAACATCTACCAGTTCGGCTACCCGGCGGATCCGCCCTACAACGGCTCGCAGCTCTACTACTGCGCGGGCACCACCTGGAACGAGAGCGGCTTCCCCACCATCAGCTGCTCCATGACGGGCGGCGCCAGCGGCGGTCCGTGGCTGGAGAGCTATGGGCAGACGTTCTGGGCGTACCTGTACTCGGTCAACAGCTGGCAGTTCTGGAACCCGGATCCGACCCACGTCTACAAGTGGCAGGGCCCGTACTTCAGCTATGACACGGCGGGCAGCCTGTACGACCTCGTGAAGGACATGTAGCGGTGTCTCCTGGAGGGAGCGGCGGGCGTCCGCTCCCTCCGGGCCGCCGCGTCAGCGCGTCAGGTGCTTCAGGGTGAGGTAGACGAACTCCGCGCCGGGCTGGAGCGACGCCACCGGGACGCGCTCGTTGGGCGCGTGCGCGGTGCGTGCGTCGTCCGGAGTCAGCGCGAACAGGTCGATGCCATAGGCGTGGATGCCCGCGCGGCGCAGCGTTGCGGACTCGGTGGTGCCGGTGGACATGCGCGGCAGCACGGGCGCCTTTGGCCACACCTTCGCCGCGGCGGCCTTCACCGCGCGGAACATGGCGTTGTCCCCCACGGGTGACATGGGCGAGTCCGGCGGCGACACGTCCATCTCCACCTGGATGTCCGGGTCATTCACGGCCGCGACGATGCGTTCGCGCACGGCCTTCGCGTCCGCGTCCGGAAGCAGGCGGCAGTTCACGGTGGCCTCGGCGGTCGCGGGAATCACGTTGGACTTCGTGCCCGCCTTGAACACCGTGGGCACGCAGGTGGTCCGCAGCACGGCGCCCAGCGCGGGCTCCAGCCGCGCCACGGTGGCCACCGCGTCCTCGGGCGGTGCGTCCGGCGCGGCGGCGATGCGGCGCAGCGCTTCTCCCAGCTCGCCGGGGGTCGACGGCGCTCGGCCCAGCACGTGGAGCCGGGCGGCGGGCGTCAGGTGCGCGGGGAAGGTGAGGGCACCCACGCGCGCCACCGCCGCGGCCACCCGCACCAGGGGGCCCGCGTCCACGGGCGGCGCGGAGGAGTGGCCTCCCGGGCCGGTGGCCTTGAGCGTCACGTTGCGGGACACACGCTCCGCGGCCTGGAGCGCCACGAAGCGCACCTCGTCGCGGTCCGGTGACAGCTCCGTGAGGCCGCCCTCGTTGAGCGCGAGCTCCGCCTCCTTCAGCTCCGGGCGGTGCTCCATCATCCAGTCCAGTCCCTGGCCCGAGCCCACCTCCTCGTCCGCGCCCAGGTACAGCAGGATGTCGCGCGAGCGCGTGCCGCCCTCCTGCTTCAGCCGGCGCAGCGCGAGGATGCTCGCCGCCGCCATGCCCTTGTTGTCCTGCACGCCGCGTCCGTAGAGCAGGCCGTCCTTCTCCGTGAGCGTCCATGGGTCGGTGGCCCACTCGGCCTTCACGGCCGGCACGGTGTCCAGGTGCGCGAGCACGAGCACCGGCCTGCCCTTGCCGTTGCCCTTCAAGCGCACCAGCAGGTTGCCGCGCCCGGGCGAGGGCTCGATGAGCTCCGATTCGATGCCCGCCTCGCGCAGCCACTTCGCCGCCACCCGCGCCGCGGCCGTTTCGTTGCCGGGCGGGTTGGAGGTGTCCGCGGCGACGAGCTCCGCGAGCAGCGTCCGCAGCTCGTCCTTCGGCGCGGGACGCGATGACGCGGCGTGGCTTGGACCCAGCGCGAACAACACAGCGAGAAGGGGCAGGAGACGCATGGCGCGGAGGCTCGCGCCTTGGGCCCTGGAAGGCAACGGAAGCGGCGTTTGCAAGGAGTGCCGTGTTAAGGGAGGAGCCCTGGAGGGAGTCCGCCCATGGCCTCGCCGTTGAGCTTTCGCACCGTGGAACTGCCGCTGCGTCACGCCTGGACCATTGCCCGGGGCACGAGCACGGTGAAGCGCAACGTGTTCGTGGAGGTGCGCGCGGAAGGGCACGTGGGTTACGGCGAGGCCGCGCCCAACGTGCGCTACGGCGAGTCGTGGGAGACGGTGGAGGCAGCGCTCCACAAGTTGGCCCCGGTGCTGGAGGGCCGCGACCTGCGCCACTTCCGCGACGTGTCCGAGGCCGTGGACGCGGCGCTGCCGGACAACCCCGCGGCGAAGGCGGCGGTGGACCTGGCGCTGCATGACTGGGCGGGCAAGGTGATGGGCGTGCCGCTGTACCGGATGCTGGGCGTGGACCCCACGCGGCAGCCGGTGACGTCCATGTCCATTGGCATCGACGTGCCGGAGACGCTGGCGGTGAAGGTGCGCGAGGCGGCGGACTTCCCGGTGCTGAAGGTGAAGCTGGGCGCGGACCGCGTGCAGGAGGTGTTCGGCACGGTGCGGGCGCTGACGGCGCAGACCATCCGCGTGGATGCGAACGAGGCGTGGAAGCCGGACGAGGCCCTGGCGCACATCCAGTGGTTGTCCACGCAGGGCGTGGAGCTGGTGGAGCAGCCGCTGCCCGCGGCGGACGTGGAGGGCGCGAAGTGGCTGCGCGCGCGTTCGCCGCTGCCGCTGGTGGCGGACGAGTCGCTGACCAAGGCGTCGGACGTGCCGAAGCTGGCGGGGGGGTTCCACGGCATCAACGTGAAGCTCCAGAAGAGCGGCGGCATCCGCGAGGCGCTGCGCATCATCGAGACGGCGCGCGCGTGCGGCCTGAAGGTGATGCTGGGTTGCATGGTGGAGACGGGGCTGGGCATCGCGGCGGGCGCGCACCTGGCGCCGCTGGTGGACTGGGTGGACCTGGATGGGAACCTGCTGCTCGCGGAGGATCCGTACCGCGCGCACCCGGTGGTGCAGGGCCGCATCCAGCTGGGAGCGGGCGCGGGTCTGGGCGTGGAGCCCCGGTGACGCCACCGCTGATCCAGGATCCGATGGCGGTGCTCGCCGTGCTGCTCGCGGTGCTGGCGGGGCTGTATGCGTTGCAGCGCTACCCGGCGGTGGAGCGGTTCTTCAACGTCGTGCCGCTGCTGGTGTTCGCGTACTTCGTGCCGACGCTCTTGTCGAACACGGGCGTCATCCCCACGCAGTCGGAGCTGTATCGCTTCACGCGCGTGTACCTGCTGCCCGCGAGCCTGGTGTTGCTGGTGCTGTCGGTGGACCTGCCCGCCATCGTGAGGCTGGGGCGCAACGCGGTGGGCGTGTTCCTGGCGGGCTCGCTGGGCATCATGGTGGGCGGGCCGCTCGCGTATCTGGCGTTGGGGTGGCTGGTGCCGGCGGAGCTGGGGGACCAGGCGTGGAAGGGATTGGCGGCGCTCAGCGGGTCGTGGATTGGCGGCAGCGCGAACTTCGTGGCGATTGGCCAGAGCGTGGGCGCGCTGGACAGCACGCTGAGCATGCTGGTGGTGGTGGACGTGGGCGTGTCCAACGTGTGGACGGCGGTGCTGCTGTCCTTCGCCGGGCGTGAGAAGGCGATGGATGCGAGCATCGGCGCGGACCGGACGGCGCTGGACCGGGTGCGTGAGGAGTCCGCGCGGCTTCAGGCGGCGTCCGCCCGGCCCGCGAGCCTGTCCGACCTGCTGTCGATGCTGGCGGTGGCGTTCGGCGTGACGGTGGCGTGCACGGCGCTGGCGAAGCAGCTGCCGGACCTGGGCAACGTGGTGACGGGCTTCACGTGGGTGGTGTTGCTGGTGACGACGGTGGGCGTGGTGCTGTCGTTCACGCCGGTGCGCAGGCTGGAGGGCGCGGGGGCGAGCCGCATGGGCTCGCTGTTCCTGTACCTGCTGGTGGCGACGATTGGCGCGCAGGCGGAGTTCCGGCGGTTGTGGGACGCGCCCGCGCTGGTGGCGGTGGGGGCAGTGTGGATGTGCATCCACGCGGCGGTGACGATGGGCGCGCGGCGGTGGCTGAAGGCGCCGGTGTTCTTCGCGGCCGTGGGTTCGCAGGCGAACGTGGGAGGCACGGCCTCCGCGTCCGTGGTGGCGGCGGCGTTCCATCCCGCGCTCGCGCCGGTGGGCGTGCTGCTCGCGGTGCTGGGGTACGTGCTGGGGACGTACTGCGGGCTGGTGACGGCGCTGATGCTGGAGCAGGTGTACCGGCTGATTCACTGAGGCACGGAGGCGCGGATGCGAGCGGTGTGGTTCTGGGCGGGACTGCTGGCGATGAGCGGTTGCGCGACGACGCAGGACGCAGCCGTGCCCCGGGAGTCCTTGGCGGCCGTGGTGGAATCGCTGGCGCGGGAGGCGGCGCGGCTGTCGCCCGGGACGGACCTGTCGCTGGCGGTGGTGGACCTGCGCACGGGCGAGTCCGCGAGCGTCTCCGGCACGGAGCCGCACATCTCCGCCAGCTCCGCGAAGGTGTTCTGGGTGGCGGCGGCGCTGGGACAGCGGAACATGGCGACGGTGACGCCGCTCGCGGAGAAGGTGTTCCGCACGTCGGACAACGAGGCCTCCGGCGAGGTCATCGACCTGGTGGGCGGACCGGATGCCATCAATGTCTATCTCCAGGGCTTGGGGCTGAAGCACACGGCGCTGACGAAGTGGAACTACGGCCGGGAGCGCTGGGCGACGAACTCCCCTCGCGTGATGGGCAGGGACAACTACTTCTGCGCGGACGACATGGTGTCGTTCCTGGCGCGGTTGGACCGGCGGGAGTTGTTGGGGGCGGAGCCCACGGCGCAATTGCTGCGGTGGATGGAACTGACGCCTCGTGATGGCTGCGGAGGCTGGCTGGGAACGCGCCTGCCCGCGAGTGCCCGCGCGTCGCTCCAACACAAAGGCGGGTGGTTGCCTCCGGGCTGCTGTGGGGATGACGCGCGCTACAACGTGCTCAATGAAGTGGGGCTGGTGACGCTGCCGGACGGTGGGCGGTACGCGGTGGCCATCCTGGCCTCGCGTGGGCCGGATTGGCCGAGGCAGGCGTTCGTGGTGGAGCGCGCGTCGTGCGTGCTGTACCGGCACCTGGCGAAGGACATGTCGCTGGACTGCGGAGAGGCCCTGGCCCGGGCGGGTGGTCCTGCGCCCGTGGTGCTGGATCCCGGGGCGCCCGCGCCGAACTACGACTGCGAATAAGAAGGTGAGAACCCCGTTGGAGCGCCCCGCCGGAGGCGGGCCGCGAAAACCTGTCCGACAGTCGGACAGGTTCGGGCAACGGAAACCTGTCGGACAGGCGGGACCGCAGCGTGGAGACCTGTCGGACAGTCCGACAGGCTTGGGCAATGAAAACCTGTCCGACAGTCGGACAGGTTTGGACTGTGCCGGGCGGCCGGGGACGGTCTTGATGCCTGGAAGACTGGCACGCTCGCGGCGCGACCTTGCAGTACCAGCGAACTCATGAAGAACCCGCCACGGTGTACCGAAGAGGAATTGAAGGTCCTGGAGTCGCTGACCACGTACATGCGGACCTCGGTGTGGACGGGGCGCGGCTATCCCGTCGAGGTGTATCTGTACCGATGGCAGCAGACCGCGGAGACCGCCGGGGACTCCCGGGACGGCATTGATGACTTCATCTATGGGCTGACGAGCCGGGAAGCGCTGGAGGTCATCATGAAGAAGTGTCCCCAGCCTGCCGTGGACGTGTTGAAACGCCTGGTCGAGGAGGCCGACGAAAAGTTCCGGGCCGCGACGCGAGACGACGGTGGCCAGGCCCTGTCGAAGTTCTGGATACCCGCTGGTACGACCTGGTGGTACTCCCGCCGGCCTTTCACCGGGCCCCTCAGTACCTACCTGGACACGGGGAAGTACGGGACATAGCGCCGCGTACTCAGCATGGAGCGTGGAAGCAGGACTGATGCCTCCGGAGTGCGCGGCACTGCGATGTGAAGCCGAGCCGTTAATGCTGTCCGACGTGAGTCACGGGAGGTGTGGCCATGATGGATCCGCAGGCGTGGCGCAGGTTCGAGGAGCGGCTCGGGGTGGAGCATTCGATCATCCAGGCTCCGATGGCGGGCGGCCTCACGCCGCCGGAATTGGTCGCGGCGGTGTCGGAGGCAGGAGGGCTGGGCTCATTGGGAGCCGCGTACGTTCAGCCGGAGGACATCGTCCAGCAGGCCCGCGCGGTGCGCTCACTCACGTCGCGGCCCTACGCCATCAACCTCTTCGCGCCGCAGCCCGCGGTGGCTCTCGCGGACCCCGGACCCACGCTCGCCATCCTTGAGCGCTTCCATGCGGCGCTGGGGCTGCCTCCTCCCGTGATTCCGGCGGCCCCGATGCCGGACTTCGCGAGGCAGGTGGAGGCGGTGCTCGAAGCCGCGCCCACGGTGTTCAGCTTCACCTTCGGCATTCCGCCCGCGCCGGTGCTGGAGACGTTCCGGTCGCGCGGCATCCTCGTCGTGGGCACGGCGACGAACGTGCGCGAGGCCCAGGCGCTGGAGGCCGCGGGCGTGGATGCGATTGTCGCGCAGGGCTCGGAAGCCGGCGGACATCGGGGCTCCTTCGGCGGGTCGTTCGAAGCGGGCATGGTGGGGACGATGGCGCTCGTGCCCCAGATGGTGGACGCCGTGCGGGTGCCGGTCATCGCCAGCGGCGGCATCATGGACGGACGTGGCATCGCGGCGGCCCGGATGCTGGGCGCGGCGGCCGTGCAGTTGGGAACGGCGTTCCTGCGGTGCCAGGAGTCCAGCGCGGCGGCGGCCCACAAGGCGCTGCTGCGCGAGGCCCGGGATGAGTCGTCACGCATCACACGTGCGTTCTCCGGCCGCCCGGCCCGGGCGATTCCGAACGAACTCACGACCACGCTGGAGGCGGCCGGGGCCATCCTTCCGTTTCCGCAGCAGCACGGGGCCACGCGCACGCTGAGGGCGGCGTCGTCGAAGCAGAACGACACGCGCTACATGGCCCTGTGGGCGGGGCAGGGCATCGGGCTGTCGCGAGAGGGCCCCGCGGCGGACCTGGTGCGGGCCCTGGTGGCGGAGACCGCAGCCGCGCTGTCCGCCGTGCGCGGCTGACTCAGGACGTCGAGGGCGGGCCCATGCTCCGGCCCGCGATGCGCTGGCGCAGCGCCACGAAGTACATGCTGCAGAAGGTGGCCACGAGGACCGCGGCTTCATCCCAGTAGTCCAGCGGGTCCTCGTTCTCATCCAGCAGCGACAGGCTGAGCAGGCACAGCACGACGTGGACGGCGAACACGGGCAGCGACGCCTGACCCAGCGCCTCCAGTACCTTGGGGCGCAGCCAGCGGAACAGACGGGGTGCGAGCCAGCTCGCGAGCAGGGCCACGGCCAGGAAGTTCACGAGCCGCAGCGGCGCGAGTGACCACTTGTCGAACAGCACCGCCGCGTCGCCCAGGTCCACGTCCAGGTGGCGCACGACGAAGAACCCCAGGCTGACGACGATGGCGCCCGTGAGGCGCCGGCGGGATACGGGCTGGCGTTGTTCCGGCGCTGTGGCGCGGGCGACGCCCATCCACACGCCGAGCACCCAGAGGAACTGCCACGCGAACAGGTCGAAGGCGCCCGACAGGTCGATGCTCAACGGCGGCCACGGCAACACGGGATTGGCGACGAGCACGTCATACAGGGCGCGCTTGAGGCCCACCTGCGCCCAGACCCAGATGAGGGCACTCAAGCCCAGCACCCGGGACCAGCCCTCCTTGCGCGCACCCAGCAGCACGGCGGGGGTGATCAACAGGAGCACGACATAGAGCGGGAGGATGTCGAGCAGCGGGGGACAGTAGAGGAGGATCAGGCTGCTCCACAGGGCGGTGAACGGGTCCTGATGGAAGAAGCCAATCAGGTTGTGGATGGCGGGCCTGCGCGCGGCGACGCCCAGCGTGGCGATGATGGTGAACGCGAAGCCGAGCAGGGCGACGTGGTAGCCGTACACCTTGAGGGCGCGGCTCCAGAGGCTCTTGAACATCGCGGCCGTGCCCGGCTTCTTCGCGTGCACCACGCCCACGAGGAACGCGGAGAGGAACACGAAGCCCTCGGCGGCGGACACGAAGCCGAACGGCTGATTGCCAATGACACTCAGCCGGGTGGGCAGGTGCGTCAGCGTCATCAGGACGAGCAGCACTCCGCGCAGGCTGTCGAACTCAGGGCGGCGTTTCATGGCGGGTAGACTCCCTCCACCCATGCCACAGCCCCACGTCCCGGGTAAACCTCTCCGCCAGCTCGGATCCAGTGTCACTGTCCGGGTGACGTACGCAGCCGTCATCGTGTGGATGCTGCTCGTGGGGACGGGCTGCGTGGCCTCGCGGAGCGTGCGGCTCAGCACGGGACGAGGACCCACCCGCGTCCACACGCCGCAACGAGACGTCCGGCCCGTGGCGCTGGACGAAGACGAATTCAAGGACGCGGTCGCGGGCCTCGCACGCACCGCGCCTGTTTCCGCGCACCCCATGGAGGCGGCCCGCGGGCTGCTGGCGGCTCCCCATGCATCACGTCCCTACGCCCACGTGCGTGGACACCTGGGGCTCATCTCCGTGCAGGAGCCAGGGCGCGCGCACCTGAGTCTCAAAGATGCTCCGGATGTGGAGTTGGCGGCGGCCTATGGCCGGTGGTGCCAGCGCAAGGCGCTCTCCGGGGATTGCCTCCACCTCCTGGAGCGTGGGTCCACGCTGGACGCGGACGGCAAGCGCACGTTGGCCTTCTCCATCGCGTTGGATTCGGTGTGGGACGAGACGGAGGACGCGCTGCGGGGCATGACGGATCGCGAGGCGGTGCTCTCCATGATCGTCACGACCAGTGCCTTGTATCTGGGCCTGTGGCTGTTGCCGGAGCCGGTGTCCAAGGGCGTCGCGGCGACCCTGACAGCGGTGCTCATCGCCTACCTGGGCGTCGACACGGTGTGGAGCCTCATCCATGGATGGATGCGGCTCGCGGATGCGGTGGCGGTGGCCACGACCTTCGACGAGCTCCGGGATGCGGGGGAGCAGTACGGCGAGGTGATGGGAGAGAACGCCGCGCGGGCCTTCGTCATGCTGGCCACGGCGGCACTGGGCAGCACGGCGGAGGCGCTGGCTGCGAAGGTGCCCACGCTGCCCGGTTCGGCGCAGGCGTCACTCGTGGGCGCGGCGCAGGGTGGCTTCCAACTGGGCGCGGTCGCGCAGGTGGAGTCCGTCGCCGTGTCGACGACGGGGGATGTCCTGATCAGCCTGGCACCGGGCGCGGTGGCGACAGGCGGGCCCGTGGAGGTGGTTGGACCCAGGCATCACATCGCGTCCGACAAGTTCAGCACGTCCACCGCGAACGGAGGCCCGTGGACGCCGCGCTACCAGAAGATTTTCAGGCGAGCAGGGATGTCCTTGGATGACCCTGCGAATCAGGTCGATGTGCCTGGCCACCGAGGTCCGCATCCTCGCGAGTACCACGAGCGGGTCCATGGGGCGCTTGAACTGGCGACGGAGAGCTGCGAAACCATCGCGCAGTGTAGGGAGTCGCTGACGCGTACACTGCGTGTCCTGGCGGATGAAATCCTCCAGAAGGGGAGCCTGCTCAACAAGCTGGTGACTCGCACGGAGTGAGTTCAGGAGTTCGACCCATGTCTTCGCGATACTTCGACCTCAGCGACGACGTGTACCTGGAAGGACGTTGGGAACTGGGGCATCCACAAGATGCCCAGGGCATCGAGCTCAGCAACCCGTGGCAGTTCCGGATAGGAAAGCCGAGTCCCTGGGCTGAGCGTGTTCGCATTCCCATCGATATTCCAGGTGCCGCGCTCGACTACTCCCACGCAGCGTTCAGCACTCCGGTTGTCACCTCACGGGTGGCCGCCATCTTCGAGCGCCTTGCCCCGAACGATGTGCAGCTCTTCCCCGTGGACATCGAAGGGCAACCCGACGACTTCTTCATCCTGAATGCCATTCGCCGCGTGAACTGCGTCGATGACAAGGCTTCCGAGCAGGTGCGCTATTGGACGCCCAAGGACGGGCTCGCGGAAAAGGTAGGGACCTACGTCTTCGTCTGGGGCATGCACATCGACGCCACACGGCTCGGCAGCGCGAGGGTCTTCCGCCCCCTGCACTGGGAAGTGGCCCTCGTCATCCCCGAGGACATCAAGCTCGCGCTGGAAGAAATCGGCGCCACGGGCGTGTGGTTCCAGGACGTGTCCCCGGTCCGCTGATTCCGCGCCTGCGTGCGTCACGGCGGTTGTCCGCCAGGCCGCCTGTTTCCCCAGCGTCGGTTGCAATCAGGGATGGCGCGGCTACATTCAGCACTTCATCGCAGCCGCAGCCCCCGGGTCCCTCGTCAGATGACGGTTTCGCTCACAGCCTGCATGCAGCGTGCTCCGCGCCGGATTTCCGTGCGCCGGATGCTGCCCGCGCACGGCCGAGCCACCGCCTGGCTTGTCACCCACGCCGCCCGTCTCGCGTAGCTCACGACGGACGGCGTCCGCTCCACCCCCACTGAAGCCCGCGCCACGCACGCCCGCCTGCCGGGAATGCGTTTCGCCGCCATTCCTTTCCCATGCAGGAGGCATCCCCCATGACCCTGACCCACGACCATCCCCTCATCGTCACCGACACCGACCTCCAGCGCCTGGAGCGCGTCGTCGAACAGTACGGCACCGCTCGCAACGCGGAGCTCGTGGAGCAACTGGAGTCCGAGCTCGCCCGCGCCGTCGTCACGTCCCCCACCGCCATCCCTCGCGACGTCGTCACCATGAACAGCACCGTCGTCTTCGAGGACGAAGAGGCCGGCGAGACGCGCGAGGTCACCCTCGTCTATCCCAAGGACGCCAACAGCGACTCGGGCCGCATCTCCGTCCTCGCCCCCGTGGGCAGCGCCCTCATCGGCCTGTCCGTGGGCCAGACCGTGGAGTGGCCCCTCCCCAATGGCCGCACCCGTCGCCTGCGCATCGTCGCCGTGCCCTACCAACCGGAAGCCGCTGGCCACTTCCACCTGTAGGCCCGCGTCCTTCCTTGACGCGTCAGCGCCGTGTCCGCGTCCCGCGCTGACGCGTCAGCCGCCAAGGCCCGGGGGCGGCCTGGCTCGCATCCCCGCGCCATTGCTCACAGTCGTCGTTCCAACACATCCTGGCCTCTCGCGTGCAACCGTCCGCGTGCCCCTCGCCTTGCGATGGGTCGCGGGCGTCCATCAAGCCCGCGTGTGGATGTGGAGGAACGCTTGTTCGCACGACGGCATCACCTTGGGTTCGGAGGACTGGCCGTCCTCTGCGCCTTCAGCGCCCAGGCCCAGAGCGCCATTCCGGGCATCGAACTGGAGCGCCTGCAGCTCAACCCCGGCATGCGCGACAGCCTCGTGCTGTCCACCGGTGACCTGCTCCCCGCGGGCCAGTTCCGCATCGGGCTGACCGCGCACTACGAGAACCGGCCCCTCGTCCTCGTGGAGGACGACACCCGGCAGGCCGACATCATCTCCAACCGCGTGACGGCGCACATCAGCGCCGCGTACGCCTTCACGAACTGGTTGGAGGTTGGCGCCCAGGTGCCCATCGTCGCCCAGTGGGGCCCGGAGACCGCCGGAGTCGGCGTGTCCCGTCCCACCACGAGCGCGCTCGGCACCCCGTGGCTCCAGGCCCGCCTGGGCTTCCTCTCCGAGAACCGGGGCGGACCGCTCGACCTGGCCCTGCACCTGAGCGCGGCCCTGCCCCTGGGCAGCAAGGCCGCCCTCACCCGTGACGAGGGCTTCACCTTCTCCCCGCGCCTGGGCGCCGGCAAGCAGCTGGGCGGCACCTTCCGCGTGGGCGCGGACGTCGGCGCGCTCGTGCGCACGAAGACGTACGCGCTGACGCCGCAGACACAGCCCTACCTCGACGAGATGGGCGTGGAGCTGAACGGCGGCGTCAACCTGTCCGCCGGACTCTGGGGCCTGCGCGAGGAGATCCTCGTGCGCGGCACCGTCCCCACGCAGGACTCGCCCAGCTCGATGGAGGCCCTGCTGGGCCTGCGCGTCCCCACCGCCGACGGCACCGAGGTGTACGTCATGGGCGGCCCGGGCTTTGGCCAGACGCCCGGCACGCCGCGCTTCCGCGTGCTCGCCGGTGTGTCCTTCGGTACGCCCCCCGCGCCCAAGGGCCCCGTCTGTATCGCGGGCCAGCCCCACGTGGCCGCCGAGTGTCCCGACCTGGATGCCGACGGCGACGGCGTGAAGAACCGCGACGACCAGTGCCCCACGACGGCCGGCCTGGCGCAGCTCCAGGGCTGCCCGGACAAGGACGACGACCAGGACGGCATCCCCAACCTGGCGGACAAGTGCCCCACGCAGGCGGAGAACAAGAACGGCTTCCAGGACGAGGACGGCTGCCCGGACGACCCCGACTCCGACGGGGACGGCATCGTGGACTCCAAGGACCAGTGCCCGAAGGAGCCGGAGACGTTCAACCGCTACAAGGACCGGGATGGCTGCCCGGACGTGGAGCCCGACCGCGACGGTGACGGCATCGTGGACCGCCTGGACGCCTGCCCCGACGAGCCGGGCACCGAGGCCGACGGCGGCTGCAAGCAGGCGCCCATCGCGCGCATCGACTCCGGGAGCATCCGCATCCTCGAGGCGGTCTTCTTCGAGAACAACCAGGCCGTCATCCAGAAGCGCAGCAACGCGGTGCTCGACAAGGTCGCGGCCATCCTCGTGTCCCATCCGGACATCGAGAAGGTGCGCGTGGAAGGCCACACCGACGATACCGGCAAGGCCGCGTACAACCTGGACCTGTCCCAGCGGCGCGCCGAGGCGGTGGTGGACTACCTGGTGAGCAAGGGCGTGCAGCGCGAGCGGTTGGAGGCGAAGGGCTTCGGGCCCACGCAGCCCATCGCGGACAACACGAAGGCGGACGGCCGCGCGAAGAACCGCCGCGTCGAGTTCAAGATCGTCGGAGAGGCCGAAGGCGTGCAGACGGCGCCGGCCTCCTCCTCTTCCCCCGACACCTCTCCGAAGTAAGGCAGACCCTTCATGTTCATGACCCAGATGCATTCCTTCTTCCGGGGAGATTCACCCCGCATGGCCCTGCGCGCGGGCTTCCACGCGCTGGCCTTGTGTTCGCTGTTCCTCCTCGCCGGTTGCGAGTCGGCTCCCTCCGCCTCCGAGCCCGTCCTCACGAGCCAGTCCTCGGCGCTCGTGGGCGACGGCCGGCTCCAGCCCGGTGAGCAGTGCGACGACGGCAACACCGTGAGCGGCGATGGCTGTTCGGCCACCGGCACCGTGGAGGCGGGCTACCTGTGCAACGTGCCCGGCAACGCGTGCTCGCTGGCGAGCCTTTGCGGCAACAACGTCACCAACTCCGGCGAGCTGTGCGACGACGGCGACACGGCCAGCGGCGGCAACGGCTGTTCGGCCACGTGTGACCTGTCGCTGTGTGGCAACGGCGCGTTCGACAACCGCCAGTACCCGTCCTTCGCGCAGGAGGTCTGCGACGACGGCAACCGCTTCGAGGGCGACGGGTGCAGCCGGCAGTGCGAGGTGGAGCCCGGCTTCGCCTGCGCGGGCAGCCCCAGCCGCTGCGTGAGGGCGGGCGTGGCGGTGTTCAACACCGGCGTGGACGCGCAGAACCGCCGCCTGCCCACGGGCGGGGTGGATCCGCACTGGTTCTACTCGGGCACCACCACCGGCGCGGACACCGGCGTGCGCAACGCCAATGACTGGCCGCTGGAGATGCAGACCGCGCGCTTCATGGCGCCCAAGGGCGCGCAGACGTGCGTCTACCAGGACTTCCTCATCCCCTCGACGACGAACGTCGCGCAGTTCCGCCTGCGCCTGGCCACCTTCAATGACAACCAGTTCGACAGCGCGAAGGTGAACGGCACGACGGTCTCCCCCGTCACCGTCAGCGAGCCTCCGGGCCAGCCCTGGCAGAAGAACATCTTCCGCGAGTTCGGCACCTCCTCGCCCTGGCACGCGGGCATCAACCGCATCGAGCTGTGCAACGAGAACGCCGCCAGCCCGCCGAACGCCTTCCGCTACCTCTTCGTGGACGCCTACGACGACCGCTGCGGTGACGGCGCCATCTCCCCGCGCGAGGAGTGCGACGACGGCAACGCCGCCAACGGCGACGGTTGCAGCGCCACCTGCGGCATCGAGCCCGGCTACGGCTGCGCCGGCGCGCCCAGCACCTGCGCCCAGACGTGCGGCAACGGCAACCTGAACCCCGGCGAGCAGTGCGACGACGGCAACACCACCGCGAACGACGGCTGCAACGCCAGCTGCCGCGTGGAAGACGGCTACGCCTGCCCCACGCCGGGCCAGGCCTGCGCGGCCACCTGCGGCAACGGGGCCATCAACCCGGGCGAGCAGTGCGACGACGGCAACGCGTTCAGCTCCGACGGCTGCTCCGCGGCGTGCCGCATCGAGACGGGCTACACCTGCAACGGTGCTCCCTCCGTCTGCGCCCCGCTGTGCGGCAACGGCGTGCTGAACGCCGGCGAGCTGTGCGACGACGGCAACACCGCCCTGGGCGACGGCTGCTCCAATGCCTGCACCCTGGAGGCGGGCTATGCCTGCGCCACGCCGGGCCAGCCCTGCGCGCAGACGTGCGGCAACGGCACCGTGAACCCGGGCGAGCAGTGCGACGACGGCAACCTGACGTCCGGCGACGGCTGCGCCACCGAGTGCCGCGTGGAAGACGGCTACGCCTGCTCCGCGCCCGCCTCGGGCCCGTCCGTGTGCGTCCAGTCGTGCGGCAACGGGACGTTGGATGCGAATGAGACGTGCGATGACGGCGACACGCAGTCCGGCGACGGCTGCTCCAGCGGCTGCCGCGTGGAGACGGGCTACAGCTGCTCGGGCGCGCCCAGCACCTGCGTCACCCTCTGCGGCGACGGCATCACCGCGGGCGCCGAGGTGTGCGACGACGGGAATGCCACCAATGGCGACGGCTGCAACACCACCTGCACCGTGGAGCCGGGCTGGAGCTGCCCTGCCCCTGGCAACGTGTGCTTCAACACCTGCGGCAACGGCGTGGTGAACGCCGGTGAGCAGTGTGACGACGGCGACACCACCAGCGGCGACGGCTGCTCCGGCACCTGCGCCGTGGAGCCGGGCTACAGCTGCAACGGCTCGCCCAGCGTCTGCGGCACCACGTGCGGCGACGGCGTCCGCGCGGGCACCGAGGTGTGCGACGACGGCAACCTGGTGGGCGGTGACACCTGCTCGCCGCGCTGCCTGCTGGAGGTGGGCCAGACGTGCACCGCGTCCAACGTCTGCGAGGCGTACTGCGACCCGGTCAGCCAGAAGTGCGTGGCCCAGGACCCCGGCCCCGTGACGCCGGCCCCGGTCATCACCGGCCCCGCCGCGAACGCCACGGTGGGCACCGGCACGCCCCCCATCACGGGGACCAGTCAGCCCAACGCGCAGGTGACGGTGCGTGAGGGCACCACCGTGGTCTGCACCGCCACCGCCGACGCGAGCGGCAACTGGAGCTGCGTCCCCACGACGCCCCTGGCGGAGGGCCCGCACACCGTGACGGCCACGGCCCAGGCACCTGGGGGCATCACCAGCCTGCCGTCCACCGCCGTCCCCTTCGTCGTGGACACCCAGGTCCCGGCCCCGGTCATCACCGGGCCCGCGGCGAACGCCACGGTGACCACCGGCACGCCCGCCATCACCGGCACCGGCGAGCCCGGCACGCAGGTGACGGTGCGCGAGGGCACCACCGTGGTCTGCACCGCCACCGTGGACGCGAGCGGCAACTGGAGCTGCGTCCCCACGGCGCCGCTGCCGGCGGGTCCGCACACCGTGACGGCCACGGCCGAGTCGCCCGCGGGCGTCACCAGCCCCCCGTCCACCGCCGTCCCGTTCGTCGTGAGCACCCAGGTCCCCGACAACCAGGCCCCGGACACCTCCATCGTGAAGGGCCCGGCGCCCACCACCTCCAGCCGCACGGCGGACTTCGAGTACGCCTCCACGGAAGAGGGCTCCACGTTCGAGTGCAGCCTCGACGGCGGCGCCTGGGGGCCGTGCCAGGACACCTACACCGTCGGCAGCGGGGACCATGTCCTGCGCGTCCGCGCGGTGGACGACAGCGGCAACACGGATGAAACCCCGGCGCAGTACACCTGGACGGTGGAGAGCACGCGCGCCTTCGCGGGCGGCGGGTGCAGCACCGCGCCGGATGCCTCCTGGCTGGCCCTCCTGGGCCTGATGGGAGTGCCGGGGCTGCGCCGCCGTCAGCGCCGCGCCGCCGCATAGCGTCTCGCGGAGCCCGCCGGAGGGGCCGGCCTTCCCCCTTTCCGGGAGCGCCCCCTCGCTCCCTCCCATGGCGCCCTTCCGGCGGCGCTCCCGCGTTCCCCGGCCTTCCCCGTATGCTCCCGTCCGTGCCCGGGGCAGGTCATCAAGAGGTGTACGAGGAGGAGGTCCTTCTCGCGCTGGACGAGGGGTTGCTGTCCTCCGACGAGGCGGCGGCCCTGCGCGAGGAGGCCCTTCGCCTGCAACGCAGGCCCCTGGAGCTGTTGAAGGAACGGGGCCTGCTGACGGAGAAAACCCTGGACCTCTTGCGGCAGGACCTGGTCCGAGGTCGCACGGACCGGGGTGACGCCCCCATCCAGGAAGCCGCCACGCTGTCCACGGCGGTTCCGTCCTCGCTGGTCATCGAAGGCGTGCCCGCCTTTCCGGTGCCCGGCTGGGACCGCTACGAGCCCGTGCGCTTCCTGGGGCAGGGCGGCATGGGGCAGGTGTTCCTGGCCTATGACCCGCTCTTGCGCCGCAACGTGGCCCTCAAGTTCGTGCGCGACGGGGACCCGGAGCTGGCCCGCCGCTTCCTGTCCGAGGCCCGCGCCCAGGCCCGCGTGCGCCACGAGCGCGTGTGCGAGGTCTACGAAGTGGGCGAGGTGCGCGGGCACGCCTTCATCGCCATGCGCTACGTGGAGGGCCCGTCGCTGGGGCAGCTCTCCAACTCGCTCACGCTGGAGCAGCGCGTCTGGGTGCTCTGCCAGGCCGCGCAGGGCGTGCACGCCGCGCACCGCGTGGGGCTGGTCCACCGCGACCTGAAGCCCGGCAACATCCTGGTGGAGCGCACGGAGGACGGAGGCTTCCTCCCGTTCGTGATGGACTTCGGGCTCGCGCGCGACTGGCGCGAGGGCACCGCCACGCCGAACGCGGTGCTGGGCACGCCGCACTACATGCCGCCCGAGCAGGCCCGGGGTGAAGGCCACCGCCTGGACCGCCGCGCGGACGTCTACGCGCTGGGCGCTACATTATATGCGCTGCTTACCGGGCAGCCTCCCTTCACCGGCGGCACGGAGAAGGAGGTGCTCGCGAAGCTCCAGACGGAGCCGCCTCCGCGCCCGCGCATGTTGGAGCCGGACATCCCGGAGGACCTGGAGGCCGTCGTCCTCAAGTGCCTGGAGAAGGAGCGGCCGCTCCGCTACGACTCCGTGCGCTCCTTCACCGACGACCTGGAGCGCTTCCTGTCGGGCGAGCCGGTGCGGGCCCGCCATGGCGCGCGCTACTGGCTGGGCAAGAAGGTCCGCAAGCACCGCGCGGCGCTGGCGCTGGGCGGCACGGTGGTGGCGGTGGTGGCCGGCGCGCTCACGCAGGCGCAGCTCGCGCGCGGCGAGGTGGCGGAGCGCGAGCGGCTGGCCCGCGCCTTCACCGAACGCGTGGAGCGCATCGAGTCCTCGGCGCGCTACTCCGCCCTGTCGCGCCTGCATGACACGCGCAAGGACCGCGAGGCGCTGCGCGCGAGCATGGCCGCGCTGGAGGCGGAGATTGCCCGCGCGGGTGAGCAGGCGGTGGGGCCCGGGGAGTACGCGCTGGGCCGCGCCCTGTTCGCGCTGGACGACCTGGACGGCGCGCGCGTGAAGCTGGAGTCCGCGTGGGCGCACGGCTACCGCGAACCGCGCGTGGCGTGGGCGCTGGCGCAGGTGCTGGGCCACCTGTACCGCGAGCAGCTCCTGCTGGACGTGGAGCGCCGCGCCCCCGCGCAGCGCGAGGCCCGGCTCAAGGAGCTGAACGGCCGCTACCGCGACCCGGCGCTCGCGTACCTGCGCCAGGCGGAAGGGCCGGACGTGCCCGCGCCGCCGTCGTTCGTGAAGGCCCTGTTCGCCTTCTACGAGGACCGGCCGGAGGACGCGCTGGCGCTGCTGGACGCGCCGGGCACGCAGTCGCCGTGGTTCTACGAGGCGCCGTTGTTGCGCGGCGACATCCTGCTCGCGCGCTCCATGCGCCGCTGGAACGGCGGGGACCGGGCGGGTTCGCAGGCGGACCTGGCGCTGAGCCGCGAGGCATACGCCGCCGCTGTCGCCACCGCGGAGAGCCAGCCGGTCGTGCACTCGGTGCTGGGGCGGCTGGAGCTGGCCGCGCTGGTGATGGAGCTGTACGGCGAAGGCAACGTGCTGCCGCACTACGAGCGGGGCCTGGAGGCGCTGTCGCGCGCGCTCGCCGCAGCGCCGGACCACGCCCGTTCGCTGGTGCTGGTGTCGCGCTTCCACCGCCGGCTCGCGGAGCAGCGCACGAACCAGGGCGGGGAGGGCGTGGAGGCGCTGCTGGAGAAGTCCCTGGCCGCGCTGCGCACCGCCGAGGCCGTGTCCACGCCGAGCGACCGCATCCCGCTGGAGCGGGCCCTCACGCACCGGCTGTGGGCGCGCTACCAGCAACTGCACGGGGAGGATCCGCGCGGACAGCTGAAGCTCGCGATTGCCTCCTTCGAACGGCTGCGTCCGGAGGACCGCGACTACGCGTTCCACGCCAACCTGGGCCTCGCGTGGCAGGGGCAGGCGGACGCGGAAGGCGCGCGCGGGGGAGACCCGGTGCCGCTCCTGGACAAGGCCATCGCCGCGTACCAGACGGCGCTCCAGCTGAGCGAACAGCAGCCGCTCTCGTGGATCAACCTGGGCGTCGCGTACCGCAAGCGGGCGGACGTCCCGAACGCTCCGGACGCGACGGGCGACCTGCGCCGCGCGAACAGCGCGTTGACCCGGGCCCTGTCGCTCAATCCGGACAACTTCAGCGCGTGCTTCAACGGCGCGGAGGTGGCGGAGCAGCTCGCGCGCGCCCGCTACCTGAAGGGCGAGGACGTGAGCGTGGACCTGGAGCGGGCCCTGACGCTGTACCGGCAGGGGCTGGCGCTCAACGCGAAGCAGCCCGCGCTCCACAACGCGCTGGGCTCCGCGGTGTTCTGGCAGGCGGAGCTGCGAGCGGAGGAGGGCGGCGACACGAAGGCGCTGCTCGACGAGGCGAAGGCGTCGTTCGAGAAGGCCCGGACCCTGGCGCCCACGCAGGGCTTCGCCTTCAACAACCTGGGCGAGTGGGAGGTCTTCCGCGCGGAGCTCCAGCTCGCGAAGGGAGAGGACCCCAGCGCCGCGCTGCGAGCCGCGGTGGACGACTACACGGAGGCGCTGAAGCGGCTGCCGGACGACGCGGACCTGTTCGCGAACCTGGGCAAGGCCTGGGTGCGCCAGGCCACCTGGACGCTGTCCCGGACGCGCGACCCGGCGGCGGACCTCGCCAAGGCGGAGACGGCGCTGAACCGGGCGCGCGAGCTCAACCCGAAGCTGGGCAATGCGTGGCGCTACCTGGCGGAGGCCGCGGGCGTCCGGGCGCGCTGGACGGCGCAGGGCCATGGCGCGGCGGACGGCGACTTCACGCGCGCGGCGGCGGCCTTCGAGGAAGCGATGAAGCTCGACCCCAGGCTGGAGTACCGGCTGGCGGCGGCGGACCTGCACGGCGCGTGGGCGCGGTGGCGCATCCGTGAAGGGCAGGACGCGGCGGCCGGCGTGAAGCGCGGGCTGGAACTGTCCGACGCGGTGGTGGCAGCCCGTCCCCGGTGGGGCCGGGCTCGCGAGGTGAGGGAAGGACTGCTTTCGCTTCGCGCCGGACCGCGCGCCCCGTCAGCGGAGCGCGTGGCCGACGCCCCCGGGCCCTGAAGGGCGCCGGGCGCTGACGTCCTTACTTGTTGGGGGCGGGGTCCTCCGGCGGATCGCTGGTCACGTCGATGCCGCCGTTCTTCCGGTCGCGCTCCTCCGGACCACGGGGGTTGGTGCCCCGCTCGCGCGTCCCATCGTCGATGACCGCGTCGAAGCCGTAGATCTTCTTCGGCGCCAGGTTCGAGACGGTCAGCTGTTGGGTCGTCAGCGTGCCGCCCCCGAGCGTGTACGGGCCGACCGTGGTGAGGCAGGTTCCGTCCGGGAACGTGACGACGGCGGTGTAGGCGGAAGGGTAGCTGCCCATCGAGAAGACAACCTTGTCCCCGTGCTTCACTTCCGGGCCGGGGCTGTAGCTGATGGGAACTGTGGAGAGGTCGACTGTGATGGTGGCCATAGGTCCGCACAGCATTGCAGCACCTGTACCAACACGCATGTGTCAAACGCGCCCCTCGGATGTTTCACGGCCGCGGCAGGGGACACGCGCTCCCGGACGCGTCAATGACACGTCACGTTCCGGGGCTGACGCGTCCGCCGCCGCGCTGACGGCCTACCGGCGGACCTCCTTCGGCGGGTCGCTGGTCACGTCGATGCCGCCATTCTTCCGGTCCCACTCGTGGCCCTTGCGGGCCTGGGACTCCTGGCCGTTGTTGATGTCCACGTCGAAGGGATAGACCCGCTGCAGCGCCGTCAGCGAGACGACCAGGGGCGCCGTCGACATGGTGGGGCCTCCCAGGGTGTACGGGCCGGAGGTGGTGAGGCAGGTGCCTTCGGGGAACGTGATGGTGGCGGTGGCGGTGAGGGCGTTGCCCAAGGTGAAGACCACCGTGTCGCCGTGCTTCACATCGGGGCTGGGGATGTAGGTGACGGGGGTCGTGGAGACATCGATGAGGATGTTGTTGGCCATGGTGCCGGTAGGCATTGCAGACGCCGTACCAGCGCGCCGGCTCAGCTGCCTTCCAGCCCCAGCTCGCGCACGCGGCGCTGGAGCGCGCGGCGGGAGACCTCCAGCTTCTGCACCATGCGGTCCAGGTCACCCTCGCACTCATGGAAGCAGCGGGTGATCTCCTCCGGGCTCAGGTCGCGCGCGGTGCGCAGGAGTGAGCTCTTGTCGATGAGCACGTACACGGAGGAGCGCGGGATGCCCAGCCAGTCCGCCGTGGCCTTCAAGTCCCAGGCGCAGGCGCGCAGGGCCTCCAGCACCTCCTGCTCGCTCACCTCCGACGGCTTGCGCCGCGCGGGCGCACGCGTCTCCGAGGGCGCTGGCGTGTCCTCTGAAACAGGGGAGGGCGCCTGCGCGCTCAGCGGCTGTCCAGGGATGGGAAGCGCGTCGGCGTCCAGCGACTGCTCCAGCCGGGCGTCCACGCGCAGCCCGGGCAGCCCCCGGCTTCCAATGACGAGCTGCCGCGCGACGTTGCGCAGCTGGCGCACATTGCCGGGCCACGCGGAGCGCACCAACCGCGCGGCGAGCGCCGCGGGCAACCACGGCTCGGCGCGCGCGTCCGAGGAGTTGAGCCGCCCCGCCTCGCCCGTGGACTCCAGCTCCTGGCGCGCGAAGTGGAGGAACAGCGGCGCGATGTCCTCACGGCGCTCGCGCAGCGGCGGCACGGTGATTTCAAAGCCGGCCAGGCGGTGCAGCAGCGGGGCCTTGAAGTGGCCGTCGCGGATGCGCGCCTCCAGGTCCGCGTCCGTGGCGGTGACGAGCCGCACGTCCACGCGCACGGGGGTCTGCCCACCCACGGGGTAGACCTCGCTCGTCTCCAGCACGCGCAGCAGCGCCGCCTGGACCTCCGGGGGCGCCTCCGCCACCTCGTCCAGGAAGAGCGTCCCGCCGTGGGCCGCGCGGAAGAAGCCCTCCCGGTCGCGCGCGGCGCCGGTGAACGCACCCCGCAGGGCGCCGAACAGCTCCGCGGCGATGAGGTCCTTCGACAGGGCGCCCAGGTTGACGCTGACGAAGGGGCCGGCGCGCCGGGGGCTCCGCTCATGGAGCGCGCGTGCCACCAGCTCCTTGCCCGTGCCCGTCTCGCCCCGCACCAGCACGGGGACCAGGAGGTCTGCCACGCGCAGCACGTCCTCGCGCACGCGGAGGATGCCCTCGCTGTCGCCCACCATGCCCAGCACCGCGGGCCCGGCCGGCGCATGGGTGCCGCGCACGGTGGCCTGATGCAGCAGCAGCGCCACGCGCCCGGCGAGCACCAGGGGCACGCCGGCCACCAGGGCCTCGGCGGGGAACTCGCGCCCGCCGCGCACCGGCTCGCTGCCCACCCACACCGGGGTTCCGCCCTCCGGCACCAGCAGCCGCACGCCCCCCCGGTCGCTGGCCTCGAAGCGCACCGGCGTGCGGCTGAGGAACGGGTCACCCAGGGGCAGCGCCAGCACGCCGCCCGGGCGGTGGAAGTCCGGCGCGTTGCGGGACAGCGCCACCGCGCGCTCGCCGGAGAGCAGCCCCTCCAGCAGCAGCCGCTCCCCGATGCGTTGGGGCTGGGCGTGGCCAATGATCGTCAGCGCCGGCACCACCTGGGTGGCCTGCGAGGGCGTGCCGTGCGTGCGGACGGCGGTCGTGGAGAAATCCGTGGGGTTCTTGGGCGGCATGGATCTCCCTGGAAGCCTACAACGGGCTGGCTGCCCCTGGGCCTGGCAGGCGGCTTTCCTTCCCACTTCTAGCGCCCCGGCCGGAAACCGTCCCCCTGGCTGGTCGCACGGTCGGCACAGGCGGTGGGGGTGGAAGCCACGCCCGGAACCCACCCCGTGAATAGGTTTGGGACGCGTGCCGTGTGGATCTTCGAGAGAGCCCGACCTCCATGTCTCCATCGACCTCGAACATCACTTTTGACGCCGTTCTCTTCGACCTGGACGGCGTCGTCATCGACACGACCGAACTGCACTACCGCGTCTGGGAGGAGTTCGCCCGGGAGCGCGGCTACGTGCCCACGCGGGAGGAGCTGCTCGCCACCAACGGCCGGCGGGCCGGAGAGACGCTGCGTGCGTGGTTCGGCGCGGAGCTGGACGACGAACAGGTGGCCGCGCTCACGGACGACCGGGAGCAGGCCTTCCACCGGCTGCTCGACCACGAGCCGGTGTTCGCTGTTCCCGGCGTGGGGGCCTACCTCATGGCCCTGAAGCAGGCAGGGGTGCCCTGGGCCCTGGGCACGAGCGCCCTGGCACAGAACGCGGAGCGCGCCCTGGATCGCGTGGGGCTGCAGCACCTCTTCCCCGTGCGGGTGACCTCCACGGACGTCGTCCGGGGCAAGCCGGATCCAGAGGTGTACCTCAAGGCCGCCGCCGCGCTGGGCGTCTCACCCCACGCGTGCGTGGTGTTCGAGGACGCGGTGGCGGGCCTGAGGGCCGCGCGGGCGGCGGGCGCGGCGTGTGTCGCCGTCGCCACGTCCTTCCCGCGCGAGGTCCTGGTGCGCGAGCGGCCGGACTGGCTGGTGAGGGACTTCCGGGACCTGCCGCAGGCGCTGCGCCCCGGAAGCCACGGTCTCACGGGGCTGATGGCACCTCACCCGTGAGCACGCAGATGAACGCGTCCGGGTCGCACTTCACGGGGAACAGCGGGTTGATGCCGGAGCCGCGCAGCCGTCCCGCGTCGTAGTCCGCGTACGGGTCGCACAGCGTTTCGTCCGGCAGCTTCGTCTTGCTGTTCTGGCACTTCACCACCGGCCAGATGCCCTTCACGGTGTACTCGGCGGTGCAGCCGTTCTCCGTGTAGACGAGGTCCGCGGTGAACTGCGTGCCCGGAATCTCCGGCGTGTTGTAGATGCGCAGGTTGCTCCACGCGTAGCCGTAGTCCTGCGCGGGCAGCGCGCCGCCGTCGGGCGCCACGGACGCGGCCACGTCCAGCCGCGTGGGCGTCAACTCCGGCACCGAGCAGAAGTGGTCCGCTCCCGGCGTCGCGGAAGCGAGCGGCCCCACCGCCGTGGCGGACGCCTTCGAGTCCTCCGAAAGCCGGGACGCGAAGTCCTCCAGCAGCTTGCCCAGCCGCGCGCTGCGCACGCCCACGGTGTCGGGCGCGGCCGGGTCCTGGCTGAAGAACTTCTGCAGGCCCAGCGACTCCGGCTTGAGCCGCGCGCAGACGCCGTCCGGATTCTGCCCGGGCTTGAGCTGGTACGTCGCGGCGAACGAGCCGGTGGAGCCGTCCGACACGGCGCGCGCCACCACGCACTCGGCCTCCGGTTCGCTGCCGCACGCGCCCACGGCGACGGCCGCGGCTGCGATTCCTGCACTGATTGCCATCCAACGAAGCTTCATCGCGGGAGTTCTCATGGGCGTTGGGCCTAGAAGGTGAGCTTCGCGCCCAGACGGATGGAGCGCGGGGCCTGGTAGGCGGTGGGCCGCTTGAAGTTGGGGTTGATGTCCTGCACGCCGATGGGCAGCCCCGTGGCGGTGGAGATGACCTTGCAGTTGGGGTTGTTCTGGGTGAGGCAGGCGGTGAGGTCGTCCGGCTTGCCGCCCTGCTCGATGGCGTACACGCGCGTGGTGGTGAAGGTCTGGTCCACGTCCGTGTACTGCTGGAAGTTGAAGAGGTTGAACACGTCCAGGGACACCGTGAGGACGTAGTCCTTCACCAGCCGCTGGTTGACGCCCACGTGTCCGTCCACGCCGTGCACCCAGGGCAGCCGGCCCGCGCTGCCGCGCGGCAGGATGAACGTCTCCGAACCGCTGCGGCGCGGGTGCGCGCCCAGGTAGTTGAGCGGCGTGCCGGAGCGCGCCCGGTAGTTGCCGCCCACGTTGATGCTGGTGCGCGGGCCCAGCACCAGCTCCTTCGCGGCGAACACCTTGAACGCGTGCGTGCGGTCCCCGGGCAGCTGGCCTTCGCGGTTGATGGTGAGCGACACCAGGTCGAAGTCGCGCGTGAGGTTGGGGGACAGCTGGCCGGTGTCCGCGCGGAACAGGCCGGAGTAGTTCCCGCGCAGGGTGGACCAGGTGTAGCTGGCCTGGGCCAGCCACCCGTTGGTGAAGGCGCGCTGGAAGTAGAGGTTGACCGCGTCGTACTCGCGCTTCGCCAGCGGGAAGTCCGTGGAGTAGCCCTTGCCCGGGTTGCCCAGGAAGAAGGTGCTGCCGTCGTCGCGGCTCATGTCCTCGATGACGTCGTTGAGGTAGCGCCGGGTGTACGTGGCGCCCAAGCGGCTCGCGGTGAAGAGCTCGTACTCACCGCCCACCACGAACTCGTCCGCGGACTGGGCGCGAATCTTGGGGTCCACCGGCACGCGGTCGCCGCCCTGCGCGTCCCACAGCTGGTTGGGGCTCTCCCGGTTGCCAATGGGCTGACGGTTCGCGTCCGCGGTGCAGTCCACCAGCAGCGACCCTTCGCGTGAGGGATTGCACGGGGGCGCGTCGTAGGTGGCGGACAGGAGCTGCTGCTGCGGGAAGGACAGGTCCGCCATGTCCAGGGGGACGTTCTCGAAGAAGCGCGCGTAGTTGGCGAAGAGCTTGGCGCGGCCGCTCTGCGTCGGGTCGTAGATGACGCCCAGGCGCGGGGACCACTGGTTGGGCAGGTGCAGGCCCACTTCGCCGTCCAGGCCGTAGATGGTCTGCACGTCGTAGCGCAGGCCCACGTTGACGGTGACCTTGTCCATCACGGACCAGCTGTCCTGGAGGAAGCCGCCCACGGTGGTGGACGTGGAGGTGCCCTCCTTGCTGGCCAGGAACACCGGCTGGTCCGGGCCGTCCAGGTAGCCGTACTGGTTGAGGCTGAAGAAGCAGTCGCCGCCGGTGCACTCCTGCCAGGGCGTCAGGCCGGTGCGCGCGCGGTTGTTGTAGAAGCTCATCCGCTCGATGTCCGCGCCCGCCTTGAGGATGTGGTGGCCCAGGGCCTCCAGCAGGTAGGTGCCCATCACCTTGCCCTGCACGCGGTCCAGCCGCTGGATGCTGATGGTGCCGGGGCCGCCGGTGGAATAGGCCGTCACGGGACAGCGCAGCTGCTGCTCCGCGGGCGTGCTGCCACAGTCGTCCGCGTTGGGGAGCGTCTCGAACTCGTTGATGGTGTGCGGCCCCGGGTTGCGGGTGCGGCGCCAGGCGATGTTGGACTTCGCGGACAGGCCCTCCCCGGAGCCCAGGCCCGAGCCGTCCGACGGGAGGGTGGAGTCCGCCTGGTGGTGCCAGCCGAGCGTCGCGTCCACGAGCAGCTTCTTGTCGAAGAAGGACGACGCCTGCTTCGCCACGATGTCCATGGCGCTGTTGCTGCGCCGGGTGGCGATGGATTCATACGCGCCCTGCACGAAGGCGGTGCAGGACAGGCTGGTGCACACCTCCGGCTCTCCGTCGTCGCTGAAGGCGTACTTGCCGCTGCCACCGGAGGAGCGTGGCGTGCCGAAGACGGAGAGGGAGAGGCTGTGGTCCGGGTTGAAGTTGTAGGTGAGCTTGCCCAGGTACTGCACGCTGCGCTCGTCGGCGAAGCGGCTGGTGCGGCTGCCTTCGATGGGCGTCGCCTGGGAGAAGCCGGTGGAAAGGTCCTTGCGAGGGGTGTTCACCTTGTCGCAGCCGTTGCTGTCCACCTCCGTGCACACCTCGTAGCTGTTGAGCTGGCGGTCCACCTGGATGCGATTGAAGGACGGCGCGACGCCCACGTAGAACCAGAGCTTGTCCTTGAGGAGGGGGCCGCCCAGGTCGAAGCCGAAGTCGCCCAGGTTGTGGGCGCTGCCCTGCGCGGAGATGACGCTGCCCTGGCGGAGGACTTCCTTGCCGGACGTCTGGAGCGCGCCGGGCGCGTAGTTCGCGAACACGGAGCCGTGGAACTCGTTGGAGCCGGACTTGGTGACGACGTTGAGCACGCCGCCGGTGGAGCGGCCGTACTCCGGCATGTAGCCGCCGGTGATGATGTTGACCTCCTTCACGAACTCCACGGACAGGGGCGTGCCCAGCGTGCCCACGCCGGGGTCGTTCACGGACAGGCCGTCCACCACGTACTGGCTTTCAGGGGACGAGCTGCCGCTGATGCTCACGCCGTAGCGGTCCTCGGTGGCGCCGGGGGCCAGTTCGGCCAGGCCTTCAAAGGAGCGGGACGCGGAGCCCTTGGTGCCGGGGCGGATGACGGCGATGTTGCGGATGAAGTCCTGGTCCACGGTGACGCCCGCGGCGCTGGAGCCCACGTCCAGGGTGGGCGGTGTTGCGTAGACCACGTCGTAGGAGGTCAGGGCCTCAGGTAGCAGCTCCGCGTTGAGGCGGACGGTGCGGTCGATGCGAAGCAGGATGCCGTCGCGGGCAAAGGGACGGAAGCCCTGGGTCTCGAAGCGCAAGGTGTACGTGCCCGGCGGGAGCTGGGGGATGCGGAACAGGCCGCTCTTGTCGGTGAGGACGGTGCGTTCGCCCTGCAGCTGGGGGGACGTGGCTGTGACGACCACGTTCTCCAGCGGCTGGCGGCCATCCGCGTTGACCAGCGTCCCGGTGATGACCGAGTTGCCCTGGGCCCAGGCCCCGGCTCCCCACAACACGACCATGAGCCACAGCCCACGGATGAAACGGATTCGTCTGAGCACGTCTGCGCCCCTCCCGGCGAAGGCGGCGAACTCTGTCGCAAAAACGTGAGAAATCCACCAGCCCCTATCAAAAAGACTTTGCTGTCAGGACGGAAAATGCCCGACCCGCTGCGTCAGCAGACTGTGTCGGCACGTGGAGAAGGGGGGAGCCTTGGCCCTTGCCGGGGGGCGGCTCGATAACTCACGGGAGGGACGCGGCTGCCACCCCCGCGTCAATCGACCCTCATGAACTCACGACTCATGCTCTTCGCGGCCCTGCTCTCCTGCGCTGTGGCCCTCATGGCGTGCGCCCTGGCGGGGCTGCGCGGAACAGGCGGCGCGTTCGTGCTGGCGTTGTTGCCGGCAGGGGTCCTGCTGGGGCTGCTGATCGCGGTCCGCCAGCGGGCGGCGCACTGGCGGCGCATGGGTTACTTCGAGCGCTCCAGCGGAGCCTGGTGGGGCGGCTCGATCCTTGGAGGGCTGCTCACGGCCGCCTGGGCGGTGACGGAGGTCTTCTCCTACTTCTCCACGCCGGAGCACTGCGGCAAAGGCGGCTGTGCGCTCATCATCTTCTATGTGCCTGCGGCCATCGTGGCCGGAATGCCGCTGGGGATGCTGGTGTGGTCCGCGGTGCTGGGGGCGCTCGGGATGGTGAAGGGGTTGAAGCCGGTGGCCGTTCAGGGAGTGCTCGCGGGCACGGCCGTCTTCGCGTTCGTGCTCTTCCTGGTTCTGGGACACTGAGCCGGGCTCAGAAGATGTTCCCGGGCTCCGAGGTGAAGAGCGCGTGGAAGAGCGTGGTCTCCGGCGGCTTCATGAAGTTGACGTAGAGGGGGACGGGCGTCTGCGCGACTTCAAGGGGCAACGCGGTGGCGCCGAAGTCCGCTTCGATGTGCTGGGCGACCGTGTCCGCGATGTCTCGCAGTTCGAGCGGGACGGGGCCGAGGAAGACCTTCGCGCTTCGGAGCTGATTTCCCAGGTACTCCTTGCGGACGCAGTGCACCGTATAGACCGGAGCCAGGATGCTGAGATACCCGGCGACCACCCATACCTTCTGGGGACGGTGCATGATCTTCTCGTAGTGAGGGTAGACCAGCGCGCCGAAGCTGGGATTCGCCAGGGGCGGCGTGTAGTCCCAGGCATCGCAGCTGGGAAGCGCTTCTCGAAGCGACTTCACAAAGGCCCCCCAGCGGGGCCTCTCCGCATTTTTCTCCTCCCAGAGGGCCTGGTAGCGAAGATCCTCGGGGCCTGGCTCCTGACGGAAGACATAGGCCTGGTCGGCACCCCAATAGAGGCGAGCGACCGCGAACAATTCTTCAGCCGAAGGTGTCATGGCTTCTGGAACCGAGGGCGAACAGGCGTGGTTTCCGCATGGCACAGCTGATTCACTCGCGATCCTTCGACAGCTCCTCCGAGCGCAAGCGAGAAGGCATTCCTGAACTCGGTGCAGGCCATTCCAAGCGCCGTGACCGGAGTAGTCGAACTGAATACCGTCTGGGCTGCCAGGTTCGCGCAGTCCGACGAGATGCGCTGGGCCAGTTCAAGCGGGATGTCGCCAAGACGTGTGGATTGCACAGGCATTCCGACACCCAATGTGCATCTGAAGACCTCCCCTGAGTCACGCCGTAGAGGAACATGGAGGCACGCCTCTCGCCAGCCTCCAGGCCCCGGGCCTGCCTGCTCCACGACCGCGACGAACCGGAAGTGCCGGGGCTGAAGGCTCCCCTCCACCACGGTCCCTGCACCCGTCGCGCAGCCGGTCAGCAGCCACGTCAGTCCCAGGCCTACCGCCCGCGTCGTCGCGTCCATGCCCTTCCCCCCGGAAGGGCACTGACGTCACTTCAAACCCTCTCAAAGCTCCACCCTCACAGGCGACGCATCGCCCACGGAGGCATGCACCTGACTTCCTCATGCCCTCAAGGGCCGGGAGCCCTTCCCCCGCGCGCGATGGAGCAGGGGCCAGTGCGGGTCACATCTCCAGAGGGCCGCGATGTCGCGGCACCAACCTGAGGAGAACAGCGATGCGGATCCATCAAGGGTTTCAGGTAGCGGCGGTCCTTGTCGGAATGGTGGCGGCCCTCACGGCGACGGGGGCGCATGCGGCGCCCACGGTGTTGACGTGCCCGTTGGGCGTCACCAAGGCGCACTATGAGCCGGGCATGACGCTCCAATCGAAGCCGACGACGGTGACGAGCCAGGGGTTGTTCGCGCTGTGTTCGGGCATCCCCGCGGACATCGGCTCGGCGGAGTTCGACTACACGGCGAAGGGCAACGTGGCGTGCACGGCGAGCAGCATCACCGGCGGCTTCAAGGTGAAGTGGGGCAACGGGCAGACGAGCACGGTGGCCAACGCCCAGGTGACCACGGCGCGTCCCCAGGGGCTGGTAGTCTCGACGGTGACCGGGAAGGTCACGGAGGGCCTGTTCCTGGGACAGGAGGTCGTGCACACGGTGACGCTCCTCCAGTCGAACCTGCTCGGCTGTGAGACCACGCGAGGCGTCACGGACGTGTCCGGGCTCTCGACCCTCACCGTCCTCGGGCTCTGAGGGGCTGCCAACGGGGCGCGGAGCACGGGCGGCCTCGCGCCCGTGCTCTTCCTGACGCCGTTCGTCCGACGCCTCAGAACCCCTTCAGCGCCCCACCATCACAGGCAATGGACTGGCCGCTGATGTACGCGGCCGGCTCCGACGCCAGGAACGTCACCAGCGCCGCGAACTCCTCCGGCCTCCCCAGCCGCCGCGCGGGGATGTTTGGCGCCACCTTCTCGTCGGACAGGCCCAGGTCCTTCATCCGGTCCGTCGCGTGGTAGCCCGGCAGCGCCGCGTTCACCGTGATGCCGTACGGCGCCACCTCATTGCTCAGGCTCTTCACCAGGCCCAGCAAGCCCGCGCGCAGGCCGTTGGACACCGTGAGGTTGCTCAGCGCCTCGCGCGCCGCCGTGGACGTCACCAGCACGATGCGGCCCCAGCCCTGCGCCTTCATGCCGGGCAGCGCTTCTTGAATCGCATCCACCGTGGCCAGCCACAGGCTCTGGAACCCTGTCTGCCATTGCTCCACCGTAATGGCCTCGAAGCCACCGGACGGCGGGCCGCCCGCGTTCACCACCAGCACGTCCAGGCCGCCCAGCTTCTGGGTCACCTCGCGCACCAGTCCGCGCGCGGCTCCGGGTTGCGTCAAATCACATGGCACCGCCAGCGCCGCGCCCAGCTCCTTCGCCGCCTTCTGGAGCTTCTCCCCGCCTCGCGAGGACACCGCCACCGTCGCGCGCTCCTTCACCAGCGTGTCCGCGATGGCGCGCCCCAGCCCCGACGACGCGCCCGTCACCAGCGCCCGCCTACCCTTCAAGCCGAAATCCATCCGCGTGCTCCTCCATGAAAGGGGTCAGCCGGCCGCGAATCAGCTTCGCCGCCCGGTCCAGGTCCACGTCCTCGGGCCGCTTCAAGTCCTTCGCCAGCTCCGACACGATTCCGCCCGCGAGGGTGCCCACGCCGTACGCCAGCCGGTAGGGCACGCGGCTGAAGCTCACCAGCGAGTAGCGGCTGACGAACTCGCCCGGGAAGGCGTTGAGCAGCACCTTCTCCACGCCCTTCTCCAACAGGAAGCGCGGATCCGCCGTGCTGTCGCGCATCTCGATGAAGTTCTCCACCGCCATGTCCGCGATGGCGTCCGCGTTCGTCTTGCGCAGCCGCTCGAACTCGCTGAACGCCTTTCCAAAGTCCGGCTGCCGCTCCAGCAGCGCGTCCAGCACCACGCAGTCCTCGAAGCCGCAGTTCATCCCCTGCCCGTAGAAGGGGACCATCGCGTGCGCCGCGTCGCCCAACAGCAGCGTGCTTCCTCCCGCGTGCCACGGCGCGCACTTCACCGTCACCATGTGCCCGGTGGGCCGGGAGAAGAACTCCTCCACCAGCCCCGGAATCAGCGCCTTCGCGTCCGGGAACTGCTCCTGGAAGAACGCCTCCAGCGCCCCAGGCGTCTGGAGCGACGCGAAGCTCACCGGCCCCTCCCACGGCAGGAACAGCGTGCAGGTGAAGCTGCCGTCCTCGTTGGGCAGCGCGATGAGCATGTACGTCCCACGCGGCCAGATGTGCAGCGCGTGCTTCTCCATCTGGAAGCGCCCGCCCTCGCCCGGCGGAATCGTCAGCTCCTTGTAGCCATGGCCCAGCGTCTCCGAGTCCGCCTGGAACCCCGTCTGCGATTGCAGCGCCTGCCGCACCGCCGAACCGGAGCCGTCCGTGCCGAACACCACCGCGTCGCGCACCTCGCGCGTCGCGCCCGTGGCCTCGTCCAGCACCGTGAGCGTCCCCGCGGCCGGATCCGCCTGCGTCACCCGCTGGCGGAAGCGGATGGACACGCGGCCCGTCTCCTCCGCGCGCGTCATCAGGAACTGGTTCAACCAGCCGCGGGACAACGAATTGATGTGCTGCGAGTCGTCCTTCCCGTAGGGCTGGAAGGCCAGCTCGCCCTTCACCGGGTGGATGACCCGCCCGCGCATGGGGATGGCGTGCTTCAGCGCCTCCTCCTCCAGGCCCACCTGCCGCAGGGCGTGCAGGCCGCGCGTGGAGATGGCCAGGTTGATGGAGCGCCCCGCATCCAACGTCTCGCGGCGCATGTCCGCCCGGCGCTCCAGCACCTCCACCGTGTGGCCCCGGCGGGCCAGGTACAGCGACAGGAGCGAACCCACGAGGCCCGCTCCCACCACCGTCAGCTTCGACTCATTCGAGGGCATGGGCTTCCAGCGCCTTCACGAAGCGGAAGACGTCCAGGTACGTGTTGTAGAGGGGCGCGGGCGCGGCGCGGATGATGTCCGGCTCGCGGAAGTCACAGATGATTCCCGCCGAGGACAGCCGGTGCAGCAGCCGCTTCGGCTCGCCCTTGAAGCGCAGGGACAGCTGCGCCCCGCGCTGCTTCAGGTCGCGCGGCGTGGTGATGGTCACGTACCCCGCGGGCAGCCGATCCAGGAGGAACTCCAGGAAGCCGGTGAGCTGGTCGCTCTTGGCGCGCAGGGCCGCCATGGTCGCCTTGTCGAACAGCTCCAAGGACGAACGCAGCGCCGCCAGTTGGAAGATGGGCGGGTTGGACAGCTGCCACCCCTCCGCGCCCGGCAGCGGGTCGAACGTGGGGCCCATCTCGAAGCGCGTGGCCTTGTTGTGCCCCCACCAGCCCTCGAAGCGCGGCAGCTCCGGCGAGCGCGCGTGCCGCTCGTGCACGAACACGCCGCCCAGGCTGCCCGGTCCGCCGTTGAGGTACTTGTACGAACACCACACCGCGAAGTCCGGCCCGTCGTCGTGCAGCGACAGCTTCAGGTTGCCCGCCCCGTGCGCCAGGTCGAAGCCCACCTTGCAGCCCTGCGCGTGCGCCACGCGCGTGATCTCCCGCAGGTCGAAGGCCTGCCCGGTGAGGTAGTTCACGCTGCCCAGCATCACCAGCGCGACCTCCTTCCCGTGCCGCTCGATGGCTTCGAGGATGTCCTCGGAGCGCAGCGTGTCCTCGCCCTCGCGAGGCATCAGCCGGACGATGGCCTCCTTCGGGTCGTAGCCGTGGAAGCGCGCCTGCGACGCCACCGCGTACTGGTCCGACGGGAAGGCGCCGCCCTCGATGAGGATTTTGAAGCGCTCGGGCGTGGGCCGGTAGAACGACACCATCATCAGGTGCAGGTTCACCGACAGGGTGTTCATCACCACGACTTCCAGCGGCTGCGCGCCCACCACCCGCGCCACCTGTTCGGTGAGCAGCTCGTGGTAGGGCAGCCACGGGTGGCGGCCGTGCATGTGGCCTTCCACGCCCAGCCGCTCCCAGTCCTCCATCTCCATCTGCACGTACTTGCGCGCCTTGCGCGGCTGCAGCCCCAGCGAATTGCCCGCCAGGTAGATGGTCGGCGCGCCGGAAGCGGCCGGGGGGAAGAGGAACTCGTCGCGCAGGGGCCTCAGCGGATCCTTTGCGTCCAGGCCGTAGGCGAACACATCGGTGTTCTCGTAGACAGGGGCCGTCATGGTGCGAAGTCCTCGTGCGAGCGCCCCAGCCACTCCAGGGCGTTGCGATAGAGCAGCCGCTCGCGCACGGAAGGCGCCAGGTCCGTCAGCGACTCAATGAGCGTGCCGGGCCGCTCCTCGCCCAGCGGGAAGGGGTAGTCACTGCCCAGCGCGACCTTGTCCGCCCCGAACAGCTTCACGATGGCGCGCAGCGTCTCCGCGTCGTGCACCAGCGAGTCCACCCAGAACCGTCCCAGGTAGTCGCGCGGCGCGACCTTGTTGTCCACGGCCACCAGGTCCGGGCGAACCTCGAAGCCGTGCTGGATGCGGCCCAGCGTGCCGGGGAACGCGCCGCCGCCGTGCGCGAACGCGAGCCGCAGCTTCGGCAGCCGCTCCATCACCCCGCCGAAGATGAGCGAGCAGATGGCCAGCGACACCTCCGCCGGCATCCCCACCAGCCACGGCAGCCAGTACTTCGCCATCTTCGCCTCACCCATCATGTCCCACGGGTGCACGAAGACGGCCGCGCCCAGGTCGCTCGCCGCCTGGAAGAAGGGGAAGAGGGCCGGGTCGGACAGGTTCAAGTCATTGACGTGGCTGCCAATCTGCACGCCCGCGAACCCCAGCGTGCGGATGCAGCGCTCCAATTCCTTGACCGCGAGGTCGGTGGATTGGAGCGGCACCGTGCCCAGGCCCACCAGTCGCTTGGGCGCGGTCGCCACCGCGCCGGCCAGGTGGTCGTTGAGGAAGCGCGCCACCTCCAGGCCGTCCTGCGGCTTGGCCCAGTAGCTGAACAGCACTGGCACCGTGGACAGCACCTGCACCTGGACGCCGTGTGCGTCGCATTCCGTGACGCGCTGCTTCGGGTCCCAGCAATTGCTTTCAATCTCGCGGAAGAACTTCCCGTCATCCCGCATCATCCGCGCGCGGCAGGGCGCGTGGTGGTCCAACGTGATGAAGCCGCCGTAGCCGAAGCGCTCGGCGAAGCGGGGCATCTCCGGGGGGAGGAGGTGCGTGTGGATGTCGACCTTCACTTGGGCGCACCACCCCGCGTGACCTTCGTGCCGCACTGCTTGCAGGTGCAGTGCTCGGGGTTGCCGTAGAAGTGCTCGAACACCGGCGGCAGCTGCGTCACCAGGTTGGTGACGTGCAGCGACTCCTCATAGAGCTTCTCGCCGCACTTGGGGCACAGCCACAGGAAGGAATCCAGCTCCTGCGGCTGGCGGCGGCGCTCCAGCACCAGCCCGATGGTGCCTGCGGGCCGCTGCGGCGAGTGCGGCACCTTGGGGGGCAACAGGAAGATTTCCCCCTCGCGGATGGGGACGTCCTGCACCTGCCCCTCGTCGATGACGCGCAGGGTGATGTCGCCCTCCAGCTGGTAGAAGAACTCCTCGCCCTCGTTGACGTGGAAGTCCGTGCGCGAGTTGGGCCCGCCCACCACGGTGACCATGAAGTCCCGGTCCGCCCACACCTGCTGGTTGCCCACGGGGGGCTTGAGCAGGGGGCGGTGCTCGTCGATCCACTTCTTGAAGTTGATGGGGGTCAGTCGGCCCATGTCACGCGTCTCCAATGGTGGCGATGCACTTCAGTTCAATGGCGATGGGCGTGGGCAGCGCGTTGATCTCCAGCGTGGTGCGGCATGGAGGGTTGTCCTTGAAGTACTCCGCCCACAGCCGGTTGTACGTGGGGAAGTCCCGCTTCATGTCCGTGAGGTACACCGTCACGTCCACCAGCCGCTCCCACGACGAGCCCGCGTCCTCCAGGATGTAGCGCACGTTGCGGAACACGGAGTGGCACTGCGTCTCGATGTCGTAGGAGACGATGTTGCCCGCCGCGTCCAGCTCCACGCCCGGGATGGCCTTGCTGCCGCGCTCGCGCGGGCCCACGCCGGAGAGGAACAGGAGGTTTCCCACCCGGCGCGCGTGGGGGTAGAGCCCCACCGGCTCCGGGGCCTTCTTCGAATCGATCCGCTCGCCAGCGCTCACGTGGAAGTCACTCCTCTGTGTTTCAGAGCTTGATGCAGACGTTCTTGGGTTCGGTGAAGAAGCGCAGCGCGTCCCAGCCGCCCTCGCGGCCCACGCCCGACTCCTTCACTCCGCCAAACGGCGTGCGCAGGTCGCGCAGCATCCAGGTGTTCACCCAGACGATGCCGCTGTGCAGCCGGGCCGCGAACCGGTGCGCGCGCGCCAGGTCCTTCGTCCACACGCTGCCCGCAAGCCCGTAGCGCGTGGAGTTGGCCCACGACAGCACCTCCTCCTCGTCGTCGAAGGGCATCAGCGTGGCCACCGGACCGAAAATCTCCTCCTGGTTCGTGCGGCACGTGGGCGCCAGGCCCTCCACCAGCGTGGGCTCGATGAACCAGCCGTTCACGCAGCGGCCGGGCACGTTCGCGCGCTGGCCACCGGTGAGGAGGTTGCCGCCCTCCTGCTTCGCGAGCGCGATGTAGCCCATCACCTTCTCGAAGTGCTCGCGCGACACCAGGGCACCCTGATCCGTGCCCTCCACCAGCGGATCCCCCACCTTGAGGGCCCGCGTGCGCGCGACCAGCGCTTCCTTGAAGCGCGGATACAGTGAGCGCTGCACGAAGATGCGCGGGCCGCACAGGCAGATTTGCCCCTGGTTGGCGAACGACGAGCGCAGCGTGGTGGCCAGCGCCTCGTCGAAGTCGCAGTCCGCGAAGATGACGTTGGGGTTCTTCCCGCCCATCTCCAGCGACAGCTTCTTGAACGCGGGCGCGGCCACGCGGGCAATCTCCGCGCCCGTGCGCGTGCTGCCGGTGAAGGAGATGGCGCTGACGTCCGGGTGGCGCGTGAGCGGCCCGCCCACGTGCGGCCCCAGGCCGTGCACCAGGTTGAGCACGCCCGGCGGCAGCCCCGCGTCGCGGCACACCTGCGACAGGAGGTAGGCCGTCATCGGCGTCACCTCCGACGGCTTGGCCACCACGCAGTTGCCGGCCGCCAGCGCGGGGGCGATCTTCCACGTGAGCAGGTACAGCGGCAGGTTCCACGGCGAGATGCAGCCCACCACGCCCAGCGGCGAGCGCAGCGTGTAGTTGAGCGCCACGCCGTCCATGGGGTGCGCTTCGCTGGAGAACTGCGTCGCCGCGTCCGCGAAGAACTCGAAGTTGAGCACGCTGCGCGGGATGTCCACCGTGCGGGCCACCGGCAGCGGCTTGCCCGTGTCGATGGACTCCGCGCGCGCGAAGGCGTCCAGGCGTTCGTGGATGAGGCCCGCGATGCGGCGCAGGAACCGCGAGCGCTCCATCGCCGGCAGGGCGGCCCACGCGGGGAAGGCCCGGCCCGCGGCCTCCACGGCGGACTGCACGTCCACCTCGCGCGAGTCCGGCACGTGCGCGTAGAGCTGGCCCGTCGCGGGCTCCGGCTTGTCCAGCCACTGGCCACCCGCCGCGGGCACCAGCTCGCCACCGATGTAGTTGAGGACCTTTTCCAAGGCAGCGCCCTCCTGAAGGGAGACGCGGCAATGTATGTCGCGGCCGTCCGCCGCCTCCAGGATTCCGAACAGTCGACGTTGGATGGCGCTCGCTTGCGCGGCCGTCTGGCGCCCGGCGTCTCCGGGACCCGCTCCACCGGTGAATCCTTGGTGGAATTGCGGGCCGGGCATGGAAAAGATTCGCGCATGACCTCGACAGTGGATGTGGCGGCCCTGGCCGGAATCCTGGACGCGGCGCGGCGCGAGCGGCGTGAGGTGCCGCCCCTGACGCACGCGCACCCGCGGCTCTCCGTGCCGGACGGCTACGCGGTGCAGGCGGAGGGCATCCGGCTGCGCGAAGCCCAGGGCGAACGGGTGGTGGGCCTGAAGATGGGCTTCACGTCGGAGGCGAAGCGCCAGCAGATGAACCTGGGCTCGCCCATCTTCGGCGTGCTCACGGACCGGATGCGCGTGCAGCCCGGCGGCGTGGTGAGCGTGGGCGCGGGCATCCACCCGCGCATCGAGCCGGAGATCGCCTTCCGCACGTCGAAGGAGCTGAAGGGCACCGTCACGCGCGACGAGGTGCTGGACGCGTGCGAGGCCGTCTTCGCGGCGATGGAGGTGTTGGACTCGCGCTTCGTGGGCTTCAAGTACTTCAGCCTGCCGGACGTGGTGGCGGACAACGCGTCGTCATCGCTGTTCGTGCCGGGCACGCTGGAGCGGGGACCGCGCGACCTGGACCTCACGAAGCTCCAGATGCGCATGGAGGTGAACGGCAAGGTGGAGGGCGAGGCGCGCTCGGATGCCATCTCCGGTGACCCGGTGGTGTCCATCATCCAGCTGTGCGCGCTGCTCGCGGAGCGCGGTCAGGTGCTGCCCGCGGGGAGCCTGGTGTTGTCCGGCGCGGCCACCGCCGCCTACCTGATGAAGCCCGGTGACCACGTGCGGCTCACCGTGGACGGGCTGGGCACGGTGGAGGTCACCGCGGGGGAGTAGGCCGGCGCGCCGCTCCTGGCGGTGAGGATGCCGCTGGTCCCCGGCTCGCTCCGGGCCAGCACCTTCCCGTTGGAGGAGACGATGACGGCCGGGCCCGCCAGCGACGCGCGCACCACGGGCAGGTGCTGCTCCACGGCGCGCAGGATGGCCGCCCCCACGGCCTGCTCCAGCGCGAAGCGGTTGCCCACCAGCGGCAGGTCGCTGGCGAGCACGGCCAGCAGGGTGCCTCCCGCGGCCTGCCCCTGGAGGGCGGTGGGGCGGCTGAAGGCCTCGTAGCAGATGAGGGGCACGACGCTCCGGCCCGCCACGGACAACCGGGGGACGGCGGTGCCCGGCGTCAGGGGTTCACCGCTCCCGCGCAGGCCCAGGAAGGCGCGCTCGCCCACCGGAACGAGCACCGCCTTGCCCCGGCTCTCCAGCAGCTGCCCCTCCGCGTCGAAGGCGCCCGCGGCGTTGAGGTAGTGCCCCTCCGTGCGCAGCGTGAGGCCCGCGACGCTCGCCACGGGCAGGCGCGTATCCGCGAACGCGGCCAGGGGCACCGGCTGGGGCAGGACACCCTCCGGCAGCCGCTGGTTGCCGCGCACCGTGCTCTCCGGCCACACGAGCAGCGACGTTCCCCCGGGCACCTCGCGGGGCAGGCGCGCCGACGAGGCCAGGTGCACCACGCCCACGCCCTCGAGCGCGTCGTCCGAGGGGGCGAACGGGGGCACCCCCACGAGCGCGCCCAGCACGAGTCCCGCCGGAGCCAACAGCCGGAGATCGCGCCGGGCCGCGGCCTCGCCCACGCTGACCGAGGCATAGAGACACAGCAGCAGCAGGGGCCCCCAGCCCACGAACGCGAGGGCGCGCAGCACGGCGGGCTGTGCCCACTGGGAGTGCAGCAGTTGCGTCATGGAGAAGCCGCAGGTGAGCTCCGCCACGGCTTCACCCGCCGCCCAGGCGAAGGGCAGCCAGAAGCGCGGAGGCACGCGGCGCACGGGCGTCAGGACCAGCGCCATCGCCGGCACCTGGGACGCCACCGCCGTCGTCGCCCAGCCCAGCGCGGCCAGCGTGAGGGCGGCCCCGGCGACCCCCGGCGCGAAGTGGCGCGCGGTCCCCACCCACCAATGCAAGGCCACCGCCTGCCGCACCAGCGCCGCCAGCGCGAGCATGCCCGCGGCGCGAAGTCCGCCCGGCGCGCGGTGCAGGGCCGCCGCCAGGCACGCGACGCCCACCCAGGCCAGGGGCTGCGCGTCGGGGCCGAGGAAGGCCGCGCCCTGGAGCAGTCCCGCCAGCAGTGCGAGGCCCCAGTTCATCACCGGCGGAAGCGCTCCGGCGCCACCGGCACCAGGGCCGTGGCGTCCGTGCCGGGGAGGTCCACGCCCACGAGGTTCGGCAACTTGCGCACGAGGCGCGCCTCCAGCGCGTCCACGTCCCATGTCTCCAGCGTGTCGCGCGCCTGGTGCAGCGCGTCCGGGTCCAGCCTCCAGCGCGTCAGCGGCTTGCCGGAGCGGGTGCGGAAGCGCTCCGCGCGCGCGTCGGCGGTGCCGGGCTGGAAGAAGTCCGCGTCGTAGAGCAGTCCCTGCGGCGGCAGCTTGTACGTGGCGCCCACCACCAGCGCGCCAGGGACCGCGTCGGCGAGCGCGTCCAGCAGCGGCAGGGAGAAGCCATAGCAGGTGTCCAGCACGATGAGCTCCGGACGGTAGCAGGCCGCGACGCGCGCCAGTGTCCGCGGCCCGGTGTGCAGGTACAGGGGCGGCATGCTGTGGCCGCTGAAGATGAGCACCTCCGCCGCCGCGTCCCGGGGACAGTCGAAGTCCTCCAGCGCGAGGTTGGGGCACGCGTCATCGCCAGCGCCGCAGGCCGCCTGTTGGAGGGGCAGCGCGTCCGCGCGGGAGAAGATGGAGACGACGCGCGGCGCTTCTGTCGCCGCGCGCCGGGGGGGCGGCTCGCGCGAGCACGCCCCCGCCAGGAGCAGCAGCGCCCCGAGGACTCCCTTCCAGCCGTGTGCGGATGGATTCTGGACGGGCACGGGGCGCTGGCTCCAGGACGGCGAGGAGACTACTTCCAGCAGGAGCAGCCGACCTGCCGGCAGTAGTCGCGGCAGTACTGGGTCATGCCGTTGTTGGTGTTACAGCCCTTGCGGCTGTACTCGCGGCTGCAGAGGTACCAGGAGCCGGTCAGCCACACGACCACGACGACGGCCGCGACCACCTGGCCCTTGCTGGTGTCGCTCTCCGGAATGTACTGGTGGATGGTGTCGAGCAGCACGATGAGCGAGTAGTCAGACACCGGATCCATCACGCCCGTCTTGTGCAGCAGGTCAGAGGCCTCCTGCTCGTTCTTCGCGAACGCGTCGCCGACCCGGATGGTGCCGTCGGCGTTGAAGGTCATCCGCTGCTGGCCGGCGTCCGTGACGATGAGGGCCTCGCCCTTCTCGTCCTGCATCTCGTAGTGGCTCTTGCTCCCCGTCTCCTCGTCGAAGATGTCGATGACCGTCGTGCCGTCGCCGCGCGTGAGCTCCTGGCGCAGCACGAACGCGAGCGTGTGGGGTGCCTCCCCTTCGTTGCCCCGCACCTGGACGCGGCCGTAGCGCTCCAGGTGGTTGTCCACCACCTGCGCCGGCTGCACCTCGCGGTGGAGGATGCGGCTCTGCAACAGCTGGGTCTTCTCCAGCGTCCACGGGCTGGTTTCCGGGCTGCGGCTGCATCCCACCTGGAGGGTGAAGATGCTCAGCAGCAGCAGTGCCACGCTGGACTGGAACACGGGGCGCGAAACAGACGACACGTCACGGGGGTTCATGGGGGCCTGACTCCTTGCGGACGGCCTGGACGTACCTTCCGGGAGGGAAGGACGCTCCAGACCGTTCCTGCCCCCTGAGCACGGTGCGTGCCAGCACCCGCCCCGAGTCAATCCCTGTCACCCCCTGCCCGTGCTGTGGCCATCCCGGTCACAAAGACGCTTGTCATTGTAACCTTGAATGTCATGTTTTGTGTGAATAGCAATGTGAGTACGTATTTCCCACAGGGCTGCTTCAGTACAGCAGGCCGTTCTTCGGCTGGAGCGGCGGGGGCAGCTCGGCTTCGCCCAGCATCTGTCTCAGGTTGATTTCAATGGTGCGGCACAGCGCCGTCATGGGCGTGTCGCTGACGCCGTCCTCGAAGGGGTCCTCCACGTCTCGGCCCACCGCGTCCAAGGCGATGAAGAGGAACGCGATGATGGCGGTGATGAGCGGCGTGAGCACGCCCAGGTCCGCGACGACGCCCAGGGGCAGCATGGTGAGATAGGCGCGCACCATGGCGTGCGGAAGGATGTCGTACTGGCGGGGCAGGGGCGTGTTCTTGATGCGCTCGCACGCGCCCAGGTAGTTGGTCAGCTCCGTGAGCGTCTCGTCCATCGCCACGCGCAGGTAGACCTTCTCCGAGTGCTCGACGTCGCTGTAGACGCGGCGCATGCGGATGCTCATCCACAGGAGGATGGCGGCGGGCACGTTCTGTTCGTCGCGCAGCGCCTCCAGCACGGACGGCCGGAAGAACGGGGTGATTTCCGGGAAGGGGTCCTGCCGCCGCAGGTGGCACCGCAGCGCGTTCACGAAGCCCACCTGCGCGTAGATGAGCTCGCGCGCATCCTCGGTGATGCCCTCGAACATGCCGGTGATGATGCCTTTGGGGGCTTCCATGCCCGGGTGGATGAACGTGGCCAGGTTCGCGCGAGGGATGACCGGACCGCGCAGGTCGCGCGCATGGCCGAACTGGTCGCGCACCGCGCCGTCGCCCACCTTGGACCAGGCCGCCGCCAGCGCGGGCCCCTCTGGCTGCACGGCCATCTGCACCAGGCGGGACGCGGCGGTGGGCGTCTCCGGCGTCCCGTCGCTGCGCTGCGCCCGGGGGGCGGGCAGGAAGGTGAGCACCTGCCGGGCGAGCGTCCGCGACGCGTTCACCAGCCCGCCCCAGAGGGTGCGTGCTTCCCACCAGCGCTCGTAGGCGGAGTTGTTTCGGAAGCCGAGCAGCACGCCCAGCGCCGCGGCCAGCAGCGTCACCGGCAGCGCCGGCACCGACAGCCACTTGGCGTCCAGCACCTCGTAGCCCAGGGCGATGGCCAGCGCGATGACGATGTGGACGACGACGGGGCGCCCCGTGTAGCGGAGGATGATCCGCCAGGACAGCATCCGACCGACGATCATCGCGCGGGGCTCCTCTGCGTGCTGCGTGAGAAGCCGGATGTAGTGATGCCCCCGCGTTGGGGCAATGCAACGCGTCACCTTCGCGTCCACCGTCCGGCCAGAAGCCCCCTCCGCACGCCCGGGGGGCGTGCGGAACCGGACGAATGGACGCGCGCTTCAGGCCCGCGACTTGGAGAAGACGATGCTCGCGCCCGTCCCCGGCACCGTCACGGTGAAGGTGCGCTCCACGGTGGCCAGGCCGTTGCCGCCGCGCGCCGCCAGCTCCAGGAAGAACGCGCCCGAGGCCTTCAGGTGGAAGGACTGCGCCCACGACTGGGACAGCGCCTTGAACGCGTCCTTGAAGACGGAGGACGAGCGCTGCTCGCTGTTGCGCAGGTCCAGCAGCCCCGCGCGCAGGTCGCGCCACTTGGACACGGTGCCGGGGTTCTTCTGGATGACCTCCGCGAACGTGAGCATGCCGTTGCCCAGCTGCCCCTCGGTGTGCGCGAAGTGCCCGACGAGCGGGTTGTTCTTCAGGTTCGCGGCGGCCGTCCTCGCGGCGTCCGCGGCGGACCAGTTCTGCTCCAGGTACGCCTTCCACAGGGGCTCGTAGACGGACTCGCGCACGGCGGGCCGGTCGCGGCACGGCACGCCGTACCAGGGCAGGGCCCGGGCCAGCGCGCGGGAGAAGGCGGAGTGGGCGTCCGGGTCCGCCGCGTGGGCGATGACGTCTCGCAGCGTCCGGTTGTCCAGCTTCAGCTCCACGCGCGTTTCAATCTCCTTGCCGCCCGCCGCGTCGCGGATGCGCTTGAGGACCTCCTCCTCCTCGGCGTCGTCCAGCGCGCCCCAGATGATGGCTTCGTCCACGGCCTGGCGCAGGTCGTCGCCCGACAGCTTGCGCGCGTCGTGGGCCAGCAGCAGGTACAGGCCCAGGTCGAAGTCCGACACGGTGGGCGACTTGCGGAACTCCCCCATGTCCGCCTTGAAGTCCGCGGTCCAGTGCATGTACGGCGTGAGCAGCGCGCCGCTGTAGCTGCGCACGCCCAGGAACGAGATGCGCTGGGGCGCTTCCTTCTCCAGGCTGTTGCGCTGCACCACCTGGGTGAGCTCGCGCGTGTCATTGCCGCCCAACGCCCACTTGCCCAGCTTCAGGGAGAAGCCCCAGGCCTTCGACTCCTTGTTGACCTCCTTCAGCAGGCACTGCTCCAGCGCCATGCCTTCGGACTGCATGCGCTGCATCGCGCTGTCCATCCGCCCCGACACCAGCAGCGGGTGCAGGGCGCGGGCCTGGGCGTCGGTGCACACGGTGGACAGGAGCGTGGTCTGCTCGCGCAGGCGCAGGTATTCGTAGCGGAAGCCCAGCTCGAACTTGGACTCGGCCAGGGCCTGGATGCGCGCGCGCACGTCCGTGCGGAGCTTCTCCCACTGCGTGCGCAGCGCCGTGGTGTTGGCCTCCAGCTCCTGGAAGCCCAGCCGGTCCAGGATGATGCGCAGCACCTTCGTCTCGTTCTCCGACAGGGTGTGCGCTTCCAGCTTCGTCATCAGGGATTCGAACTGGGACAGCGGCACCGACAGGAGCCCTTCGAGGACGTGCTCCACCTGGGTGACGACGGCGGCCGGGTCGGTGAGGCTCGCCTCCACATGGATGCTGGCGGTCACGCCCGCTTCACGCGCCACCACCTTCTTCACCTGCACGCGCACCTGGCCCGCGGCGGGACGGGAGAAGATGACGGCGTAGTCGTCCACCACCTTCACCTTGGCGGACACGGTGGCGCCCGCCTTGGCCTCGAAGGCGAGCATGGTGCTGGCGGACAGCAGCTTCGTCAGCGTCTGGAGGTTGGAGGTGTAGACGTCCGTCCAGTCCAGCGTCGCGGTGACGGACAGCTCGCCGCGCGCCTGGAAGGCGATGGCGTCACCCACGCCCAGCTTGTCCAGCGACGAGGTGAGCAGGGGCAGCCGCAGGTTGGGCGCGTCCTCCTTCAGCGCGGCGCGAGCGTTCGTGTCCTGCGTGTGCCGGTGGTAGTCCGCCAGCAGCACGCGCACGTCGCCGTTGGCCGCGAGCGCCACGTAGGGCAGCGGGAAGCCGACCTCCGCCTTCACGCGCGCCTCCACGCCGTACTTGAGCCACGCCTGGTCGCCGTCGAAGACGAGCGCCGGAGCCAGCTGTGTCGCCGGGTCGCCGGGTTTCTCTCCCACCACGCCCGCGGCGTCCACGTCCGCGGGGGCGTCATAGCCTTCCACGAAGCCGCGCGCCGACACGTCGAACGCGAACGTCAGGGGGCCCAGCTTCTCCCCGGCGGGCAGCGCGTAGCTGGCGGTCGGCAATTCCACGCGGATGTCCGAACCCTTGAGGGGCGCATCCGGCAGCACCTTCGACACTTCGTCCAGCAGCGCGAGCTTCCACGACATGACGGCTCCCTCCCACGACGTCCACGGAAAGGCCGCATCGTACATCGACGCCCTGACGTGGGAGGCCGGACAATGAAGCGGGCGCAGGCGACCCACCAGGGAGGCGCCCGCGCCCGCTGTGCTGGAGGCGCACCGCGCGGACGGGGCCGGCAGTCGGACCCGTTCGGAAGACCGCGGCCCGGGGAGGCCCGCTCCAGCCGCGCGGCGGAAACCTGTCCGACAGTCGGACCGGTTTGGACAACCCCTCAGGCGGGGCGGCTCAGGGGAGCATCTGGCGGGTCAGGGCACGTCGTGGACCTGCTGGAGCGCGGGCGCTCCATCCGCCTTCACGACCAGCGGGTCGGGCATCAGGCCCTGCACGCACGAATGGATCTGGGCCTCGGTCTCGTCCACGGGCTTCAGCATCAGCGACGCCGTCCGGGTGGGGAGCGCGCGCGGCCACTGGCCCTTCTCGGCGCGGGCCACGTCGACCTCCACCAGGGCCATGAGGGCCTCGGAGCGCAGCTCGCGCAGGGCGAGCGCTTCCACGTCCTCGGGCGACAGGCGCACCGACGGGGACTCCGCGTGCCGGAAGTATTCCTCGCCCTTGAGGGTCTCCAGGTCCGCCAACGAGCGGCGCCGCTCCTCGGCCGGTTGATCCGCCACGGCCATCAAGCGGTCCGCGTCCTCCACCCACTGACGCCACTGGAGCCGGCGCGACAGGGCTCCGGGAAGCGCGGGCGCGTCGAACCACGTGGGCGGGAGTTCGGCGCGAGCTTCGTCGGAGAGCAGGTCGCGGAAGGCGTGGAGCTGCGCGGCGACAGCCTCTTCGTGCAGCGTCAGGGACACCGGCGGGAAGCCTTCATGCAGCCGGGTGAGCTGCGAGAGGGCCTGGCGCTTTCTGCCCAGGGACGCCGCGTCGAGCGCATCCGCGCAGGCCCGCCACGTGCGGCCGTAGCCGTTCGCGGACAGCCGCTGTCCCACGAGCCCGCCCCCCAGGGCCAGCTCCCGGCTGAGCGCGAGCGTGTCCACGCACGTGTCCACCGCCTGGTCCGCGTCACCGCGCGAGACGAGCAGCCGCGTCTCCAGCGCCGCCGCGTCCACCACGTGGCGCAGGGCCTGGAGCAGCGCGTCCCGTCCCGACACCTCCGGGCCGGACAGCGGTCGCAGGTCTTCCGGGAGGCCACCGGACTCCGCGTGGGTGGCGGCGAGCACCTGCCGCATCAGCGGACGAGCGTGCTCCAGGGCTTCACGTCTGGTAGCGGGAAGGTCCATCACCGGAGTGCGCCCTTCCGTCACCGCCTCGAGGGTCGCGGCCTCCGCCGCGCTGAGGGCCGACGCTTCACGGGCCTGCTGGATGAGCGCGGGCAGCAGCGACGCCACGGCCTCTCCGAACGTGCCGGGCTGCGTGGCGGTGACGTGCGCCGGGCGCGGGTGTGTCGCGTGCGTCAGCGTGTTGACCTCGCGCAGGAGCCGTTCCTCCAGCGCGTCGGTGCGCAGGTGCTGGTACGCCAGCGCCCCAACGCTCACGAGGACGGACAGGGACACGCCTCCCATGAGGGCGGGGAGGGGGCGCTTCAGGGGCATCAGGAAGGGACTCCAGGAGGGGGGCCCAAAATGTCGCACGAAACGCCAGAGCCCCACATCCACCCTGGAAGCGGAGCCGTTGTCCGTCGAGCATGAGGCCTCGTCCTCCAGGTCATGGCGCCTGTCAGCTCTGCTACCGGCCAGGCATGCCAAGGGGAGGGCGCGTGACCCGCGCGTCACTCCACGTGACGCGCGCCGCTCAGGGAGACGCGGTGGTTTCGGGTGGGACGCTCCGGGACACGCCCAACCGGCGCAGCAGCAGGTCCGCCAGGTCGCGGGCCTGGGAGCGGATCTCCGGCACGGCGGTGGTCTCCCACAGGTCCCCCCGGCGCGTCGGACCCAGCGTGAAGAGGTGGGCCGACGGCTGACCGCGCGCGTCCAGCACCGCGCCATCGGCCGCCGTCGCCAGCCCCATGCCCAGCGAGTCCGCGCGCGCCTGTCCCGCCTCCAGCAGGCCGCGGAGGACGGGCTGGCTGCGCGAGGCCGGGTTCGACTCGGGGCCGGTGCAGTTGATGACGTGCTGCACGCGCAGCACCTGGGGCTCGCGCTCGCCCCGGGGACGCAAGCGGACCGCCACCGCGTCCGGCTCCAGCTCGAAGCCGAGCACGCGGCTCGCGTGGAGCACCAGCCGCCCTTCGCGCCGCCACACGTCCATCGCGTCGTGGATCTCCGGCGCCATGCGGTGGCGGTGCACCTCCCAGTACGCCCGCAGGTGGCGCAGGAACCGCCGCCGCTCCGGCTCCGACAGCCGCTGCCACAAGGGCGTCGTCACCGGCCGCAGCGCATCCACCGCCGCGCGCCAGTCCGCGCCCGCGGCGGCCTGCGCATCGACCTCCTGGCGCATCGTGCGCAGCACGTCGCGGATCCGCAGCGTGCTGAATGGCACCACGCCCTCCGCCGAAGGGGACGCGGCCTGCGTGGCGGTCTCCGCGTCGCGACAGCGGTCCATCTCCCGGCGCACCGACCGCAGCAGCTCGCGGATGCGCAGGGGCTCCGCCGCGGCGGGCGTCTTCGCTCCGTGCGCGCGGTGCGGGTGCGGCAGCAGGCCGTGCCGGGACAGCGCGTGCACCGTGCCCTGGTAGCCGCGCTCGCCCAGCGACAGCACCGTGTCCACCATGGTGAGCGCCGTGCCGATGAGCAGCACCGGGTCCCCGGAACCAATGCCCTCCAGCGCCCCACCCATCCACGGCGAGCGGTGGTAGCGAGGGCTCGCATAGAGCCCCCCGTCCGGCACGCGCAGGTCCGCGGGCAGGGCGTTGCCCAGCGCCAGCACCACGCTGCGCGCCTCCATGCTCTGGCCGCTCGCGAGCGACACCTTCACGCCGTCCGGGGTCTCCTCCACCGCCGTCACCTCGTCGCGCGGCGTCTCCAACTGGACGCCCGGCGCGGCCCGCGCGGCGGTCTCCTTCAGCACCGTCTCCAGGTACTGGCCAAAGCGGCGGCGCTCGGCGAACGCGGACGGCGGCGTGTCCGGCGCCTCCACGCGCAGCCAGCGCAGGAAGTGCTCCGGGTCCTCCACCCAGGCGCTCATGCGGCCGGCCGGCACGTTGAGCAGGTGGCGCGCGCTGGTGGTCGAGTACGCGACCCCCCGTCCCAGGCGCTCCCCCCGCTCCACGAGGGCCACGCGCAGGGGCGAACGGGCGCCCCGCAAGAGACAGGCCGCCAGCAGCGTTCCGCTGGCGCCCGCGCCGATGATGATCACGTCCTGCCGGGAGTTCACCGCTCGATTCTAGGGCCGGCCCTCCCGGATGCCATCCCTCCCAGGTGTCGTCACCCGCGCGGACTGTCCGTCGGCCCACGGCCGTTGGCCTTCCGGGACCCCCTGGGACGTCGGGGCCCGGCGGACCTCAAAGCGCCTGCCGCGCCTCGGGCACCGCGGGGACGGAAGGCGCGGGGGGAGCAACCGCCAGCCGCTCCCCGATGCGCGTCAGCCCCTCGCCAGCGCGGGCACGGGCATGCACCAGCGGATAGTCCGGGAACGCCGTGCCGAACCACCGGTCCAGCACCACGGTGTAGAGGCCGTAGTGCCCCTGATAGCGAGCATGGTGCAGTGCGTGAAACGTGGGGGTGAAGAAGACGCGGCCCACCCAGGACGTCACGAAGCGCCGGGGCAGCCACTCCGTGTTGCCGTGCCCGAAGGCGTTGAGCACGTAGTTGGTCAGCATGTAGGCCAGGATGCCCACCTGCGTGCCCGGCATCAGGTGCAGGGCCGCGAAGTGCAGTCCGAGCCCGCCCCCCGTCAGCACCACCCGCTCCACCATGGAGAACGACAGCGCGGTGAGCGGCTCCGTCACCTGCGCCACGTGGTGCTGCGCGTGGAAGCGGTAGAAGCGCGGCAGGTGCATCAGCCGGTGCGTCACGTAGAACCACACCTCGAAGCCCACGAACATCCACGCGTACGACCAGAGCGCGGTGGACAGGCTGAACGGCGCCAGCAGGGGACCGGTGAAGTACCGGAAGCCGGCGATGATCACCGCGTCCGTCAACAACACGCCCACCGCGGAGAGCAGCTCGCTGCGCAGCTGCCCCTTGGCCAGCTCCCGCCGGTACACCCGGAAGCGCTCCGCCATCCGCGTGCGCCACACGAGCCACCCGACCGTCACCGTCAGCAGCTTGATGACACCGGAGATCAGCAGGACCAGCAGGAACAGCACCGGCAGGGATGGATTCAGCGGCAGCATCACGGACCTCGCGAAGGCCAGCACACCCCCGGGCCATGCATGCCCGGATACCCCCTTGATAGTGGTGGCCCGGGTCCATTGTCAAATCTGACAATAGCGACATGTGCGTTGAACGGCGGGGCGTGGTGGCTAGGATGGGCCGCGATGGCACCCAGGCGTCCCCAGGGCCGGGCTCCGGCCCGGCGCACCTCCGCTCCCCGTCGTCCCGCGAAGCCCGCCGCGCCCCGGAAGCGGCGCACGCCGGAGGAGGCGCGCGAGGCCATCCTCCAGGCCGCCGAGCCGCTGCTCGTGGAGCAGGGGCCGGACCGGGTGGGGCTGCAGGCGGTGGCGAAGGCGGCGGGGGTGAGCCACGCGCTCGTCACGCACTACTTCGGCACCTACGAGGCCCTGGTGCGCGAGGTGCTCCTGCGCCGCAACGAGCTGCTGGCGGCGTCCTTCCGGGAGCAGCTGCTCGCGGCGGACACGCCCCCCGGCGCGGGGGAGCTGCTCGAGCGCTTCTTCACCGTGGTCCAGCAGGGACAGCACGGCCGCCTGATGGCGTGGGCCCTGCTCACCGGCCGCGCTGAACACATGCCGCTGGCGCGAGCCCAGGGCCTGCGGCTGCTGGCGGACGCGCTGGAGTTCCAGGCGGGCCGCGTGGCGGAAGCGCAGGGCCTGCCGCCGCCGTCACGCGACACGGTGGACATGACGCTGCTCGTGGCGCTGTGCGCGTCGCAGTGGTTCATGCTCGCGCGGGAGGTGCTCCTGCCCGTGCTGGGCCGCCCCGTGGACGCGGCGTCGGACGCGCGCTTCCGCGAGGTGCTCGGCGGGATGCTCCAGCGGTCGATGGGCGTGAAGCCTCCCGGCGGAGGCTGAAAAGCGCTTCAGGTCCAGTCGGCCTGCGAGCGCGGCGACTGCACGAAGGCGCCCGCCACCGGCAGGGACACGCTGAAGACGCTGCCCCGGCCGGGCGCGCTCTCCATGGTCAGCGTGCCGCCCAGCGAGGTGACGATGCCATGGCACACCGCGAGCCCCAGCCCCGTGCCCACGCCCAGCGGCTTGGTGGTGAAGAAGGGGTCGAAGATGCGCTCGCGGTGCTCGGGCGCGATGCCGCAGCCGGTGTCGCGCACCTCCACCAGCACGTGGCCGGGCTCCCCGGGGCGCGCCACCACGCGCACCTCGTTGCCCTCCGCGTTCCCCGGTGAGATGGACTGCGCCGCGTTGAGCAGCAGGTTCAAGAACACCTGGCCCAGCCGCGAACCGTTGCCCTGCACCGGCGGCACGCCGTCGCACTCCACCACCAGCCGCGCGCGGTGCCGCAGCTCGTGCATGGCCATCTTCGCCGCCGTGCGCACCACCGCGGCCAGTTCCGCGGGCCCGCTGCCCACGTCCTCCGCGCGCGACAGCGTCTGCAGGTCGCGCACGATGAGCCGGATGCGCTCCGCGCCGTCGCGCGTCTCCGCCAGCGCTTCCAATATCTCCTGCCGGTCCTGCTCCGACAGGCGCTCCTTCTGCTGCAGCTCCTGGTGGATGTACTCCAGGTTGCTCAGGATGAAGGCCAGCGGGTTGTTGATTTCATGGCCCACGCCCGCCGCGATGCGCCCCAGCGCGATGAGCCGGTCCGCGAAGAGCAGCTGGGCCTGTGTCGCGTGCAGCTGCTCCAGGCTGCTGGACAGCTTCGCGTTGGCGGCCTCCAGCGCCGCGGTGCGCTCGCGCACCGTCTCCTCCAGCAGCCGGTTGTCCGCGCAGGGGGTCTCCACGGTGCACCGGGCCTTGGGGCCCAGGCGCTCGAAGGCCTGGCGGAGCGTGCCCCGCCGCCGCGTCATCGCCGCCAAACGCCCGACCTTCGCTCTTACCGTCATCGCGGCCCGCTCCACCCACGTCCATCCGCGGCCGTCACCGCTCCTCGTGGCGGTGGTCCCTGCTCCCGGGCCCGGCCTGTGGAAGGCCATCCAACACCGCCGCCCCGTGCCCGGCAAGGTGCGCGCGAGTACGTGATGACGTCGGGCGGACACCGCCCGGATTCACGTCCCGGCTGTGATTTTCCACTGGGGGATTCGGGCGCGCGGGAGGAACACACCGCACGCCCGGAGGCTTCTGGACACGCGGCCCTGGGGGAGGCCGTTTCATGCCCAGCGCACTTCACCGTCGGTTCAACAGGTGCGTCTTCTTCAGGCGCCACAGTCCGCGCGGCAGCTGTCCGCCGTGTTGCCGGAGCCCGCGTGTTCGGTGAACTGGCACACGCCGTCGCCGCAGCGGAACAGCTCCGTCGGCTGCACGCGCGTGGTGATGGTCGGGTACGTCTTCCCGTTGTACGTGCACTGCGTGTAGTAGGGCTTGCTCGGGTCGGGCTTCGTGCAGAACTGCGAGCAGCTGCCGATGTTGGTGACCGGCGCACAGTTGTCCGCCTTCAGCGTGAGGCTGCACGCGCGCGTGGAGCTCTCCGCCGCGGTGAAGTCGCGATCACGCCCCGCGAACACCCCCTCGGTCGTGAAGAGGTTGCCGAAGAAGCACCCCTCCTTCGCGCTGAACTGCGACAGCTCCTCGGCGGAGTAGGGAATCTCCGTCCCAGCCGCCGTGCGGCCCAGCGCGGACAGCGCGATGTGCAGGCCGTACTTGTTCACGTGCGCCGCCAGGCACGCGCTCACCACCTGTTGCTCCGTCACCGTCGCGGCGCTGCCCGCCGACCAGCCCGGCGCCAGCCCCAGGCCGCCCTGCCACGTGTACTTCACGCCCGTGACCGTGGACTGGAAGGTGCGCGTCTGGCCCGCGGGCACCGCGCACTTCACGATGTACGACATCAACGTCGGCGCGTCGGCCACGTTCTGGTTGAACCAGTCGTTGAAGGACGCGGTGGCCAGCCCGTTGACCGTCATTCCGTTGACCGTCATTCCGTTGACGGTCATCCCGTTGACGGTCATGCCGTTGACCGTCATGCCGTTGTCCACCTGCTGTGCCTGATCCACCGACGATGCCCAGTCGGCCTCCAGCGTGGCGTCTTCCGCCATCGCGCCACCGCAACCCACGAGGGCGATGAGTGCCCCCGTCAGCAGCAACGACGTCAGGGGTTTGCGTGGCGTGTTCCGGTTCCACCACTCGCTGCATCCACTTCCAGGCCGAAAACCAGGGGTGAGGCGCATATAGGGGGCTCCCGCTCGGGGGTCGTCGGAGGTCCGACTTCCAGGATGTCAGGCAGTCCAGGCTTTCAGCTAGAAAGGTGCTGAAACTGTCAGACAGGGGAATCGTGACGGATTCAGGATCGGAAATAAATACGTCTTCGTCAAAAAATTATGGTGTGGGTCCAATTCTTACGGAGCCAGACGTATGCCTGTGAAGGGTTTGGAACCACAGACCTGAGGTGGGTGCGGCAGGGGGAGGAGGAGGAACGGGGACAGCGGGGACGGCTCACTGCGGAGGAGGACTGTCGAGGAACTGCGCCGCGGGACGGGTGACGGCGAAGCCACCCGGCTCCCTTATGTTCCAGGTTGCCACATGCGTGACGGGGCCGCCTACCACCTCGGTCTCGCCGGAATCGCCGCGGATCTCCGCCTCGCCCTGGTGGAGACAGAGGTGGACGCGGGCGTGGGCGGCTTCGGCCAGACACTGGGCTTCCGCGTGCAGTTCGCGCAGGGGCTGGAGGCCGTGGGCGGGTGACGTGCCGGTGACCAGGGGCCGCACGCCCAGCAGCGTGGTGCCGGTCTGGAGCGCCAGGATGAAGCCCTCGGCGCGCAGGCCCTGCTCCAGCGTGTCCATGACGGTGGCGAGCGCGGCGTAGGTGGTGTCGTCGTCCATGTCCGCGTCGGGGAGCACCACCTCCGCGTTCACGGCCAGCACGAGGCGCGTCTGGCCCTCCACCTGGTTGGGCTCTTCCACGGCTTCGCGCAGGGCGGTGAGGAAGGCGTTCACGCTGGGGTAGCGGTGGGTGGCGTCCTTGTTCAGGCACCGGAGCACCACCGCGTCCACGGCCGGGGACACCGGGACCTTCACGCTGGGGCGCGGAGGCGGGGCCTCCAGGTGCATGCGCTCCAGCTCCAGCCGATCCTCGGACTGGAAGGGGTAGCGGCCGGTGAGCAGCTGGTACAGGAGCACGCCCAGCGCGTACACGTCCGTGGGCGGCCCGATGCTGCCTCCGCGGAACTGCTCGGGCGCCATGGCGTGCGCGGTGCCCAGCCGCTGGCCGGCGGTGGTGAGGCCCTCCTGGCCGGGCTCCTGCTGGATGAGCTTGGCGATGCCGAAGTCCAACAGCTTCAGCCGGGGCTTCTCCCCCTCCTCCACGACCAGGATGTTGCTGGACTTCAGGTCGCGGTGGACGACGCCCGCGCGGTGCGCCGCCTCCAGCGCGCCGCAGATGGGCTCCAGGTACGCCAGCGCGCGGGGCGCGGACAGCCGCCCGCGCTCCTGCACCACCTGGCTCAGCGTGCGCCCCGACAACAGCTCCATCACGTAGTAGGGGCTGCCGTCCGGCATCAGCCCGAAGTCGTAGACGTCCACGATGTTCGGGTGGTGGATCTGATTGACGACCCGCGCCTCGCGCACGAAGCGCTGGAGCATCTCCCCCTGGTCCGCCAGGTGCGAGTGCAGCACCTTCACCGCGGCGTGCCGTCCCAGGATGCGGTGCTCCGCCTCGTAGACGCTGCCGTGGCCTCCGGCGGCCAGCATGGACTTGAGCACGTACTCACCCGCCAGGGTGCCCGGCCCGCGCTCGGGTCGTGTGGGTGTTTCGTGCGCCTTGTCCGTGGCGTTCGCGGCCGCGCGCGCCTGGATGCGGAAGGTGCTCTCGGAGTCCGCCGCCATGAATACTTCGCACCCTACCATCCAAGGGGTGGGTCGCGGGTACCCGTGCCTGGTTGGCTGCCCCGCCTGCTTGTCTGCCAGTTCACCAGGAGTCACGCCTCCCATCCTGAAGGGGGTGGGGACGTTCATTGGAAGCCGTTGGGGTATGGTTGCGGTCCGGGCCAAGACTTCGGGCCCATACGGAGCGCGGCGTCATGCACGACAGGCGGCGAGGACACTGCCGTCCCGAGCGCAGGGGAACGCCAGGGGGCTTGCATACATGATGACGTTGGTGGACGAGCTCACGACCTGCGCGGGCCAGTCGGTGACGGCCCCGTCTTCGACCGGGGCGTGCCTCATCCTCATCAGCACCACGACGCCGGCGGCCATTGGCAAGGCGTACCGGTTGGAGCCGGGCGAGCACGTCATCGGGCGCGGCTCGGAGGCGGAGGTGCGCATCGACGACCACGGGGTGTCGCGCAAGCACGCGCGCATCCAGCGCAAGCCGGACGGCTCGTGCCTCGTCACCGACCTGGAGTCCACCAACGGCACGTTCCTCAACGGGCTGCCGGTGTCCACCGCGGAGCTGCAGGAGGGCGACCGGCTCCAGGTGGGGACGGTGACGGTGTTCCGCTTCTCCCGGCGCGAGGTGCTGGAGCAGCGCGAGGAGCAGCTGCGGCAGGCGCTGTCCGCCGCGCGCGTGGGCATCTGGGACTGGAGCGCGAAGAGCGGGCAGGTGACGTGGAGCGAGCACGTGGACCGGCTCCTGGGCCTCGCGGTGGGCAAGCTGTCCGGCCGCGCCATGGACCTGGCGGAGGTGGTGCACCCGGCGGATCTGCCCCGGCTGCGCGCGGGGCTGGCCACGGCGCTCCAGCAGCGCTCGCAGGTGGACGTGGAGTACCGCATCGAGCCCTCGGGCAGCGGCTACCGCTGGATTTCGTGCAAGGGCGACGTGCTCCTGGACGCGGCGGGGCAGCCCGCGCGGGTGACGGGCACGGTGATGGACATCACCGCGCGCAAGCAGGCGGAGCAGGAGCTGCACCGCCAGGCGCTCATCTTCGAGAGCATCTCCGACGGCGTCGTCATCACGGACCTGGCGGGCGGGGTCATCGACTGGAACACCAGCGCGGAGCGGATGTTCGGCCGCAGCCGCAAGGAGGCCATGGGGCAGACGCTCTTCAGCGTGCTGCACCCGGGTGAGCCGGACCGGCTGACGGGCGCAGTGCTCACCGCGCTGGAGGTGCACGGCCGCTGGAGCGGGGAATTGGAGTTCCGCCGCGCGGACGGCATGGCGTGCGTCTGCGAGTCCGTGGTGGTGCCGCTGCGCGACGCCGAAGGGCGCATCATCGCGAACATCATGGTGCACCGCGACCTGAGCGAGCGCCGGCAGCTCCAGGCGCGGCTGGTGGTGGCGGACCGGCTGGCCAGCGTGGGCACGCTGGGCGCGGGCGTGGCGCATGAAATCAACAACCCGCTGGCGTACATGCTGGTGAACCTGCACCTCATCCGCGAGGGGTTGGACAAGCTGGAGGCGCAAGGCGCGCCGTCGGAGCCGGTGGCCTCCATCCAGCAGCTGGTGCGCGAGACGACGGAGGGCGCGGAGCGGATCGCGACCATCGTGCGGGACCTGAAGGTGTTCGCGCGGGGCGAACAGGAGTCGCGCCCCATGCCGGTGGACGTGCGCCGCTCGGTGGAGCTGGCGTGCAAGATGGCGGACAACGTCATCCGCCACCGCGCGCGGCTCGTCACGGAGTTCGAACCGGTGCCCGCGGTGGAGGCGAGCGAGGCGCGGCTGTGCCAGGTGTTCCTCAACCTGCTGCTCAACGCGGCGCAGGCGATTCCGGAGGATCCGTCCTCCGTCACCGAGCATGAGATCCGCGCCATCATCCGTCCGGGCGAACCGGGCAAGGTGGTGGTGGAGGTGCGCGACACCGGCGTGGGCATGACGCCGGAGGTGCTGGGGCGCATCTTCGATCCGTTCTTCACCACCAAGGCGGTGGGCGTGGGCACGGGGCTGGGGCTGTCCATCTGCCACGGCATCGTGGAGTCCATGGGTGGCTCCATCCACGCGGAGAGCACGCCGGGGCAGGGCAGCACCTTCCGCGTGGTGCTGCGGTCGGCGGCGCACGAGGTGGACCTCTACCCGCGGCTGTCGGCGACGGCGACGCCGGGGGCGCGGGCGCGCATCCTGGTGGTGGATGACGAGCCCAACGTGACGGTGGCGCTGCAGCGCTCGCTGGCCACGGAGCACGAGGTGTCCACGGCGAACAGCGCGCAGGCGGCGCTGCGGCTGGTGAACGAGGGCGGCCGCTTCGACCTCATCCTCTGCGACGTGATGATGCCGGGGATGACGGGCATGGACCTGTACTTCGAGCTGGGGCGCTCGGCGCCGGAGCAGGCGGGGCGCATGGTGTTCATGACGGGCGGGGCGTTCACCCCGCGCACGACGTCGTTCCTGCGCGACGTGCCGAACCTCAAGCTGAGCAAGCCGCTGGACCTGGCGCAGCTGCGCGAACTGGTCGGCCGCTCGGCGGAGGCGTCTCGATGAGCGCCTCCTCCGGTCACCCCACCGCTCCTTCCGAGGCCGCGGCGGGGCCGGAGGATCCGGTGCCCGTGACGGCGACGGGGCTGGGGCTCGCGGGGGCGGCGGCGCCGGAAGGCCGGGAGTGGACGGTCCGGTCGCTGGGGATGGGGCTGGTCATTGGCGCGATGCTGGCCGTCACCAACCTCTACATGGGGTTGAAGACGGGCTTGTGGGACTCGGGCTCCATCACCGCGGCGGTGCTGGGGTTCAGCGCGCTGGCGCCCTATGGGCGCAGGCGGGGCGTGCCCTACACGCCGCTGGAGAACAACCTCACGCAGACGACCGCGGCGGCGGTGGGCGCGATGCCCGCCTCGGCGGGGTTGATCGCCGCCATCCCGGCGCTGGCCCTGCTGGGCACGGGTGTCCCGGGCTGGGGCATCGCGTCCTGGGGGCTGGTGCTGGGCGTGGTGGGTGTGCTGGTGGCGGGGCTCTTGCGGCGGCGTCTGGTGGAGCAGGAGGCCCTGCCGTTTCCCACGGGCATCGCCACCGCGGAGTTGATCTCCGCGCTGCACGCGGCCACGCCTTCGGAGGCGCAAGGCACGCGGGCTGGCAGGGGCCGGACGTTGGTGGGCGCCGGGGTGGTGGCGATGGTGCTCACGTGGATGCGCGATTCGCGCGGCTGGCTGCCGGGGATGGTGGCGCTGCCGGGCCGCGTGGGCGGCGTCTCGCTGGAGTCCCTGACGTGGGGCGTGGGGGTGAGCCCCATGCTGCTGGCGGTGGGGATGATGACGGGCCCGCAGCTGGCGTTGAGCATGCTGCTGGGGTCGGCGCTGGCGTGGGGCGTGCTCGCGTCGTGGCTCCTGGACACGGGTCTGGTGGCGGGCGTGGGGTACGAGCCGCTGTCCTCGTGGCTGATCTGGCCCGGCGTGGGGTTGATGGTGGGCGGGGCGGTGGTGTCGCTGCTGGCGCAGGCGCGGGACTTCCTGGGCGCGGCGAAGGACCTGCGTTCGGTGGGCGTGGGCTGGGGAGGGCTGCCCCGGTGGAGCCTGGGCCTGGCGGTGGTGGCGTGCGTGCTGGCGGTGGTGCTGGGCGGGGTGCTGTTCGGGCTGGGCGTGCCGTCGATGCTGCTGGTGCTCGCGCTGCTGGTGCCGCTGTGCGCGGTGTGCGCGCGAGGCGCGGGGCAGACGGACGTGTCGCCGGTGGGGCAGGTGGGCAACCTCACGCAGGTCATCTTCGGCGGGGTGCGGCCCGGAGAGTTGTCGCCCAACGTGGCGGCGGGTTCGGTGGTGGCGGGCGCGGCGGCGCAGACGGGCGTGAGCCTGTGGTCGTTGAAGGCAGGGCACCTGCTGGGCGCGTCGGCCTCCCGACAGCTCGCCGCGCAGCTGGTGGGCGTGGCGGTGGGCGCGGTGGTGGCGGTGCCGGCCTACCTGCTGCTGGTGGACGCGTACGGACTGGGGACGGCGGCGTTGCCGGCGCCCTCGGCGGCGCAGTTCCGGGCCGTGGCGGAGGTGTCCGTGCGAGGCCTGGCGGGCCTGCCGCTCCACGCGGGCTGGGCCGCGCTGGTGGGCTTCGCGGTGGGCGCGCTGTCGACGCTGGCCGCGAAGAGCCGGGCGGCGCGGTGGTTGCCGTCGCCGGTGGCGATGGGCATCGGCTTCATCACCCCCGCCTACTTCGCGGTGACGCTGTGCGTGGGGGCGGGGCTGGTGACACTCGCGCGGAAGTGGCCGAAGACGACGGAAGCGCAGGAGTCCTCGCTGAGCTCTGGAGCGCTGGTGGGTGAATCGCTGATGGGGCTGATCATCGCGGCGACGGCGGCGCTCTCGCGGTCGGCGTAGCGGGGTGCGCGCTACGCGGCGGGCGTGAGGTCCCGCACGCGCGCCAGCGAGCGGCGGATGCGGTCCTCCATCAGGTTCGGCAGGTGCGCCGAGCGGGCCAGCGCTTCTCCGAGCGCGAGCATCGCCTCCGCGAAGTCGCCCCGGCGCCCGGCCGCGAGGCCCATCATCTCCAGGACTTCGAGCGGCTCCTGTTCCACGGAGACCTGGGCGGAGCGCTCCCGCAGCGCGTGCCACTCCTCCGCCGTCGCGTCCTTCGCGGCCAGCTCCACCATGGAGAAGAGCACCTCCTCCGACGGGCTCAGGTTCACGCCGTGCCGGTTGGTCGCCATCGTCCGCCGCACCTGTCCCAGCAGGTCGCGCGCCTGGTCGTACCGGCCCGTCCACGCCATGGCCCGCGCCTGGAGCAGCAGTGCCCAGGGCCGGTGCGCCACCTCCGGATGCCGGCGCTCCAGCGCGACGGCCCGCGCGATGTGCGGTGCCGCCGCTTCCGCGTCGCCCGCCTGGTAGTACAGCTCGCCCAGGTTGATTTCGCCGAAGTATTCCCAGCCCACCACGCCCAGCTCGCGCCCCAGTTGCATGAAGCGCTCCTGGTCCTTCAGCGCATTCGTCAGGTCGCGCCGAGCCACCCACAGGTTGCGGCGGTTGTTGATGGCCGAGCCCAGATGGAAGCGATCGCCGCGCTCCGTGCAGATGCTGATGAGCTCATCCAGCACCCGCTCCGCGCCGTCGATGTTGCCCATGCTCGGCAGGATGGCGACCATCAGGAGCAGCGCCACCACCAGCGTCTCGTAGCCCGCGTCGCCCAGCTTCCGCGCCCGCTCCGCCGCGGCCTCCAGCGGCATGAGCGCGTCCAGCCATTCGCCCTTGCGGAACTGCGCGCGGCCCAGCGCCAGCAGCAGCCGCGCCTGCACGTAGGGCGATGTCACGGTCTCCGTCAGGTGTTGCGCCTCCTGGGCCCGCGCCTCGCTGCGCGCGTAGTCGTTCACCCAGTCGAGCGCCACCGCCTCGTCGAGCAGCAGCTCCACCTCCGCGCGTGAATCTCCCAGCCTCCGCGCCCCCGCGCGCGCGATGGCGAAGTCCGTGAGCGAGTCCTCGTACCGGCCAATGCGGTAGCGCATCAGGCCCCGGCCCCGCAGCGCCGTGAGTCTGCGCAGCTCGTCCTCGGGCTCGATGAGCTCCAGGGCGCGCGTGTACATGGCCTCCGCGTCGAGGTACGCGTGGCGGCCGCGCGCGGACTCCGCCAGGTCGATGGTCAGCGCCGCCGCCTCGTCGCGCAGGCCCGCCGCCGCCGCGTGCAGCGCGAGCCGGGCCAGCCGCTGGCGCTCCTGCGCGCCCGCCGGGCTCAGGTAGTGGCGGTACGCGGCGTGGTGGATGCGCGCCTTCTCCTCCGCCGGCAGGCTCGCGACCACGGCCTCGCGCACCAGTTCGTTGCGGAAGCTCAGCCCTTCCAGCCGGTGCTCCACCAGCAGCCCCAGGTCCAGGAGCCGCCGCGTCGCATGCCCCACGTCCAGCGGGAAATGCGCCGCGGCTCCGTCGCGCTCCAGCTCGCGCACCACGCCGTCCGCCGCCGTGGCGGTGAAGGTCGCGCCCAGGAGCGCGCACAGCCGGGCATGCGCGGCGAGGGCCGGAGGCAGCGCGCCCAGTTCGCGGTCCGCCAGCCACTCCACCAGCCGCAGCTCCGGCACGCGGTCCAGCTCGTCCGTGACGAGGTACCAGTTGCCGCCCGGAGAGCGCTGCCGCACCAGCCCCTGGCGCTTGAGGCCGCGCACCAGCTCCACCAGGAACAGGGGCACGCGCTGCGCGCGCTCCACGATGCGCTCCACCGCCTGCGCGGGCACGTTCTCCACCGGCTTGAGCAGCGTGCGGCACAGGGCATGCGCGTCGCCCGGAGTCAGGCTGGACAGGGGCAGGTCCAACTGGCTGGCGGCGCGGGTGCCCCACGCCGGACGGCTCTGCTCGAAGCCCGGGCGCACCAGCACGCAGACCCACAGGGGCACGCGCGTCTCCGCGAGCGCCGCGTACTCCAGGGCGTCCAGCGCGGGCTCCTCCGCGAAGTGCGCGTCGTCCACGATGAGGCACAGGGGCCGTTCGCGGGCGCTCGCCGCCAGCAGCTCACCGGTGGCGCGCATGGCCAGCGAGCGCAGCGCGCCCGGGGCCGCGGCCCAGCTCTGCAGCTCCGGCCCGCCCGGCGCATACCACCCGAGCGTCGCGGCCACGCCCGGCCACAGCTCCATGCCCAGCTGGGTCCCCAGCCGGTCGAGGATGGCGGTGCGGCCGTCCTCCTGCGTGTCGGTGTCGTCGCGGTCGAAGCCGTGCAGCGCCATGCGCAGCAGCGAGCGCAGCGTGCCTTCCGGATCGCCCTGCACGGGCTCGCGCGAGCGCATGGAGTAGACGCGCGCGTGCGGCAGCAAGGCCCTCAGCCGCAGGCCCAGCGTGGAGGACAGGTGGCTCTTGCCGTGGCCCCGGTCGCCGCGCACGGTGACGATGGTGGGCGCCGCGTCCGACACCGCGGCGCGGGCGCTCTCCATCAGCTGCTCCAGCTCCACGTCGCGGCCCACCAGCATCGCGCTGCTCAGCTGCAGCACGGTGACGTCCGGCCGGGGCGCGGCGCCCGAGGGCGCGGGGCGCATCAACCCGGAGCGTCCAGGCACCGGCAGACACGGCACCTCCGGGACGGCCTCCGCGGCGTAGGTGGAGAGCAGGGGGCCGCGCAGCTCCGGGACGTGGGTGTAGCGGTCCTCGCGCGCGAAGATGGCGCCCAGGTAGCGGGGCGCGCCATCGCGGCGGCGCTGCACGGTGACGGTGGCCACGTCCACGAGCGCGGCCGGGGCGAGTCCCCGCTCCGCCAGGCCTTCCGCGGCGCGCAGTGCGCGGCGCACGGGGTTCTCTCCCACGTCCGGGTCGAAGACGCCGGCGAAGCGCTCGCCGTCGGCGAAGGCCATGTGGCCTCCGTAGGCGGCCAGGGCCTTCTGCACCGCCACGGGATTCGCGCGAGAGGAGGTGAACAGCACCGCCACCGAGCGGCGCGTCTGGGCGGGACGAACCTCGGGCAGCAGGGTGAGCCGGGGCGCGGGCTGCACCGCGGATTGGCCCGCGTGGTCCAGCGCCGCGCGCAGTGCCTGGGCCACGGCGGCGGCGTCGCGGGGACGGCGCGCGGGCTCCTTGGCCAGACAGCGCAGCACGACCTCCTCCACGGGCGGCGCCACCGGGGCGTACTCCGAAGGAGGCGGCGGCCGGAGCGACAGGTGCGCCTGCATCACCTCCGGGAGCGAGCCGAAGAACGGCGGCCGGCCGGTGATGAGCTCGTAGAGGATGATGCCCAGCGCGTACACGTCCGTGCGCGCATCGAGGACCGCGTGGCCTGCGCACTGCTCGGGCGCCATGTATTCGGCGGTGCCGGCGAAGGAGGACGTTTCGTCGGGAGTGCCGTCGTCCGCGAGCACGTCGGGCGCCGGACGTTGCACCAGGCCGAAGTCGAAGACGCGGGCGCGATGGTGGGCGTCGTCCAGGAAGACGTGCTCGGGCTTGAGGTCGCAGTGCACCAGCCCGTGCGAATGCACGACGGCCACCGCCTCCAGGAGCGCGTTGGCGCGCGGCGCGAACTCCTGCGGCGACATGGGGCCGGACACCTGCGCCAGCCAGTCCGCCATCGTGGGCAGCGGCACGTACTCCATGGCGACGAAGCGCTGGCCACCGGGCAGGGTGCCCGTGGCGTGGAGGGCGGGCACGGTGGGGGGCCCGATGGCGCGCAGGGCCTCCGCCTCGCGGGCGAGCTGCGCCTCCGCGAGCGCGATGCCGGGCCGCGCCAGCTTCAGCGCGATGCGTTCGCCCTCGGTGCCATCCGGGGCGCGCTTGTGCGCGGTCAGCAGCACGCCGAAGCCGCCGCGCGCGATGACCTTCTCGCAGCGGTAGCCCGGAACGTCGGGCACGACGAGCGAAGCATCGGACGGCGGAGCGGTGGGAGGCAGGACGCCGGGCGGGCACGGCGTGTGGGAGCCCTCCCAACGCCGCCCGCATGTGAGGCAGCGCGGCACGGCCGCGACTCTATGCCAGCGCCGCTGTGATTTCCGAACCTCTGGGCTCGGTCATTCGACGGACACGTGAAGCATCCGTCAGAAGACCCTCCATGCCCGGAGGGCTTCCAGGCGCCACATCATGTGAACCGCGTGACACCGGACATCCGAGGCAGGCAGCGGGTCAGCGGGTCGCCCGCGCACCGGCTGCGTCATTTCGCACCGCGTTGCGGTCAGGATGTCAGGACTCCCTGCTAGCCCTGTTCAACAGGAGGAACAGGCATGAAAGGGATTCATGTGCCGCGCGGCAGGGAAGGGGTCCGTCGAGCGTGGCTGTGCCTGGTGCTCGTTTGGGGCCTGGTGGGTTGCGCGGGGGGACGCGCCCGTTCGTTGCCGGTGGGGATGCACGGCTATGCGCGCTACCACAGCGCCTCGCCCACGCCGTGGGGCGGCGAGGCTCCGGTGCGCCTGCCGCAAGGAACGGTGCTCATCGGGAGTTCGGAGGAGCGGACGCGACAGGCGGTGGAGCTGGGCCTGCTGGAGGTGGACGCGTTCGAAAAGCTGCTGCTGCGCGCCGGGCTGGAGGACCTGGAGGAGCTGCCGGTCCGCCGCAATCCCTTCACACCCGACGACGCGGCCGAGGTGCTGAACCGGTTGATGGAGAAGCCGGTGACCTTCGGCGCCTATCCGCCCCGCATGGCGGCGGGGTTGCTGCTGCGCGAGGTGCTGGAGGCTGGCGAGGTGTCCCGCGAGGAGCTGGTTCACCGCATGGAGCGGTTCGTCCGGGAGCAGGTGGCGGTGCTGCGGCCGGACGGGTACCTGGCCTGGGCGTTGGATGGGCGCACGCAGCAGAAGGTGGCGCCCGTGCAGTGGAAGGACGGGGCCTTTCGCGCGGGCAACTTCGAGCTGGGGCGTTTCTACAGCGGCAGGGGCGGTGTCTTCCGTCACGTCGATGCGCAGCTGCGAGCCGCGGACTGGCGGCCGCTCGCGGAGGTGTACGACGACGCGGACGTCATCAGCCGCTCACTGGATGGCGCGGAGGACGCGTTCGTGGAGCTGTACCACGGCATGGGACAGCTGCTGTCCCATCCCACGGACAGCATCGCGGGCCTGCGCCATCTCCCGGAAGGCGTGGTGACCCTCATTGATTCATCGCCCGCGTACTGGGAGCGCTTCCGCTCCATGACCGGGGGCGAGCAGATCCGCGAAGCCGCGCGGCTGACCACGAACGTCCTCATGTTGTGGGGCACGGCTTCAGCGACGACGCGCACGTTGGCGCGAGCAACGGCGGGCGTGGAGGCCACGGTGCCCGTTCTCGCGGTGTCCGCGGAGGGCGTGCTGGGCGTGGAGCGCATCGCGGTGCCCGTAGGGCGCGCGGCGGCGGTGCTGAGCGGAGGGCCCGGCGCGGCCATCATCCTGCAGAAGGCGAACGTGGCGTCGGCTCCCGACGAGCCAGGGCAGTGGGGGCCCGCGAAGGAGTCGATGTCCGAACGGGCCCGGCGATACCAGGAGCAGATCTCCGGGCACTCGGCGGATGAGGCGTACTGGGTTGGTGACGTGAAGTTCGACGGGTTCCGGGACGGAGTGCTACTGGATGCCAAGGGTCCCGGCTACGCGAACAAGTTCTTCGATGACCTGGATCCGAAGAGGTGGTTCAAGTCGACGGGGGCAGAAGCACTCGCCAATCAGGCGAGACGACAGCTCAAGGCTGTTCAAGGACTGGGAACTCGCATCGAGTGGCATGTCGCCGAGGAGAAGGCCGCGAATGCCATCCACAAGTTGCTCGAAAGCAACGATATCCATGGGATTCGAATCGTGCACACTCCAGCGCGCTAAGGAGGAATCACGGTGACCGTCACGGACAGGCCCTGGACGTATCTCGAGACATATTACGCAGGCGCCTATTGGGGGGTGCGCAGGGAAGCGCCTGAAGACTGCGGGCTGCGCACCGCGAAGCTGCTGGAGCTGTTGTCCGCGTGCGACCCCTTTCTTGAGCACTGGTACAAGCCCGCACGCTCGCTCAAGGACGCTCGCAAATTCCCCATGATGCCACCGGACGTGCCGACCCTCACCGAGCTGTTTCGGCGAGGCGTCAACCGCGAGAAGGGGAAGCCGGTCATCGAGGAACTGGGCTTCCACTGCAACTTGAACAACGCAGGGGGTGACTATGACAACTCGGCTCTGAGCATCCACTGTGGGTGCTATTCCGAAGTCGTCCCCAATAGTTGCGTGCTGAGTCTGCCCACGCTTGGTCGCAGTCCGAACGCGGAGCGCGTGATCTCCGCTCCCGTGCTCACGCATGCGGTGCGCAGCATGGCCCTGGCCATGGACCCGGACTGGGCCGTGGCCGCGTCTTACGCCTACCGGAAGATGGACGAGGACAACAGGGCTGGCCCCTGGGTCGGATGGGTGACCTATTTCTCCAAGCAGCGTGGCACCGTGCCCCCACTGCCCGCGCCCGTGCGCATCGAACCGGTCGAGGACAAGGGCACCCTCATCGTCCTGACCCCGGAACGCTTCACCGTGGCCAACCCGGAACACGTGGCCCTCGCGCGGCGCGTGCGCGAACTGCTCACCCGGGCGGGGCTCCTGAACACCCGCACCCGCTGAAGAACAACGGCGCGCTCACACCCCGGCCGGTGGAGCGCGCCCACAAAGCATCACGGCCTACCGCTGCGGCACTTCAATCGCACGCAGCAGCGCCCCGTCCTGTCCAGGCACTCGCGCGCGCAAGAGCAGCGCGGACCCCGGCTCCGCGGACGTCAGGGCCTGCGCCGCCTCGGCGACGCCGGACACCTTCTGGTCACCCACCTGCGTCAGCACCATCCCAGGCATCAGTCCCGCGCGCTCCGCGGCGCTGCCGGACTCCACCGCCGCCACCTGCGCGCCGCCGCTGCCGTCCTGCGCCTCCGACAGCCGCAGGCCCAGCCGCTTCGACAAGGGCGCGGGCGTCGAATCCCGGGGCGTCATCTCCTCTTCACCCCGCTGCGTGGGCCGGGTGCCCAGCTTCACCGGCACCTCCATCGCCTGGCCGCCGCGCACCAGGCTCACCTTCACCTCGCTGCCCGGCTTGAGCAGCGCCACCGCGCGCGTCAGCGAACCCGCGGAGTCCACCGCGCGCTCGCCCACCGACGTGATGATGTCCTCCTCGCGCAGGCCTGCCTTCGCGCCCGGCCCGCCCGCGCTGACGCCAGCGACCACCGCGCCCTTCGCCGCCTCCACGCGCAGCGCGCGCGCCAGCTCCGGCGTGAGGTCCTGCACCGCCAGGCCCACCCAGCCCCGGCGCACCACGCCCGTCTCCTGGAGCTGCGGCAGGAGCGCCTGGATGAGGTTCGCCGGCACCGCGAAGCCAATGCCCGTCGCGCCGCCGATGATGGCCGTGTTCATGCCCACCACCTCGCCCTTCATGTTGAAGAGCGGGCCGCCGGAGTTGCCCGGGTTGATGGCCGCGTCCGTCTGCAGGAAGTCGTCATACGGACCCGCGTGGATGTCGCGCGCCCGGGCGGACAGGATGCCCGCGCTCACGCTCGACGCGAGCCCGAACGGATTGCCAATGGCCATCACGGGGTCACCCACGCGCAGGCCATCCGAATCCCCCAGCTTCACGAACGGCAGCTTCCCGGACACGCCCTTCAACTGGATCAGCGCCACGTCCGTGAGCGAGTCGCGGCCCAGCACCTCCGCCTCGAACGAGCGCCCGTCCTCCAGCTTCACCCGGACGGTGTCCGCGCCCTCCACCACGTGGTTGTTCGTGAGCACCAGTCCGGCCGGGTCGACGATGAAGCCCGAACCCAGCCCCTGCTTCGCGGGCGCGCCGCCTCCTTCACCGAAGGGGTTCTGTCCGCCCTGCATGCCGAAGCGCTCGGCGAGTCCGGGGGGCAGGCCCTGCATCCCACCCATCGCGGGCCGTGCGCGGGCCTGCACCTCCACGTTCACCACCGCGCCCTTCACCGTGTCCACGAGCGGCGCCAGTGACATGAGCGCGCCGGGCGAACCCGGCGTGGGAGCCGAATAGACCGCGGGCTCCACCTTCGCGCCCGAGGGCGTGGTGGCTGTCTTCAGGGACAGCGTGGGGCGTGCGGGAGGAGCCACGTCCGCTGCCGGCGTGCAGGCTCCCAGGGCAACCAGGGGCATCAGCGTGAGCGCGCGGGCAAGGCGGCGGCGGGACGGAAGCGTGCGAACCATCGTGCGTTCTCCTTGGGTGGCGGCCGGAGGCGGGCCTTCCGGACCGGAGGGAAAAGAGTCGAACCGGATGCGGTGGGCACCCTGGGAAGGAGGCAGCGGTCCCGTTCCACCAGCGACACCGGGAGCCACCGGTGGCCCAGCTGCCTGAAGGGAGCTCGTTGAGGAAGCCCCGCATCCGGTCCGACGCCGGGACTTCATTGCAGTCCGTGGGCCAACCCCCGCCGGAACCCCTTTCAGAGGGGAGCCACGCCCCGGAAGGCCCCCGGACGCGGGGCAAAGTGCCCCAACCGGGGCATTTCGCCCGGGGGCGGCGTGCCCCATGCCCCACCGCCCCTGCGCCCTCACGGCATGGCACGGCGGATGCTCATGGAGTGGGAGGTCCCCCGCGAGCGTCCCCGCCGCGGCACCTTCAACCCCTTCAGGAGTTCACGTCCATGGTGCACGAGCAGACGGAAGGGGTCGCGCGCGCCGCGGCCTGGGAAGACCCCGAATCCGAGCCCGCTCGGGCTCCGCGCATCCTGGTCGCGGATGATCAGACGGAGATGCGCACGCTCATCCGCAAGATGTTGGTGCGGCGAGGCTATGAGGTGGTGGAGGCCTCGGACGGGCCGGACCTGGTGCGCGTCCTCATTGATGGGCTGACGGCGCCGGAGTCGCGCGCGCCCGACCTCATCATCACCGACGTGCGCATGCCGGGCTTCACGGGCCTGGAGGTGCTCGCCCGGCTGCGCCGCGAGCAGTGGAACACGCCGGTCATCCTCATCACCGCCTTTGGCGACGTGCAGCTGCACCGCGAAGCCCTCCGCCTGGGGGCCGCCTGTGTGCTCAACAAGCCGTTCGACATGGATGAGCTGCGCGGCGCGGTGGAGGTGGCCCTCGCGGTGACGCGCGAGTGAAGCCGCCCCGGGTGGCGCGCTAAGGTGGCGTGGCCCGCCGTCCGTGAAGTCGTCTTGTCGCAAGGAAGCCCATGCGCCGCCTCCCCTGGTCCCTGTCGTTGTCCCTCCTGTGCCTGGCGTGCGCGCCCACGCAGCGCCAGACGCCGGACGCGGGGACTCCGGAGGCCACGCCTCGGAAGCTGGTGGCGCGCATCGTCCACACGTATCCGCACGACCCCACGGCCTTCACGCAGGGGCTCCAGTTCCACCAGGGCCAGCTCTACGAGAGCACCGGTGAGAAGGGCGACCTGCGCCGCATCTCCCTGGAGCAGGCGTCGCCCCTGTGGAAGGAGGCCCTGCCGGACGTGTTCCCGGAGGGGCTCGCGAGCGACGGGGAGCGGCTGTACCAGCTCACCTGGCAGGACGAGACGCTCTTCGTGTGGAACGGCACGCCGCCCGCGCGGGAGAAGCAGGTGTCCTACGCGGGCGAGGGCTGGGGCCTGTGCTACTGGCAGGGCCAGCTGGTGCGCAGCGACGGCACGTCCACGCTGCGCTTCCACGACCCGAAGGACTTCCGCGTGAAGTCCCAGGTGCAGGTGACGTTGCAGGGCGTGCAGCAGGAGATGCTCAACGAGTTGGAGTGCGCGGAGGACGGCGTCTACGCCAACGTCTGGCATTCCAACAACGTCCTGAAGATCGACTACGCCACCGGCCGAGTGCTGGCGGTCATCGACGCGTCGGCGCTGGCGCAGGCGGTGCGCGGGCGCGTGCACAGCTATGAAGCGGTGCTCAACGGCATCGCGCTGGAGCCCGGCACCGGCCGCCTGTTCTTCACCGGCAAGCTGTGGCCCGACCTCTTCGAGGTCACGCTGGAGCCGGCCGCCACGCCGTAGGCGCATTCCAGACAGCCCGTTTCAGGGGGCGCCGGAATCCGGCTGTCTGGAAAAGCGCCGCCGCACGGTCCGGACCACCTCCGCGTCCCAGCGCGGTGACAGCAACTCCAGCGCGGTCCGCCGGAAGGGCAGTGCGCACGCCAGACACGCCAGCGTCGCGGCCAGTGCAATGAGCGTGTTCTGCCACGAGGCCAGGTTCCACTGGCCGGACCAGGACCACGCCTCCAGGCTCCGCGGCCACAGATAGTGGATGGGCCAGCCGGGACCGCTCCCCGCCAGGTCGCACAACAGATGACCGTGGAAGGCAGCCACCGACAGCAGGGCCACGGCCGCTCGCTGGCGTGCCAGCGCCGTGCAGACCGCCAACGTGACGAGCGCTCCCACGTAGCCATGGAAAATCACGTGGTGATAACGCGAATAAGACTCTTCACCCGCCAGCAATGACAAACCATCCAAGTCCGGAGCGAGTCCCGCGCAGGTGACCAGGAGGCGGTCGCGCCGCTCGCGCAGGCCTTGCGCCAGCAGCCAGGACACTTCGGCGTGCACGATGGGATTCATGGGTGTGCACTAGCGTACGGCAGGCCAGGCCGGGGGCGAAGGTTCTGGAGGCCGTACGTTGAGAAAGTGGGGGGCAATGACTCATCATGAATTTCATCTCCGCGCACCCAGGGCCGGATGTCGCCACGTTGTTTGAAGCGCACGCGAGAGACACACCGGAAGCCGTGGCACTGCACTTCGAAGGCGGTGTGCTCAGTTACGACACGCTCAACCGGCGTGCGAACCGCCTGGCACGGCGGCTCCAGGCCTTGGGGGTAGGACCCGACCAGCCCGTGGGCATCCGTGTCGACCGCACACCGGAAACGCTGGTGGGATTGCTGGGCATCCTGAAGGCCGGTGGCGCCTATCTCCCGTTGGATCCCAGCCATCCCGTGGAGCGGCTCGCCGCGATGGTGGAGGACTCCGGGATGCGGGTCCTGGTCGGAGGACGTGAGGCGCTCCAGGGGCTGCGCTTCCAGGGACAGGTCGTCGCTGCTCCCACTTCGGATGAACCTCCAGAAGCGCTCGATGCCGTGAACGTGAAGGGTGGGGCGGGACCGGACTCGCTGGCGTATGTGCTCTACACGTCGGGCTCCACGGGGCGGCCCAAGGGTGTGTGCATCCCGCACCGGGGCGTGGCGCGGCTGGTGTTGGACGAAGGCTTCATGGGCTTCCGGCGCGAGGACCGCGTCCTTCAGGCCGCGTCGTATGCCTTCGATGCCTCGACGCTGGAGGTCTGGGGGGCGCTCCTGAATGGCGCGGCCTTGTGCCTGGTTTCACGGGAGACCCTGCTGTCGCCTCCGCTCCTCGCGGCGAAGCTCCGGCGCGATGCCATCTCCGTCGCGGTGCTGAGCACGTCGCTGTTCCATCAACTGGCCGCGGTCGTCCCGGACGCGTTCGGCACGCTCCGCGTCTTGATGGTGGGCGGTGACGTGCTGGACCCCAAGTGGGTGGCGCGGGTCATGGCGCAGGGAAAACCCCAGCGGCTGCTCAACAGCTATGGACCCACGGAGTGCACCACCTCCGCGACGGCGTATGAGCTCCACTCGCCTCCGGTACCGGGCGTGTCCATTCCCATCGGGAGGGCGCTCGCGCGGCTCCAGTTGCACGTCCTGGATGACGCGGGGGCACCGCTGTCCGTGGGCGAAGTGGGAGAGCTGTACCTGGGTGGGGAGGGGCTCGCGCGGGGCTACCTGAACCGGCCCGTGCTCACCGGCGAGCGGTTCCTTCCGGATCCGTTCAGCGACGTGCCCGGGGCGCGGATGTACCGGACGGGAGACCGGGTGCGGTGGCTCGAGGACGGCAACCTGGAGTTCCTGGGGCGCGTGGACCACCAGGTGAAGATTCGCGGTGCCCGGGTCGAGCTGGCGGAAATCGAAAGCGTCCTGCGCACCCACCCTCGGGTCGCTGACGCCGTGGTCCAGGTGCACGAGGCGTCTCCGGGCGACAAGCGGCTCGTCGCGTATGTCTCACGGCGTGGAGATGCGGCGCTGGAGGACGCGGAGCTGCGCGCGTATCTGGGCTCGAAGCTGCCGGACTTCATGCTCCCGCATGCGGTCATGGTGCTGGAGCGGATGCCGCTCAATCCCAGCGGCAAGGTGGATCGTCAGCAACTCCCAGCGCCACGCTTTGGCTCGGGAGAAGGTGAAACACCGAGCACGCCGCTGGAGCAGGCCATCGCGCGCGTCTGGTCGGAGGTCCTGGGGACGCAGCGGGCTGGAACGCGGGACCGCTTCATGGAGTCGGGCGGGGACTCGTTGCTCGCGATCCGCCTCATTGAACGGCTGGAGCAGGCGGTGTCGGTCCGCCTGCCCGTGCGGACGCTCTTCGACAGTCCGAACATCTCGGAGCTGGCGCGGTACGTGGAGACGGTACGGGGAGAGCGCCGGAGCCCTGTCCTGCCACCCGTCGTCACGGTGGACCGGACGCGGCCCCTGCCGCTATCCGACACCCAGCGGCAACTGTGGCTGCTGGCTCAGGTGGCGCCAGGAAGCGCCGTCTACAACGAGCCGTTCACGCTGTACCTGCCCGGCGACGTCCAGCCTGACGCGCTGGAGCGCGCGTTCCTGTCACTCATCGCCCGGCATGAAGTGCTGCGGACCACCTTCGGCTCGAATTCGGACGGTCCCTTCCAGCGGGTGCAGCCGGAGATGCCGTTCCGCCTGCGACGCGTGGACCTGCGCGCCGTTCCCGAAAGCCTGCGGAGCGCGAAGGCCTTGCAGCTGGCCACCCAGGAGGCGCGTGAGCCTTTCGACCTGGAGCACGGGCCGCTGCTGCGAGCGACGTGGATGCAGCTGAGCGCGGCGGAGAGTCGCCTCGCCCTGGTGATGCATCACCTCATCGTGGATGGGTTCACGATGGCGGTGTTCCTCCAGGAGCTGCACCGCTTCTATCTGGCGGAGGCACCTTCGCTGCCGCCCCTGCCGCTCCAGTACGGCGACGCCGCGGTCTGGCAGCAGGGGCCTCGCTATCAGGAGGCCATCGCGCCGCAGCTGGATTGGTGGAAGCATACGCTCGCGGGTGCACCGAATCTGGAGCTGCCCACGCAGCATCCCCGCCCACCGGTCCCGAGCTTCCGAGGGGCCAAGCACGTCGTGCGAATCCCCAGGGACCTCCTGGAGTCGGTGAAGGCGCTGGGGCGCGGTGAGGACGCCACGCTCTTCATGACGATGCTGTCGGCGTTCGGCGCGCTGCTGCACCGCTACTCCGGGGCGGAGGACCTCATTGTCGGAGGCGCTTTCTCCGGACGGAGCCGCGAGGAGTCGCAGGCCATCTCCGGCCACTTCGTGAACCTGCTGCCACTGCGGCTGCGCTTCTCCGAAGGGTTGAACGTCCGAGGGCTGCTGGCTCGGGTGCGCCGCGTCTGCCTGGAGGCGCTCGAACACCAGGACGCGCCGCTCCTGCGCATCGTGGAGGCGGTGAACCCGGCGCGCATCCCCGGCGCCAACCCGCTGTTCCAGGTGTCCTGCACGCTGGAGCCGCCCATCGCGGTGCCGGAGTCGGGTTGGCGGGTGGAGCCCCACGACGTCGACACCGGGACGTCGAAGCTGGACCTCTCCATCGAACTGGATGAGCGGCTGGATGGCATGTCCGTGCGGTGGGAGTACGCGCGGGACGTCTTCGAACCCTGGATGATCCACCAGCTGGGCGACCACTTCGTGACGCTGCTGCGCGAAGCCGTGCGGAATCCGGAGCAACCGGTCGCGACGTTGCCGCTGCTTTCGGAGGTGGAACAGACACGGTTGCTCGAATGGGCGCAGGGGCCCGTGGAGGCCGTGTCGCACGCGGAATGTCTGCACCATCCGTTCGAAGCGCAGGTGGAGCGCACGCCGGATGCGCCGGCCCTCGTCTTCCAGGGGCGAACCCTCAGCTACCGGGCGCTGAACACGGAGGCGAACAGGCTGGCCCATCACCTCCTGGCGCAAGGCATCGGGCCCGGAGACTTCGTGGGGGTGTGCCTCCAGCGCTCCTTTGAGTTGATCATCGCCATGCTGGCGACGCTGAAGGCGGGTGCGGCCTACGTGCCGCTGGATCCCGCGTATCCCAAAGCGCGGCTGGAGTTCACGGCACGGGACGCGGGACTGAAGCTCATCCTCGCGCAGGAGGCGACGCTCGCGCTCATGGATGGCGCGGGCGTCCAGGTGGTCGCACTGGCGCAGGTGCGCGGCGGGTCCGAGGAAACGCCACGACTCCCCGTCACCGGAGATGACCTTGCGTATGTCATCTACACGTCCGGTTCGACGGGGCAGCCGAAGGGCGTGCGCATCGGTCACCGGAGCGCGGTGCATCTGTCGGAGACCGTGGTCTCGGACTTCGGCTTCGCGCCGGGGCAGCGCGTGGCGCAGTGCTCCCGGTACGGCTTCGATTTCTCCGTCGCGGAGATCTTCCCGACGCTCTCCTCCGGCGCCACGTTGTACCTGCTGTCACAGTCGGACGTGGCCGCGGGTGAGGAGCTGGCGGACTTCCTGGCGGCCCAGCGCATCCACACCGCGATGTTCACGCCCTCGGCGCTGGGCTCCATGGCGTGGCGAGCGCTTCCGGACCTGAAGCTGCTCGTGATTGGAGGCGAGGAGCTTCCCGCGCGGCTCGTGGACACGTGGGCTCCGGGCCGCCGGTTCATCCAGGTGTATGGGCCCACCGAAGCCACGGTCTTCACGACGAGCACGGAGTGCGTGGCGGGCGAGGGGCCGTACTCCATCGGAACGCCGCTTCCCGGCTACGAGGTCCATCTGCTGGATGAAGCCCTGACGCCCGTCCCCGTGGGCGTGCGAGGCGCGCTCTACATCGGAGGCAAGGGGCTGGCGCAGGGCTACCTGAACAGGCCCGAACTGGACGCGGAGCGGTTCATTCCCCACCCGTTCAGCGCGGAGCCGGGAGCACGCCTCTACAAGAGCGGCGATGTCGCCAGCCATCGCCCGGACGGCAGCATCGAGTTCCACGGCCGCTCGGATCGCCAGCTCAAGCTGCGGGGTTTCCGCATCGAACTGGGCGAGATCGAGGCCGCGCTGCGCAAGCATCCCGACGTCCGGGACGCCGTGGTCGAACCCCGGCTGCTCGCGGGAGAGCGGCACCTCGTGGGCTACGTCATTCCCCGCGATGCCGCGGCGGCGTCACGGCTCCTGCTGCCCGCATTCAGGGACACGCTGGGCGAGACGCTTCCACCGCACATGGTCCCCCGGGAGCTGGTGCTGCTGGAGGCGTTCCCGCTGGGGCCTACGGAGAAGCTGGACCGCGACGCGCTGCCATTGCCTTCCGGCAAGTCCCAGGCTCCAGAAGCCCCCGCCTCCACGGAGCGCGAGAAGGCACTGGAGCGCATCTGGTGCCGGATTCTCGGCGTGGAACGCGTCGGCAGGCAGGAGGGCTTCTTCGACGCGGGTGGGAACTCGCTGCTGCTCGCGCGGGTCCAGGCCGCGCTGGCCTCGGAGCTGGGCATCCGCGTGAGCATGGCCACGCTGTTCCAATTCCCGACCCTCGAATCCCTCGCACGGCACCTGGACGCTGACACCCGCGAGCAGCCCGACCCGGTGACACCGGAGCCCGCGCGCGCTTCCGGCCCCATCGCCATCATCGGCACGGCCGGCCGGTTCCCGGGAGCGCCTGGCATCGATGCGCTGTGGACGCTGCTGGTGGAGGGCAGGGAGGGACTCTCCCGCTTCAGCCGGGAGACGTTGCTCGCCGCGGGCGAGGACCCCCAGCTCCTGGAGGACCCCGCCTACGTTCGTGCCTCCGGGCTGCTGGAGGACGTCGAGTCCTTCGACGCGGCGTTCTTCGGCTACAGCCCCCTGGACGCACGGCTGATGGATCCGCAGCTCCGCGTGTTCCTGGAGTGTGCCTGGGAGGCGCTTGAGGCAGCGGGCTACGACCCGAAGCGGCTGCCCGGCAAGGCGGGGCTGTTCGCGGGTTCGGGCGTGCCTCGCTACTGGTTGGACCAGGTGCTGCCGCGCTTCCGTTCCCTGTCCGTGGCCTCGGAGGCGTACCGGTCCATCCTGGGCAATCCGTGGCAGTTCCTCGCCACGGCGACGGCGTATCAACTGGGCCTGCGCGGGCCCGCGCTCACGGTGCAGACCGCCTGCTCCACGTCCCTGGTAGCAGTGCACCTGGCCTGCCAGAGCCTGCGCACGGGCGAATCCGACGTGGCCCTGGCGGGGGGCGTCTCCCTCTTCGCGTCCGGCCCGTCCGGCTACCTCCACGAACCCGGCGGCATCACGTCTCCGGACGGGCACTGCCGTCCCTTCGACGCGAAGGGGCAGGGCACGGTGCCCTCCAGCGGCGTGGGCATCGTGGTGCTCAAGCGACTGGAAGATGCGCTGCGGGATGGGGACACCATCCATGCCGTCATCCGGGGCTCGGCCATCAACAACGACGGAAACGCCAAGGTCGGCTTCACCGCTCCAGGCGTGGAAGGTCAGCGCGACGTCATCGTGCGAGCCCACGCCGACGCGGGCGTGGCTCCTTGTGACATCACCTACGTGGAGGCTCATGGCACGGCGACGCCGCTGGGAGATCCGCTGGAGGTCCAGGCGCTGCGGCTCGCCTTTGGTGCCCGTGAGGCGTCGGAGCCCGCGGTGGTGCTGGGGGCGCTCAAGAGCAACGTGGGGCACCTGGACTCGGCGGCCGGGGTGGCGGGGTTGATCAAGACGACGCTGGCGCTGGAGCACCGCTTCCTCCCGGGCACCGTCCACTTCGAGTACGCCCATCCGGATGCGGGCCTGGAGCGTTCTCCCTTCGTCGTGAGCCGGGAAGGACGGCCGTGGTCCGTGCCGGAAGGCTTCACGCGCATCGCGGGGGTCAGCGCGTTTGGCATTGGTGGGACGAACGCGCACGTCGTCCTCGAGGAGTCCCTCCCTGAACCCGCGGAGACCCTGAGCCCCACGGCGGAGGTGCTGGTGCTCTCCGCGCGGAGTGGAGAGGCACTGGGCGTGGCCTCGCGGCGGCTCGCGGATCACCTGGAGCGGAAGCCCGGGCAGTCCCTGGCGGACGTCGCGTACACGTTGCAGGAAGGGCGGACGGCGTTCGGATACCGGCGCGCCATCGCTTGTGAGACACCCGCGGAGGCCATCGAGAAGCTCCGGCGGGACGGCTCCGTGCAGCTCGCTTCGTCCCCACTCCCGGAGGTGTGCTTCCTGTTCCCGGGGACGGGCACGCAGGAAGCGGGCATGGGCGCGGAGTGGTACCGGCGCGCTCCGGCGTATCGCGAAGCCTTCGATGAATGCGCCGCGCACTTCGGTCGGGACCTGGAGCGCGAGCTTCGCGCAGTGCTGCTCACCAACGACGGTGGGCCGCATGCACAGGAAGCGCTTCGGGTGCCCTCGCTGGGCATGGCCGCCATCTTCACGACGGAGTACGCACTGTCGCGGCTGCTGGACGCCTGGGGCCTCCACCCGACCAGCCTCCTGGGCCACAGCCTGGGCGAATACGCCGCTGCCTGTCTCTCCGGCGTCCTGTCGCTGAAGCAGGCCGTGGCGCTGGTCGCGCTGCGCGGCCGTCTCTGCGACGCACTGCCGCCGTCCGGCATGCTGGCCGTGCCCCTATCGGAAGGCATGCTGGTGCAGGAGCTGCCATCCGGACTGTCCCTGGCCGCGGTCAACGGGCCCGGGCAGTGCGTGGTGTCCGGGGCGCTGGAGCCCCTGGAGGACTTCGCTGCGCGGCTGCGGGAGCGGGGCGTGAAGACGAAGCGGCTGCCGCTCGCGAGCGGGTTCCACTCCGAGCTCGTGGAGTCCGCGATGCAACCGCTCACGGACCTGGTCAGGTCGATGACCTCGAGGTCCCCTTCGATTCCCATGGTCTCCAACGTCACGGGCACCTGGCTGACCGAGGACGACGCGCACGACCCCACGTATTGGGCCCGCCACCTGCGACACACGGTCCGGTTCTCCTCGGGGTTGGAGCTGTTGCTGGAGGATCGCGAGCGGATCCTCGTGGAAGTGGGACCGGGACAGACGCTCTCCGCGTTGGCGCTGCTGAACCCCCGGGTGGGGCGGGAGCGGCTCGTGCTGCATACGCTCGGCGTGCCCACGGGGCGGCGTCACCCGCCGGAGAGTGATGAACAGGCCCTGCTCCATGCCGTGGGCCAGCTCTGGTCCGCGGGCTTCCCGGTGGATTGGAGCAAGGTGCGCGCAAGCGGACCGCGCAGGCGCCTCGTGCTGCCCACGTATCCCTTCGAGCGCAAGCGGTACTCGCTGGCGGAGAAGGCGCCACGGGTCCCGCAGCCTGAAGTCACGAAGGTGCCCCCGTCGCTCAGCCGTGAAGAGGTGCGGGCGTCCATGGAAGCCCTCTGGAAGGAGCTGCTCGGCGTGGACACGCTGACGCCGGACAGCCACTTCTTCGACCTGGGAGGCACATCCCTCCTGGTCGTGCAGCTCAACCGCGAGCTCAAGTCGAGGCTGTCGATCAGCTTGTCGCTGCACGCGGTGCTGGAACACCCGACCCTGGGCGCGTGGGTGCGCGCGGTCCAGGACGAACTGGAGCGCACGGGACGGCCGCTCCTCAAGCATGCGCCGCTGCGGATGGTGCTCCAGGAGGGACGGCGCGGACGGGCGCCGTTCTTCCTGGTGCAGCCCATTGGAGGCACCGTCTACACGTACCTGCCGCTGGCGAAGCGGCTGGGCGCGGACACGCCGGTGCACGCGTTCCGTGCATCGGGACTGGAGCCCGGCGAGGTGCTCTACCGCGACGTGCCGGCGATGGCGCGCGTGTACGTGGACGAACTGCTGGCCTTCCAGCCCCAGGGGCCCTTCTGGCTGGGTGGCCACTCCTCGGGTGGCGTCATCGCGTACGAGATGGCGGCCGTCCTGCTGGAGCGCGGCCACGCCGTGGCGGGCGTCATCCAGATCGACACGGTGACGGTGGACGACTCGCGCAGGCTGGGGGTCCGGAGCGTAGGGGACGTGCTCCGGCTCATCGACGCGTTCCGGGAGATCTCCCCGCGCGCGGCGGAAGGACTGCGGACGGCGATGGCGCTCGACACGCGGCTGCGCGACGTGGTGCTCGCGACCAACGAGGCCATCGCGGCGTACGCGCCGGGCCGTCACCCGGTGCCGCTCGTCTACCTGCGGGCCACGGAGCGGGACGCCGTGCTGGATGTGCACGCGACGGCCTGGTGGAAGGCGCTGACGACCGCTTCGTTCCAGACCCACGACGTGGATGGCAACCACTTCACCGTCATGGAGGAGCCCTTCGTGGCGGAGGTGGCGCGGATCATCCAGGGCCACCTGAGAGAGGGAAGGGGCGACGAAGGCGATGAACGCGACGCGGGATGAGTGGAAGACGGAGCTCTCACGGCGTTTCACCGCGTTCGTGGACGCCTACGAACGCGGGAGCCTGGAGGCGCTGTCCCAGGTGTTCTGGCACGACGACGACATCGTGGTCATGGGCACGCACGCCAACCTCCACTTCATCGGCTGGGCGCAGGTGGAGCACTCCTTCCGCGCCCAGTTCGGGAGCCTGCGCGACCTCCGCGTGACGCTGCGCTCGGAGCTGCTCTGGCACGGCGGTGCACCGCCCTCCACCATGGCGTGCCTCACGGTGCCCGCGATGGACATCTCCCTGGTGGCGGGTGGCAGGCCCGTCACCTTCGAGGGGATTCGCATGACCAGCGCCTTCGAGCGCCGGGGCACCGAATGGCGGATGGTCCAGCTGCACTGGTCGCTTCCGCGCACGGAGGTGCTGGTGGACCACAGGGACCGCTGATCACCCCGGAGGCAGGGGCGAGCGGCGCGGCGTGCCCAGCAGCTCCAGCGTGCGCAACGCCACGTCCGCCAGCGTGGACGTGCACGGCATGCAGCCTCCGCCGCAGCACGGAGGCCAGTCGCCCTCCGGGTCCCGCAGCAGCGGATACACGCAGCCCCGCAGGGACTGGGGCAGTCCCGCGTCGTCGCACGCCTGACGCAACGCTGCCTGCACGGTGGCATCCTTCACGTCCATCGCTTCAGCTTCCTAACCGACACCCCGAAGGAAGGCAGCCCGTGCGCACGGCATCGTCCCACCGGTGGTTGCCCCGCCGCGCCTTCGCGGTGCTCCTGGCGTGCCTTGCCTGCGCATGCTCGGGGACGGGCCGTCCCTCCCTCACGCCAGCGGACGACCCCACGGTGCGCCTCATGGACACCTTGCGTGCGCACGCCCGCGGCAGGGCTCCCGTCTGCGCTCCGGATGCCCGGCTGCTTCAGCCCGGAGGCGGCATCGACCTGGAGCGCCTCCGCGCCGCCGGCCACCCGGTCATCGTCTGGACCGTGAACGACCTGCCCACGATGCAGGCCCTGCTCCAGCGCGGCGTGGACGGCATCATCAGCGACCGGCCGGATCTCCTCACCCTGGCGGTGCGCGACTTCGATGCCAACGGAGACGGCACCCCCGGAGACCTGCTGGACGAGGGCGGGCTCATCGACCCGAAGCGCTTCGATGCGCAGGGCCACCGGGGCGCGCGGAACCTGCGGCCGGAGAACACGCTGCCCGCCTTCGAGGCCGCGCTCGACCACCGGGTGACCACGCTGGAGCTGGATACCGTCCTCACCGCCGACGGCGTCCCCGTGCTCTCCCACGACCCGGACCTGTCCCCAACGAAGTGCCGGCACGTGGATGGAAGCCCGCTGCCCGCTCCCGTCCCCATCGCGACCCTCACCGTCGCGAAGCTCCAGGACACCTTCGTCTGCGACCGGCTCCTCTCGGACCGTCCGGAGCAGACGAACGACCGCGCCCGCTCGCCCGAAGCCGTCGCGTTCGCCGCCCGCGCCGGACTCCCGGACCCCTACACCGTCCCCACCCTGCGTCAGGTGTTCGCCTTCGCGGCGGACCAGGCGGACGCCACGCACGAAGCCCGCGACCCGCTCCGCGCCCGGAACGCCCGCCGCGTCCGCTTCAATGTGGAACTCAAACGGACGTCCCGGAAGACAGACATCGCGCCGGCCCACGGCGACGCGGTCGCTCAAGTCATCAATGAATCAGGGCTCGCCCAGAGGGCGGACGTGCAGTCCTTCGACCTGCGCGCCGTGCGCTCCTTCCAGGAACGTCACCCGGAGTCGCGCGCTGTTCTCCTCCTGGAAAGCCCTCCCACCCGCGCGGATGTGAAGACGGTCGAGTAGCCAGACGGTCCACGTCCCGGTTGGGGAATCAAGGATTTAGTCAGGCGACGAATCGACTTGCGCAAAATCGTTAGGGGCCTTACTAGACGCTCCGTCTTGGCTCCTCCCCGTCCCAGAAACGCCACGCCGATGAAGCTCGTGCCCCGGTACGAGCGGCTGAAGCAGATGGCCAAACGGTTTCCCGCGCTCGACCCGAGCGCCATCGAGACCTGCCTGACGATGCTCCGCCTCTCCAATGAGTTGACCGAGGCCTACGAAGCGCACTTCGCGCGGCATGGCGTTTCGCACGGGCGCTTCGTCGTGCTGGTGCAGCTCTTCGCGGCGGAGGACGCGGGGGACACCCTGCGTCCCGCGGAACTCGCGGAGCTGTCGCGGTGCAGCCGCGCGACCATCACGGGGCTCTTGGACACGCTGGAGAAGGACGGCTTCATCTCCCGCACGGACCACCCCGAGGACCGGCGCATGTACTCCGTGCACCTCACCTCGAAGGGCCGCGAGTTCATCCAGGGCATGTTGCCCGACCACTACCGCCGCATCGCCGCGCTCATGGCTCCCTTGAGCCTGGATGAGCGGGACACGCTCCGCGACCTGCTCGCCAAGGTGTCCTCCGGCATCCCCGCCCTGCGGGATCCCTGATCCCGCTTCCCACACCCCTTCTTCAACAACAGCCGTACCGAGCAACAACCATGACGACCCGTACCGCCCCTTCACTGGAAGCCGCTCCCTCCACCGAAGCCCCCGTCGCCGCGAAGCCCGCGAAGCGCTCCCGCGCCAAGCAGGTGCTGCCCATCCTCGTGGGCGTGGCGGTGCTGGGCGCGGGCGCGCGCTTCCTCCTCACCCACGGCCACGAGTCCACCGACGACGCGCAGGTCGAAGGCCGCATCGCCAACGTGTCGCCGCGCGTGGCCGGTCAGGTGGCCCGCGTGCTGGTGCATGACAACCAGGCGGTGAAGGCCGGCGACGTGGTGGTGGAGCTGGACCACGCGGACCTGGACGCCCGCCAGGAGGTCGCTCGCGCGGACGTGATGAGCGCCGAGGCCCAGCTGTCCAACGCCCAGGCGCAGCTCACCCTCACGGAGGCCAACGCGGGCGCCAACCTGCGTCAGGCCCGCGCCGGTATCACCCAGGCCTCCAGCGGCATCAGCTCCTCCAAGGCCGCGCTGGAGCAGGCCCGCGCGGACGTGGCCTCCTCCGAAGCGCGCTTCAAGCTGGCGGAGACGGACCTGGGCCGCGTGAAGCAGCTGCGCGAACAGGGCGCGCTGTCCCAGTCCGACCTGGACACCCGGCAGGCCGCGTATGACACGGCCAAGGCCGCGTTGGACCAGTCCCGCGCGCGCCTGACCTCCACCGAGGCGGGCATCCAGAGCTCCTCCGGTGGCCTGGAGGCCGCGCAGGGCAAGCTCACCGCCGCGGAGACCGCGCCGGTGCAGGTGCAGGCCGCGCAGGCCGCGCTGAAGCTCGCCGAGGCCCGCCTCAAGCAGACCCGCGCCGCGCTGACGCTCGCGGAGCTCAACGTGTCCTACGCGCAGGTGCGCGCCCCGGTGGACGGCGTGGTCAGCCGCCGCACCGTGGAGGTGGGGCAGATGGTGGGCCCGGAGCGCCCGCTGATGGCCGTCGTCCCGCAGAACGACATCTGGGTCGTCGCCAACTTCAAGGAGGACCAGGTCGGTGAGATGCGCGCGGGCCAGCCGGTGGAGCTGAAGGTGGACGCCTTCGGCGGCCACGCGTTCAAGGGCCACGTGGACAGCCTCGCGGGCGCCAGCGGCGCGCGCTTCGCCCTGCTGCCTCCCGACAACGCGTCCGGCAACTTCGTGAAGGTCGTGCAGCGCATCCCCGTGCTCATCCGCTTCGACGGTGACCTGAAGGAACTGCCCATCAAGCCGGGCATGAGCGCCTACGTCACCGTGGACACGGGCGCGGAAGCCGCGCCGCAGAAGACCGCGGCGGTGGATACCCGGAAGGCGGAGTAACCCCCGTGGACGCACGCCGCGACGTCATCCAAGGTTCCAAGGCGGGCATCACCATCGCGGCCATGGCCGCGGCGCTGATGTCCGTGCTGGACATCTCCATCGTCAACGTGGCCCTGAGCGACATCCGCGCGAGCTTCGGCACGCCGTTGGATCAGATCGCCTGGGTGTCCACGGGCTACATGATGGCCAACGTGGTGGTCATCCCGATGACGGGCTGGCTGCAGCGCCGCTTCGGCTACCGGAAGTACTTCACGTTCTCCATCATCCTCTTCACGGTGGCCAGCGTGCTGTGCGGCCTGTCGTGGAACCTGCCCTCGCTGGTGGCCTTCCGCATCCTCCAGGGCATGGGCGGCGGCGCCATCATCCCCACGTCCCAGGCCATCCTCTTCGCCCGCTACCCGCGCGAGGAGCACGGCATGGCGGGCGCCCTCTTCGGCCTGGGCGCCGTGACGGGCCCGCTCCTGGGGCCCACCGTCGGTGGCCTCCTCATCGAGGCGGCGAGCTGGCACTGGATCTTCCTCATCAACGTGCCGGTGGGCCTCTTCGCCGCGTACATGGCGTGGCGCTACATCGAACAGCCCCACTTCGAACCGTCCATGGAGAAGGTGGACAGGAACGGCATCGCGCTGCTCGCCGTGGGCATGGCGTGCCTCCAGTACGTGCTGGAGGAGGGCAACCGCGAGGACTGGTTCGACAGCCGGTTGATTACCCTGCTGGCGGTCATCGCGGGCATCGCGCTCGTCACCTTCGTCGTCCACGAGCTGGAGACACCCAGTCCCGTGGTGGACCTGAGGGTGTTCGCCAACCGCTCTTACTCCGCGGCCACGGGGGTGAACTTCCTCGTGGGCACGGCGCTGTTCTCCGGCTCGTTCCTCTTCAGCCTCTTCTGCGGCTCCGTGATGCGCTACGAGGCGTTGGACATCGGGCTCATCTTCCTCAAGGGCAGCGCCATCCAGATTCTGCTGATGCCGCTCATCGGCAAGTTCGGTGGCAAGGTGGATGGCCGGTTCCTCATCGGCTTCGGCATCCTGGGCATGAGCTTCTCGCTGTGGACCAACGGCCACCTGGCCACGCGGGTGGATGAAATCACCCTCATCACGCCGGTGTTCATCCGCGCCTGCTCGCTGGGCTTCATCTTCGTGCCGCTGTCGGTGATGGCGCTCAGCAACCTGCGTCCAGAGCAGCGAGGCAACGCGTCGGGCCTCTTCAACCTGACCCGCGAGCTGGGTGGCTCCATCGGCACCGCGTGGATGAGCAGCGCGCTCAGCCGCTCCACCCAGGCCAACGTCACCGCCATCACCTCGCACGTGGACGTCTACGGGCAGGTGGCGCAGGAGCAGGTCTCCCAGATGACGGGGGCCATGGCCGCGAGGGGCGTGCTGAACCCCACGGGCGCCGCCTACGGCCTCTTGGGCCAACGCATCAACGCGCAGGCGCTGGTGCGGGCCTTCAACACGAACTTCCTCATCCTCGCCGTGCTGTTCGTCTGCGCGTTGGTCCTGGTGGCCATGCTCCAGAAGGCGGACCCCACCGTGAAGGTGGAAGGCGCGCACTGACGCGCGGGCCGCCGTGAAGAACAAAGCGCGGGTCCCCGGTGAGTTGGGGGCCCGCGCTTCTTCATTTCAGGAGGGGCAGGGGACGACTACCGGCGCCACTTCTGCGCGCTGGTGCCGTTGCACTCCCAGAGCTGCAGCGGGGTGCCGCTGGCGGAGTTGCCGCTGGTCACGTCCACGCACTTGTTGGCCTGGGGGTTCACCAGGTCACCGGCGCCGGAGAGGACGAACTGCTGCGCCGGGTTGCCGGAGCAGGTGACCAGCTGGATGGCCGTGCCGTTGGCGCTGGAGCCCCAGGCCACGTCCATGCACTTGCCGAAGGCGCGCACGGTGCCGTCCGACATGAAGGTCCACTTCTGCGCGTTGGTGCCGTTGCAGTCCCACAGCTGCAGGCGAGTGCCGTCGGCCGTGTTGGAGTTCGGCACGTCGATGCACTTGTTCGCCAGGCCGATGATGGGCCCGCCCGAGCCGCCGCTGCCGGACGTGGTGAGCGACAGGCCGTAGACGCCCAGGATGGGGTTGAGCGGCTGGAAGAAGGTGTTGCCACCCGTGGTGCAGTTGCCGGAGCCGCCGGACGTCACGCCCTGCGCCTGGTTGCCGGACAGCCACGAGCCGCCGGAGTCACCACCCTCCGCGCACGCGTTCGTCTGCGTGAGGCCGTACACCGGGCCCACGTTGTAGTTCACCGTGACGTTCTTCTGCTGGATGACGCCACAGCGCCAGCCGGTGGTGGAGCCCGAGCGACAGATGGACGCGTTGATGCCCGCCTCCTGCGACCCGTACACCAGCACGTTGCCGCCCGCGTAGTTGTTCACCCACGGCTGCGACACCCAGGAGCCGTTGGTGCGCACCCACGCGTAGTCGTTGCCGGGGAAGGTGGACGCCACCACCGTGCCCTGCGCCACGCCGCTGCCGCTGGTGGTCGTGCCCGCGCCGCCACAGTGGCCCGCCGTCACGAAGCCGCCCGCCACCGGGAAGCCGATGGAGCAGCGCGCGTTGCCCGGGTAGTACGCGTCACCGCCGCGCAGGTCGTACAGCGGCTGGATCTCCTCGCGCGACGCAACCACGCGCACCGCGTCGTGCTTCACGCCCGCCTTCGCCAGGAAGTCCGTGCCGCCCGTCAGCGCGGAGTCCTGCGCCAGCACCACCACGCTGTTCGTCATCACGTCCACGTACCAGGCGTGCACGGTGCGGCCCGCCGTCCGCGCATGGCTGTCCAGCTGGGCCTTCACCGCGTCCAGCGCCGCCTGCGTGTACTTCACCTTCTGGGGCACCGCCCCCGCGCGGCGGACCGCGTCCGCGTCCGCGTCCGTCGTGACGCCCACCACCAGCGCGCTGCCGTCCGCGTTCATCCACGCGCCGCCAAAGCGCTCGCCCAGCTCCGCGCGCAGCGAACCTTCCACGCGCACCGCCGCCGCCTCCGACGCCAGCCGCCGCTTCACGCCGTCCGCCGTCAGGCCCAGGTCCCGCTGCATCGCGGAGAGGATGTCCGGCGACACGTCGTGCGCCAGCGCCGCTTCCGCCTGGGAAGGAGCCGCCAGCGCCAGCGAGGGGATGACGCTCAACGTGGCACCGGCGAACAGCGCCGTCGCGGTGGAGAACAGACCGAAGGTCCGCTTCATCGGGTCCTGCCTTTCGTGCTGCGGGGAAGCCCGAAGCGAAACCCGACTGAGCCGCGAAGGTCAAGCAATTCAAGAATTACTTAAATTCTCTGACATTGTTGCGTTGGCGAAGAAAGTCTCGTGAAACAAGAAGGCCCGGTGCGTCACGAGGACACACCGGGCCATGGAACTTGCTTCGGTGACGGGCGGAAGTCAGCGCTTCGCGCGCCGGGCCAGCGCGCGGGCGGGGGCCCGGCGGCGGCGCAGCGTGGCGGCGCCCAGCAGCAGCAGGGCGGCGGCGAAGGGCAGGGTGCCGGACGTGCCGGACGCGCTGCAGCCTCCCGCCACGCCTTCGGACGCGTCCGGCAGGCCATTGGGGTTGTTGGACACGGTCGTGGTGGGGACGGTGGGGATCTGCCCGCCCACGGTGGGCAGCGGGGTGGTGGGCACTTCCGGCGTGCTCGTCGCCGGGGTCTCCGCCACCGGGGGCGTGGTGGTGTCACCCGGGGGAATGGTCGTGTCGTCCGGCACCGGAGTGGGCGCGGGCGTCTCCTCCACCGGCGCGGGCGCGGGCGGCATCACGTCCTCGAGCGTCGAGGCGATGGTGAAGCCGTCGTGGTAGATGCTGCCTTCGGGCTTGATGGCGTCGTCGCGGTACAGACCCATCTTCAGGTAGTTCAGCTCCTTGCCGAACTGGTTGGCGCCGTAGGTCTTCGGCAGCACGTGCTGGCCGTTGTGCCACAGCTCCACGAAGCCGGCCTTCTTGTCCGAAGACCACTTCACGTGCAGCACGAAGTCGTGCCAGTTGCCCTTGTCGATGGACGTCTGCCACAGCACGGGCGTGGTGTTGCCGCCCACGCGCAGGTTGATCTTGTCCCCGCGCACGAAGAACTCCAGCGGCGGCGAGCCACAGCAGCTCTCCTGGTGCCACTGCGTGATGACCTGCCACGAGTCATGCACGGGGTAGTTCGACGGGAAGAGCGTGCTCCACTTGTAGTAGTACTCCTTCCCCTGCGTCTCGTGGGTCAGGTACAGCAGTTCGTTGCGGTTGCCGCTGGCGTTGATGGGATCATCGCCCTGCTTCACCGTGGCCTTGAGGGCGTACCTGCCGTCACGCACCACATCTGTCACGACCTGCAAGCGGCTGTTGGCAACGGCCTGCTGGCGCGTCCACTGGGACGTGTTGCCGGTCTCGAAGTCGCCCTTCCAGATGACGCCAGCGAAAGACAGGGCGGGCATCAGGGAGGCCGCGGCAACGAGCTGAAGGAGTCGCTTCAAACAGGGGTCCTTTCGGTCCGGGTTGGGCCACGAGGACACGTGGCGGGGAAAAAGCCTTCCCGCCCCGTCCCGCCTGCCAACCCCCTGCCGGACGCGCGCCTGGCGGGACGTCTGCTGGGATTGAAAGCAGACAGGGCCCTGCCGCCCGTCACTTCCCCAGGCATGCCGAAGCGCGTGATTCCGGGAGGATGCGGGCACTCAAACCATCGGTTGAGAGCAGCCGTGCAGGCGGGCCCCCGGGCGTCATTCCCCCAACAGCCTGACGGCCCGGCGCCCCGTCTCCCTCTCGCATCGAACGTGGGAAGTGGGGCCTTTTTTCAAGATCGGCGGACCAGCCCGTCTATTGGAGCGTGTGTCGCCCAAAACATCCGATGCGCCTGTTTTCCCACCGCCTTGCTGCCCACCGCGTCATGGGACGCCTGGAGGCAGGACGCGAGGCCAGGTCGGCGTTCGTCGGAGGTTGGTGTAGAACGTCCCGGAAGGGCGGCAGGGGGGAGACGCCCGAGGGGACCGCATGGTGAAGCCGGCGAAAACGAGTCTCTGGGCGCTGGCGCTGGCCCTCCCGCTCCTGGCGGCGGGAGTCGCGGCCCTGAAGCCCCGGGCGCAGCCGCAGTCCGTTCCTGACACCTTCTGGGCGGATCGCCGGGCGGCGGCCCGCATCGAGGCCCGCCTGACGCACCCGGAAGCCGACCGCTACCGCTCGCGTGCCCCCGCTGGCGGTTGCCCGGTGCCCACCGAGCCGATGCCCCTGGGCCCGCTTGCCCGCATGGAGGCCCGCGAGGACTGGGGCGGCATCGCGGCGGCCTATGCCCTGGAGGGCGAGTGGAGCCAGGCGGCGTCCTTCCTGGAGCGCCTGCCGGCCTCTCCGGAGCGTGACAGCGACCTGGCGGCGGTGGCGCTCGCCAAGGGCGACCACGAGCGCGCGCTGCGCCTGCTGGACGCCGCGCTCACCGCGAAGCCCGGCCTGACGCAGGCCCTGTGGAACCGCGCGCTGGTGTTCCGCGAGATGGGGCTGACGCTGCGCGCGTCGGAGCTGTTCGAAGAGGTGGCGAAGCGCAACGAGCAGGGCTGGGGGCGTGAGGCCCACGCCCAGGCGCTGTCCCTGCGCGAGTCCACGCTGGAGCGCCAGCGCCAGTGGAAGGCCGCGCGCGACGCGACGATGGCCCTGGTGCAAGACCCCAAGGCGCCGCTGCCCATGGACGCGGCCCGGCAGCTCCCGGGCGCGGTGCGCGGCGTCTTCTATGATGCCGTGCGCACCGCGGCGTCGAAGGAGCGCGCGCTGTCGCTGCTGCCCCTGGCGAAGGAGCTGGACCGGCTGCAGGGCGGCAGCGTGCTCACGGACTACGTGCAGCGCGTGTCGAAGCGCGACTTCTCCCGCCGGGCGGAGCTGGCGCGCCAGTACGCGGAGGCGCTGCGCGCGGGCCAGGGCGTTCCGGAGACCCTGCTGGACCGGGCGCGCGTGTCCGGGGATGACGACATCTATCTGGGCGCGCTCTTGCGCAGCCGCAACGGCTCCCTGACCCGCCTGCAGGACATGGTCGCGCGCATCGGCCGCATGGGCGACCCCTGGTTCACGTACATCGCGGAGCGGGACCAGGCGCGCCAGGAGGTCGTCGAGGGCTCATGGTGGAAGGCCGAGCAGCGGCTGTTCAACGCGCTCCAGCGCTGCCGTGAGACGACGCTGTCGGTGCGCTGCCTGGACCTGGAGCGCCGGCTGACCATCTTCTACACGGACCTGCAGCGCCTCACGGAGGCGGAGCAGCACGCGCGCGTGCTGTGGGCGGGCGCCCGGCAGCTGCGGGAGTGGGACACGGAGTTCAGCGTCCTGGAGATCCTCAGCCACGTGGCGCGCTCCCGCAACGACCTGGGCAGCGCGCGCGCCTACCTGGAGGAGTGGTCCGCGCGAGGCGCCACCCGCAGCTGCTCCTGGCCCCACGTGCAGCTGGCGCACCTGTACTACCTGGACCTGCGGCCGGACGCCGCGCGGCGCGAGCTGGAAGTGGCGGACGCCTGCGCGGACAACCCCATGGAGCTCGTGTTCGGCGCGACGGTCGCGGAGCTGTCGCGCTTCGGCTCCGGCCCCCGGGACGCGCAGTGGCTGAAGACGGTCACCACGCGGGCCCTGGAGGGTGACTCCATCCCGGAGAGCGACCGCATCTACACGCACTACCTGGAGGGCCGCTTCCTCCTGGACCAGGACCGGGCCGGGGGAGAGGCGCTGCTCAAGCGCGCCATCGCGGACGCGGAGGCCCTGCCCCGCGGCGACGTGCTGGGGCGTGAGACCTGGGCCCTCAGCTATTCGTCGCTCGCGGCGGACGCGGGCCGCGCCGGTGAGTTCCCCAAGGTGGTGGCGCTGATGGCCGCGCAGCTGGGCACGCCCGTGCCCTCGCGGTGCGCGCTGGCGGCCAGCATCCACGCCGAGCGCACCACGCTGGTGGCGCTGGGCCCCAAGGGCGAGGTGAAGGGCTACTACGACGGCTCCCGCCGGGAGCCCTTCGCCCGGACGGATTCGTCCCGGCTGGTGCCGGAGCCCCTGCGCCAGACGCTCGCCGGCTGCGAGCGCGTGGACGTGTTCGCGTGGACGCCCCTCTTCGGCCGCACGGACCTGCTGCCGCCGGAGATGGCCTGGAGCTTCCGCCTGGGCCGCGCGCAGGGGCCGCGTCCGACGCCTGCTTCCATGTCCACGCGCCGCCTGGTGGTGGCCGGCGTGGACGCGCCGTCGCTGCTGCAGCTGCCCCGGCTCCCCTCGTGGACGCCGGAGGCGGAGCCGGGCGCCGCGCCGCCGGACGTGCTGTCCGGCGCGGACGCCACGCCCTCGCGCGTGCTGGAGCGGATGGCGGATGCCACGGAGATTGAAATCCACGCGCACGGCATCACCGACCCCAGCATCTCCGGCGCGTCGCTGGTGGTGCTGTCACCGGAGGTGAACGGCCGCTACGCGCTCACCGCGGACGTGGTGCGCGAGCAGCGGCTCACCGGCGCGCCCACCGTGTTCCTGGCCGCGTGCAGCGCGGGCCGCACCGCGTCCCTCCAGAGCACGGAGCCCTTCAGCCTGCCCGCGGCCTTCATCGACTCCGGGGCCCGCGCGGTGCTGGCCTCCACGGTGGACATCCCGGACGCCGCCGGCCGCTTCTTCGACGGCGTGCGCAGGGGCATCCACGCCGGCAAGCCCGCGGCCATCGCGCTGCGCGACGAGCGCCAGGCGTGGCTCGCGCGCGACGCCCGCGCCGCCTGGACGCGCTTCGTGCTGCTGGTGGAGCGGGCGGACTGAACCCCCGTCAGAAGGGAGCATCCAGGTGCGTGTTGCCTCCCGGAACGAGGAAGTGATGGAAGGTGACGCTGGCGCTCACGTCCAGCGCCTTCACCCAGTGCCACCAGCCCACGGGCAGGAACACCATGTCACCGGGCTCCAGGACCGCCTCCAGCACCGAGGCCTCCGCGAACAGCGGGTGCGCGGCCAGGTCCGGCTTCGCCGCGTCCACGTGGCTGAAGGTGCCCCGGTGCGGGTACACGCGGTGGCGCTCGAAGGAGGGCACCAGCCGCACCTGCTTGCGGCCCATCACCTGCCCCAGGAGAATGTTCATGTTGTCGTGGTGCAGCGGGGTGACGGTGCCCGCGGGCCCCAGCAGCAGCGTCAGCTGCTCCGGCCGCAGCGACGGGTCGATGATTCCCGCGGGGGCCCGCAGGTCGTCGCGCAGCGGCGCCAGCCCCTCGCGCCCCCAGTTGTCGTTGCGCGGCACCATGTAGAAGTCGTTCGTCTCTCCGGCCGCCTCCAGCTTGGAGAGGAAGTCCGAGAAGGGCATCCGCGCCCGGTGCCGGTCCTGCTCGGCCGCGTGCTCCGGGTTGGCGTCGCGTCCCACCATCACCTCCACCTCCACCGCGCCGAACCGCTCGCGGAAGTACGGCAGCGACCAGCGCCCCAGCGCGGGCCAGTCCTTCATCAGGCCGCGCAGCACCACCGGCCGGTGGCCCAGGTAGTAGCGGCGGAAGAACTCCTCCGGGGACACGCCCTCGCGCACCTCCAGCTCCCGGCCCCCGTCCCGGGCGCGCAGCTCGCTGTAGACATCCATCAGCGACTCCAGCCACCCGAAGTGCCGGGCCACCTGGAGCGCCGCCTTGAAGTAGGGGTGCTGCCCTACCGCCGCGATCTCCTCCCGCGCCAACGCCGGGTCCACCCCTGCCTGCACCAGCATCTGCTGTACGTCTTCCACCGACACGCCCAGTGCCAGGTTCTCCGCCAGCCACTGTCGCCACGCCGGGTGCAGCGGAGACTTGTCCTCGTTCATTCGGAACTCCTTGAAATTCTTGAAGGAATGGCCCTGGGGGGCCCCTCCTGCCGGTGCGGCGGGGCGTGCTATGGACCACTCCACCAGTCTTTTTCCACCCATCCCCGGTTTTCGCCGGACTTCCGCCGTACCAGGAGAAGCGACCCATGATCCCCGGAGACATGCCCTCCGCCGTCAATGCCTTCGAGCCGGACCGCAGCGCCCCTCATGTGAAGAATTCGTACGTCAACTGCCAGGAGCGCGGCCCCAAGCGGCGGCGCCCGCTGCCGCCGCCGTCGGTGGCCCCCCTCCTGGAGGGGGCGGAAGGGGCTCGCTGAGCCCCCTGCCCGGCGGGCTTGTCTGCCCTTCCGGGCATTTTTCTCTCAAGAAACGAACCGCTCGGCGTCTTTAGTCAGGAAAGCCCACCAGTCACTCCGGGGCCTTGTGTCATGGCCAACCTCTTCAACCGCGAACGGCGCCACTTCGAGGCGTTCATCCAGCGACACCGGCCCAGCTTGCTGGCGGTGGCGCGGCGGTTGTGCGCTCGCGGCGCCCTGGACCCGGAAGACCTGGTCCAGGAGGCCTTCGAGCGGGCGTTGCCGGAGTACGGCCACCTGAAGGACCGGACGGAAGCGGCGTGCGCGGCGTGGCTGTGCACGACGATGACCAACCGGTTCCTGGACCACTGCCGCCGGCAGCGCACGGAGAGCCGGGGGCTGCCGCACCTGGCGCTGGTGCAGGACCTGCCGGTGACGGGGGACGGGGACCGGGAGAACTGGGAGCTGGTGGGCAACGACGCGTTCCAGGCGGCCATCGAGCAGCTCAAGCCGCACCTGCGGGACGCGTACAAGCTTCACGCCGAGGGTCGCCGCTACCAGGCGATCGCTGAACATTTCAACGTCCCCGTCGGAACCGTGGGCAGCTGGCTGACGCTGGCGCGCCGGGACCTGAGGGAACTGCTGCTTCCGAGCGTCGCGGTGGCTCGGGAGCGGGGAGTCCAGTCATGAACGCGCATTGCACCCGGTTGCACCTCTTCATGGACGGCGAGCTGTCCGAGTCCGACGCCGAAGGATTCCGGAGCCACCTGCCGCGCTGTGCCGCGTGCGAGGGCGGCCTCAGGGACCTGCTCCAGCTGGAGCTCCTGGCGGCGCGGGCCCTGGGCACGGGCGTGGCGGAGCAGCCTGCTTCCAAGCCGCAGGGCAACGTGGTGGCGCTGGGCGCGTGGGTGCGCAAGAACGCGCGCGTGGTGGCGCCGCTGGCCATGGCCGCCAGCCTCTGCGCCATCTTCGTGCCGCGCATGCTGCCCGCCGCGGACGTGCCGGCGGTCGTCTTCCTGGCGAACCAGACCACCCGCGAGCTGGAGGCCCGCCTGTCTGATCCGCGCGCGGACATCCACCGTCCCTACAGCCCCATGCGCGGTGGCGCGGACGGCCTGGAGGCGGGGAAGGTCACGCTGCCGCTGCGTCCGCTGGCGGAGATGGAGGAGCGCAAGGACTTCCGCGGCATCGTCGCGGCCTACGTGCTGCACGGCCAGTGGCAGCAGGCGCAGGCGGTGCTGGCGCGCGAGCCCGAGTCGCTGGAGCGAGACATCGACCTGTCGGTGGTGGCACTGCAGGAAGGCCGCTACCAGGACGCGCTGAACCGGCTGGACCAGCAGGTGCTGCCCAAGGCTCCGCGCAACCCCCAGGCGCTGTGGAACCGCGCGCTCGCGCTGCGCGCCCTGGGCCAGAAGGACTCCGCCGCGGCCGCGTTCGACCAGGTCGCCGGGCTGAAGGAGCCCGGCTGGAGCGACGAAGCGCGCGGCCTGGCGAAGGGCCTGCGCGAAGAAGCCGCCCGCTGAAAAGCACCCGGGATTCCCCGCGCGTCACGAGCGTCCACCACCGGGCGCTCCGCGCGGGGTTTCCGCCTCACCGCTCGGGATGACGTGACAGGCTGCTGGGGTTGTCGGAACACCCCAGGAGCCGCCCATGCCCGAGTCCCCGCCCCGCGCTTCCGCCGACTACGCGTCCACCCGCCGGGACTTCCGGTGGGAGCGGCCGGCGCACTTCAACTTCGCCACGGACGTCATCGACCGGCACGCGGCCGAGCGGCCCCAGGCCCCCGCGCTCCAGTGGTCCGACGAGTCCGGGCACTCGCGGCGCTTCACCTTCCAGGACCTGAAGGAGCGCTCGCTGCACGCGGCGCGCTTCCTCACCGGGCTGGGCCTGAAGCGCGGCGACCGGGTCTTCATCCTGATGCCGCGCGTGCCGGAGTGGTGGTTCCTGGTGCTGGGCTGCATCCGCGCGGGCATCGTCTTCATGCCCGGCACGCCCATGCTCACCGCCAAGGACATCCGCTACCGGCTGGAGGTCTCCGGCGCGAAGGCCGTCCTCACCGACGCAAGCTGCCTGGACCGCTTCGAGGGCGTGCGGGGACAGGCTCCCGGCGTGACGACGTGGGTGTCCACCGGCGACGCGCCCGCGCCGTGGACGCGCTATGCGCCGGAGCCCCTGGCGGAGGGACAGGCGACGGCGTTCCCGCCCACGCGCGCGGATGATCCGCTGCTCATCTACTTCACGTCCGGCACCACCGGCATGCCGAAGATGGTGCTGCACACCCAGTCCAGCTACGGCCAGGGGCACTTCATCACCGGCCGCTACTGGCTGGACCTGACGCCGGAGGACCGGCACCTCACGCTCAGCGACACCGGCTGGGCGAAGTGCGCCTGGGGCAAGCTCTTCGGTCCGTGGAGCGTGGGCGCGTGCAACGTCGTCCACGACTTCCGCGGCCGGTTCGACCCCGTGGCCTTCCTGAAGGTGCTGGAGCGGGAGAAGGTCACCACCTTCTGCGCGCCGCCCACTGCGTGGCGTGCGCTGGTGCTCCAGGATTTGAAGGCGGTGGACCTGTCCTCGATGCGCCACGCGCTGAGCGCGGGAGAGCCGCTCAACCCGGAGGTCATCCAGACGTGGAAGGAGGCCACGGGGCTGCACATCCGCGAGGGCTACGGCCAGACGGAGACGGTGGTCATCGTGGGAATCTTCCCGGGCATGGAGCCGCGCGTGGGCTCCATGGGCAAGCCGTCTCCGGGCTTCACCGTGGCCGTCATCGACGAGCACGGCCATGAAGTCGCGGACGGACAGGAGGGCGACATCGCCGTGCGCGTGAAGCCGGAGCGGCCGGTGGGCTTGTTCGCGGGCTACCTCAACGACGACGCGGCCAACGCCGCCAGCAGCCGGGGGGACTGGTACATCACCGGCGACCGCGCGGTGCGCGACGCGGACGGCTACCTGTGGTTCGTGGGGCGCTCCGACGACGTCATCAAGACGTCCGGCTACCGCGTGGGCCCCTTCGAAGTGGAGTCCGCGCTGATTGAGCACCCGGCGGTGGCCGAGTCCGCCGTCATCGGCGTGCCGGACGACAAGATTGGCCAGCGCATCAAGGCGTACGTGCTGCTCACGCCGGGCCACACCCCGTCCCCGGAGCTCGCGCAGGAGCTGCAGGACTTCGTGAAGAAGACCACGGCGCCCTACAAGTACCCGCGCGAGATTGAGTTCGTCACGGAGCTGCCCAAGACGGTGAGCGGGAAGATCCGCCGCGCCGAGCTGCGCGCCACCCAGAAGAAATAGGCGGCGCGCAGGGCAGGGGACTACTTCAGCCAGTCCGAGTGCACGAAGCCGGCGTCGGGCTTGTCCCGGCGCTGGTACGTGTGCGCGCCGAACGCGTCGCGCTGGGCCTGGGTGAGGTTCTGCGGCAGCTCCGGGCTGCGGTAGCTGTCCATGTACGCCAGGCTGCTGCTGAACACCGGCACGGGGATGCCCGCCTTCGTCGCGGCGCCCACGAGCTTGCGCCACCCCGGGGCCAGCTTCTCCAGCACGGGCGCGAAGGCCTCGGACACCATCAGGTTGGGCAGCGTGGGCTGCTGCTGGAAGGCCTCGCGCAGCGGGGTGAGCAGCTTCGCGCGGATGATGCAGCCGCCCCGCCAGATGCGCGCCATCTCCGCCAGCGACACGCCCCACTTGTACTCGTCCGACGCCGCCTGGATGAGCCGCATGCCCTGCGCGTACGTCACCACGCGCGCCGCGTAGAGCGCGTCATGCGCCCACTGGGCCAGCTCCTTCTGCTCTTCCGAAGTGAGGGAGACGGTGGGGCCGTGGAGCTTCTTGCTCGCGGCCACGCGCTCCTCCTTGCGCGAGGACAGGTTGCGCGCGTCCAGCGCGGACGCGATGGAGGGCACCGGCACGCCCAGGTCCAGCGCCACCTGCACCGTCCACTTGCCCGTGCCCTTCTGGCCGGCCTTGTCCAGCACCATGTCCACCAGCGGCTTGCCCGTCTCCGGGTCGCGCTTGCGCAGCACCTTGATGGTGGTCTCCAGGAGGAACGACTCGGCGATGCCCTCGTTCCACTTGGAGAGCAGGTCGGCCAACGTCGCGGTGTCCAGGCCCAGGCCGCGGTGGAGCACGTCGTACGTCTCCGCGAGCAGCTGCATGTCCGCGTACTCGATGCCGTTGTGCACCATCTTCACGAAGTGGCCCGCGCCCTCCGGGCCCACGTGGGTGACGCACAGGCCCTCTTCGCTGCGCGCGGCGATGGCCTCCAGCACCGGCTGCACCAGCGCGTACGCGTCCTTGGGTCCGCCGGGCATGATGGACGGGCCGTTGCGCGCGCCCTCCTCGCCGCCGGACACGCCAATGCCCAGGAAGTGGAAGCCCTTCTCCTTGCACAGGGCCTCACGGCGGCGCGTGTCCAGGTACCAGGAGTTGCCCGCGTCCATGATGACGTCGCCGGGCGACAGCAGCGGGAACAGCCGCGCCATCATCTCGTCCACGGGGGCGCCGGCGGTGATCATCAGGAGGATGCGGCGCGGGCGCTCCAGGCCGGCGACGAACTTCTCCAGCTCCGGGTAGCCCTCCAGCGCCTGCTTCGGGTTCTCCTTCTGGACCTTCTGGATGCTCTCCGGGTGGCGGTCCCATACGGCGACGCGGAAGCCGTGATCCGCGATGTTGAGGGCCAGGCTCGCGCCCATGACGCCCATGCCCGCCACGCCGAACTGCGCCGGCTTCGTCTGTGTGCTCATCGTTCCCTCCAGAGGGCCCGCCTCACCCGTGGGCGGCGGGATCCAACATCCACTGCGTGTTCTTCACGTGCGACGCGGGCAGGGACATATCGCCCGCGAGCACCCGCCGCATGGCGTCCCGCTTGCCTTCGCCCGCCACCAACCCCAGCACCGCCCCCGCGCCCTGGAGCACGGGGAAGGTCAGCGTCATCCGCCACGGCGGCGGCTTGGCGCTCTGCTCCACCGCCAGCACCCGCCGCGTGCGCTCCTGGAGCGCCGGATGGCCGGGCATGAGGCTCGCGGTGTGGCCGTCCTCGCCCACGCCAATGAGCACCACGTCCAGCTTCGCGGGCAGCGTCTTCTCATAGTCGCGCGCCGCGGCGTCGCGGTCCGTGCGCTCGCCCTGCATGCGGAACACCTGCGCGTCCGGCAGCTTCAGCGGCGTCAGCAGCGACTCCTTCACCAGCAGGTAGTTGCTGTCCTTGTGGTCCGGCGGCACGAAGCGCTCGTCCACGAAGTACACGTCCACGCGCTCCCAGGGGAGCTGGTGGTCCGCGAGCATCCGGTACGCGGGCCTGGGCGTGTTGCCGCCCGACAGCGCCAGGCTCACCCGGGCCTTGGTCGCGAGCGCCTTCTGAAGCTCCCGCGCCATCCAGTCCGCGGCCTCGCGGGTCAGCCGCTCCGAAGGAACCACGAGGGGCTGGCTCATAGCGTGGACCACCGCCGGCCGTTCTTCGCGGGCAGCGCGTCCGCGGCGTCGGGGCCCTTGCTGCCCTTGGGGTAGGTGTGGATGGTGCCGCCGGCGTCCGTCTCCAGCGCCTGCAGGATGGGCGTGATGTAGCCCCAGGCCTGCTCCACGCTGTCCTGGCGCGCGAAGAGGGTCGCGTTGCCGCGCATGCAGTCCAGCAGCAGCCGCTCGTACGCCTCCGGCACGGGCTTCTTGAAGCTCTCCGCGTAGTCCATGTCCATGGTGACGCCGCCGATGTTGACGTCCTCGCCGGGGATCTTGGACTCGAAGGACAGCGCGATGCCTTCGTGCGGCTGGATGCGCAGCGTGAGCACGTTGGGTTGCAGCCGCTGGCAGGTGTCGCCGCCGCCGCTGAACAGGCCAATGGGCACCGACTTGAAGTGGATGGACACCTCCGTCAGGCGCTTCTTCAGGTTCTTGCCCGCGCGCAGATAGAAGGGCACGCCCTGCCAGCGCCACGAGTCGATGTTCATCTTCATGGCCACGTAGGTGGGCGTGCGGGACCCCTTCTTCACGCCCTTCTCTTCCTGGTAGCCCGCGTACTGGCCCACCACCACGTGCTGGGGCACCTCGCCGCCCTCCACGGGGCGCAGCGCGCGGAAGACCTTGTTCTTCTCATCGCGGATGTCCTCCGCGCCGAAGGACACCGGCGGCTCCATGGCGCACAGGGCCAGCACCTGGAGCAGGTGGTTCTGCACCATGTCCCGGATGACGCCCGTCTCGTCGTAGAAGCCGCCTCGGCCCTCCACGCCAATCGCCTCGGCCGCCGTGATCTCCACGTGGTCGATGTGCTGGCGGTTCCAGAGCGGTTCGAAGATGGCGTTGGCGAAGCGGAACACCAGGATGTTCTGCACCGTCTCCTTGCCCAGGTAGTGGTCGATGCGGAAGATCTGCTTCTCATCCAGCGCCGCGCCCAGCGTCTTGTTGAGGGCCTTCGCGCTCTCCAGGTCGTGGCCGAAGGGCTTCTCGATGATGAGCCGGTGCCAGGGCTTCTTGCCGGGCTGGTCCTCGCGCTTGAGCAGGTCCGCGTCCGACAGGCTCTTGATGATCTGCGGGAACGTGGAGGCCGGCGTGGCCATGTAATAGAGCTGGTTGCCGCCCGTCTGGTGGCGCTTCGCGATGTCCTGGAGCTTCTGGCCCAACTGCTTGAAGGCCTCCGGATCGTCGTAGCCGCCGGAGGCGGTCTCGATGGTCTCCGCGAAGCGCTTCCACGCGGCCTCGTCCAGCGGCTGCGTGCGGGCGAACTTCTGGAGGCCCTCCTTCACGTGCTCGCGGAAGGACGCGTCCTCCAGCTTGGAGCGGCTGAAGGCGACGATGGCGAAGTGCTCCGGGAGCAGGCCGGAGCGGGCAAGCTCGAAGAGGGCGGGGAATAGCTTGCGTTCGGCCAGGTCGCCCGTGGCTCCGAAGAGGACCAGGGTGCAGGGGTCCGGGCGGCCCGCGCTGAACACCGGTGCGCCCTCACGGGGATGGGTTTCGATGTGCACTCCCTGCGCGTCCATGCGGTGTCTCCCTCTGGGTTCGACCGAGCACCTTAAGGCGCTAATCTGGCGGCCCTGCAAGCGCATTGCAGGAGAATGATGCGGGCCTGACGTCTTGCCTGCCCCGGGGCTCGGGTGCCCCCTGACGCTCGCCCAGGCTCCTTCGGAGAGCGCGCGGGCGGCCGGGCGTGAGAGGGGTCGCGGGAACATGGTACTCCTGGAGGCCATGACGACTTCTCCCGTGGCGCTCATCACCGGGGGCTCGCGCGGCGTGGGCCGTGCGGTCTCCCTGCGGCTGGCCCGTGCCGGCTACGACATCGTCTCCACGTACCGGCGGGACGCGGAGTCCGCGGCGTCGCTGGCGAAGGACGTGGAAGCGCTGGGGCGCCGCTGCCGCACGGTCATCGCGGACCAGTTGGAGCCCGCGAGCCTCCACGGCGTCTTCGACGTCATCCAGGAGGAGTTCGGGGCGCTGGACGTGTTCGTCGCGAACGCGGCGTCCACGGTGTTCACGCCGCTGATGCAGACGAAGCTGCACCAGATGGACAAGACCTTCAACGTCACGGTGAAGAGCTTCCTGTTGGGCGCGCAGCGTTCGGTGCCGCTGATGGAGGGGCGCAAGGGGCGCATCGTGGCGGTGTCCGGCATGGACTCGCGCATGCCGCTGCCGTTCCATGGCCTGCTGGGCGCGATGAAGGGCGCCATGGAGATCATGGTGAAGTACCTGGCCGCGGAGCTGACCGGCACAGGCATCCGCGTCAACGCGGTCAACCCGGGCTACATCGACACGGACTCCAGCCGCTTCTACATGGGCGACGCGTGGGACGCGCTGGAGGCGAAGGTGCAGGAGCAGGTGCCCGCGGGGCACGTGGCCCACGTGGATGAGATTGCCCGCCCCATTGAATGGCTGTGTTCGGAGGGCTCCGCGTACGTGAACGGCCAGACGCTGGTCGTGGACGGCGGTCTGGAGATCAACTACGCGATGAACTTCGCGGCGAACATGACGCCTCCGGCCTCGCGCTGAACGGGGTTCCTCTCACGCATGCGCTACGTCGTCTCGCTGTGGTTCTTCGCGCTGTTCCTGGTCACCGCGCCCATCCTCTTCACGCTGGGCGCGGTGTTGTTCGTGGTGGCGTACCCGTTGGACCCCGACCGCCAGTGGCTGCACGTGCTGGTGTGCCGGTGGTGCTACGGGCTGTGGCTGCACGCCTCGCCTGGATGGAACGTGCGGGTGGAGGGGCGGGAGCTGTTGCCCAAGGGCCCGTGCGTCTACGTCGTCAACCACCAGTCGTTCGCGGACATCCTGGCGGTGATGGGGTTGTTCACGCCCTACAAGTTCGTGGCGAAGGCGTCGCTGTTCCGCACGCCGCTGGTGGGCTGGATGATGACGCTCTTGGGCTACGTGCCCATCGTGCGCGGCAGCTCCACGTCCATGGAGCAGCTGCTGGGCCCGTGCCGCCGGTGGCTGCGGAGGGGCATCCCGGTGCTCATCTTCCCGGAGGGCACGTATTCGCCCGGGGAGCTGCTGCCGTTCAAGCGCGGCGCGTTCCAACTGGCGCTGGAGGAGCACGTGCCGGTGGTGCCGGTGCTGGTTCGCGGCACGCGTGAGCTGGTGGATGGGGATGGGCCGTGGATGAGTCCTCGCGCCACCGTCACGGTGAAGGTGCTGCCGGCGCTGCCGCCGGAGAGCTTCGGGCCGGATTCCGCGGCGCTGGCCACGCGCGTGCGCGAGCAGTACGTGGAGGCACTCGCGCGGGTGGGCTAGGGGCACGGACGGGGTAGTGTCCAGGTCATGCGCCACCTGCTCCTGTGCTGGCTCGGGGTCTGTCTGTCTTCCACGGCGTGGGCAGGGACTCCTGCCCTTCCAACCCCCTTGCCGGAGGCGGGAACACCCGACCCCTTGCACCTGGTGTTGTACGTGTCGTCGCTGAGGGTGGTTGAAGGGGGCACGGCTTCCTTCAGCGTGGCGTTGGCCGGCTACCCGTTGTCCGGCACCCCGGGTGGGTTGCTCACCGTCACGGTGGAGCGGACGGACGGCGACGTGGACCTCTCGGTGCGGGAAGGAGCGTCGCTCACGTTCGACCCGGCCACCTGGAGCACGCCCCAGGAGGTGGTGCTGGCGGCCGCGAAGGATGCGGACAACGAGGACGGCACGGCCACCTTCACGCTGTCCGCGCCGGGCTTGGAGTCGCGCACCGTCATCGTGACGGAAGCGGATCAGGACCCCCTGGCTCCGGTCTTCACCACCGTGCCTGTCACCCAGGCCGTGGTGGACGTCCCCTATCGGCTCGGCGTGCACGCGCGGGGACGGCCCGCGCCGGCGTATGTCCTGCGCACCGCGCCTCCGGGAATGAGCCTGGATGCGCTGGGCACCCTCACGTGGACGCCTTCTCAGCTGGGGGAGGTGGACGTGGCGGTGGTGGCGAGCAATGGGCAGCAACCCGATGCGGAGCTGTCCTTCCGGCTCGTCGTGGGGCGGGATCAGCCCCCCTCGGCGCGCATCATCGCCCCGCTCCAGGACGAGCGGCTGTCAGGGCCCCTCGCCGACTTCTCCTGCGAGTGCATCGACGACGTGGGTTGCGTGCGCGCGCTGTTCCGGGTGGATGGCGTGCCGCTGGTGACCCAGGAAGGCCCGGGCCCCGTCTATTCCGTGAGCGACTGGGACATCACGGGGCTCGCTCCTGGAGGCCATGTCCTCCAGGTCTTCGTGACGGACTCGGCGGGACACGAGGTCGAGGCCAAGGCCGTCACGGTGTACGTCGACCGTCCCGGTCCGGACGCGGGAACGGCGGTGGATGGTGGGCGGCCCATCGAGGTTGGGGACGAGGGCGACGACATCATCGACCCCTGGAGCTGTGACTGCGCGACCACCGGGTTGGCTCCGGCGGTGTGGGTGGGGCTGGGCCTGCTGGGACTGCGCGCCCGGCGTCGCCGGGCCTGACGTGGTGCCGGGCGCGGCGGAAGCTCAGGCGTGCTCGGAGCCGGGCAGCTCTTCGTCCAGCGGAGCCTCCGCGTGCAGCGGGGCGTCCGCCGCGTTCGACGCGGGCGGCGCGGGAGCGGCCCCGGTGACGGCGCGGGCCAGGTCGTGGGGCGCGCGGAGCAACGTCTCCAGCGCGGCGGTGCTCGCGGGGACTCCGCGCTGCTCCACCTGGAGCCAGCCGCCCTTGATGCTCACGCGGCGGTGGCCCTTCAGGCCCAACAGGCGCTGACGCACGCCCGGATCCAACAGCACGGGGCGCGCTTCGGGAGCCAGCCCCTCCACCTGGAAGGCTGAGTCCAGCTCCGCGTCACCCAGCGACTCCTCGCGCGGGGTGGCGGCGCCAGGGACCTTGTCCTCGGGACGCTCGTGCTCCAGCAGCAGGTCCGCGGGCAGCGCGCCCTCCAGGTCCAGCCGCAGCACCGTCACGGTGTGGCGCTTCTTGCCTCCCGCGCCGCGCTTGCCCGTGGCCAGGAGCAGCGGCCGCCCCTGATAGCGCCCCTGCACCTCCATCCGACGCTCCGCGATGGCGAGGCCGTGCGCCTTCGCGAACGCCTCCCACGCGGCGCGCTGACGGCGCTTGAGCTGGAACAGCGTGGCGAGGACCAGTGCGCCCAGCACGAGCAGGGACGCGAGGATGCCGAGCGGAGAAAAGACACCGGGAAGCATGGCGGCGCATTGTGCACTGGCCTCGCGGCGCGTGAACCATCAATCCGATCGCGGATGCACCGCCGCGCGCCGGGCAGGCTTGCTGCATGGGGTGCGTGGACCTGGGGAAGGAACGCCGCGCGCATGCAAACGTGTGGAATCCCGCGTGCCTCGCGCGCTCCGTGCCCTGGATGCATGGCGGGACTCGCGGCAGGTGCACGGATGGCGCACGCGTCCCCACGCCGCCGGTGTGTCCTCGTGGGTGGGCCTCTTCCCTGGGCGGAGGCTCCTTGGCGCGTGGGGTGGGGAGGACGGGACGCGTTGGGCAGGCCACGGACGCAAGCACGCGGAATGACGCCCTTTTTCGACAATGTCAGAGGGGGCGGGTAAGGGAGCGGGGGCTCGCCGCTTGGAGTCGGGGTTGGGACCGGGAGAGGCTGCCCGGCCCGCACCCGCCACCGGGCCACGAGGGAGGGTGAACGCCGGATGCGCCTGCTGCACACGTCGGACTGGCACCTGGGCCACACGCTGTATGACGTCTCACGCGAAGCGGAGCACGCCGCGTTCCTGACGTGGCTGTTGGACACGCTGGAGTCCCAGGAGGTGGATGCGCTCCTGGTGGCCGGGGACATCTTCGACACGGCCAACCCCAGCGCGGAGGCGCAGGCGGCCTGGTACCACTTCATCGCGCGTGCCCGGCGCACACTGCCGAAGCTGGACGTGGTGGTGGTGGGCGGCAACCACGACTCCGCCGCGCGCCTGGACGCGCCGGATCCGCTGTTCCACGCCCTGGGCGTGCGCGTGGTGGGCGGCCTGCCGCGCCATCGCGGCGGGCTGGAGATGGAGCGGCTGGTGGTACCGGTGCACGACGCGCGCGGGAAGGTGGGCGCGTGGGTGGCGGCGGTGCCGTACCTGCGGCCCTCGGACCTGCCGTCGGTGCCGGATGGCGAGGGCGACCGGCTGGTGGAGGGCGTGCGCTCCGTGTACTCGGAGGTGCTGGAGGGCGCGCGCAGGCGGCGCAGGTCCGGGCAGGCGCTGGTGGCCATGGGCCATTGCTACATGACCGGCTCGGAGCTGTCGGAGCTGAGCGAGCGGAAGATTCTGGGCGGCAACCAGCACGCGCTGCCGGTGGAGCTGTTCCCGGAGGACGTCGCGTACGCGGCGCTGGGGCACCTGCACAAGGCGCAGCGCGTGGGCGGCCGCGAGGGCGTGCGCTACAGCGGGTCTCCGTTGCCGCTGTCGCTGTCGGAGGCGCACTACCGGCACCAGGTGCTGGTGCTGGACATGGAGGATGGGGCGCTGAAGCAGGTGCGTCCGCTGTCGGTGCCGCGCACCACGGACATGATGCGGGTGCCTGCCCGGGACGCGGCGCCGTTGGCGGAGGTGCTGGAGTTGCTCGCGGCGCTGCCCGCGTACGAGGCGGGGGCTCCGGAGTCGATGCGGCCGTACCTGGAGGTCTGCGTGTCGCTGCCCCGGCCGGAGCCGGCGCTGCGCCACAAGGTGGAGAAGGCGCTGGAGGGGCGGGCCGCGCGGCTGGTGAAGCTGACGCCCTTCTACACGGGCACGGGTGGGGCGCTGGCGGACGTGCGGCCGGGGCTGTCGCTGCGTGAGCGCACGCCGGAGGACGTATTCCTGGCCCGCTACGCGCGGGACTTCAAGGAGGCGCCTTCACCGGGGCTGCTGGAGTCGTTCCACGCGCTGCTCACGCAGGTGCAGGAGGACGCGTCGTGAAGATCCTCGCGATTCGCGGCAGCAACCTCACGAGCTTCGCGGGGGACTTCGCGCTGGAGCTGGACCGGGCGCCGCTGGACCGGCTGGGGCTGTTCGCCATCTCCGGCGCGACGGGGGCGGGGAAGAGCACGCTGCTGGATGCGCTATGCCTTGCGTTGTTCGACCGCACGCCCCGGCTGGGCGGGCCCAGCAAGGTGCTGGTGGGCCGGGCGGACGAGGACGAGGAGGCGCGGCTGTCCGCCTACGACGTGCGCGGCATGCTGCGGCGCGGGGCGGGCAAGGGCCACGCGGAGGTGGACTTCCTGGGCAAGGACGGGCGGCGCTACCGGGCGCGCTGGAACGTGTGGCGTGCGCGCGAGCGCGCGGAAGGGCGCTTCCGGCCGCAGGAGCTGAGCCTGACGGACGTGGCCTCGGGGCAGCTGTTCGGCCGCACCAAGGGCGAGGTCCTCCAGGCGATTCAAGAGCGGCTGGGGCTGTCGTTCGATCAGTTCCGGCGCTCGGCGCTGCTGGCGCAGGGAGAGTTCGCGGCGTTCCTGCGCGCGGACGCGAACGAGCGCGCGGAGCTGCTGGAGCGGATGACGGGCACGGAGGTGTACAGCCGGGTGTCCATCGCGGCGCACGAGAAGAACGCGAAGGAGCAGGAGGAGCTGAAGCGGCTGTCGCAGGGGCTCGCGGCCATCATGCTGATGTCGGACGCGGATCGCGAGGTCGCGCGTGTCCAGCTGGGCGAAGAGGAGGCGGCGCGGGTCCGTGAAGAGACGCGGCTGCGCGAGTCGGAAGCAGCCCGGTCCTGGTACGCGCAGCGCGCGGAGTTCGTGGGGCAGGAGCAGCAGTCCGAGGGCGCGGTGACCCGGGCGGAGGCGGACCGCGAGGCGGCGGCGCCCCGCGAGGCGCTGCTGGAGTCGGTGCGCGCGGCGGAGGGCTTCCGCGCGGTGGTGTCGGCGGTGGAGTCCGCGGAGCAGGGCTGCGTGAGGGCGGAGGCCGAGCAGCTGGAGCGGGCCTCGCAGGCGGAAGCGGCGCTCGCGGCGGCGGCGGCGCAGCGGCAGGTGCGGATGCAGGCGGAGGCCGCGCGCGCGGCGGCGCTGGATGCGGAGGCGTCGGTGCGTCCGGCGCTGGAGGAGGCCGCGACGCTGGACACCCGCCGCGCGGAGGCGGAGCGCGAGGCCCGTGAGGCCGCGGAGCTGGCGAAGCAGGCGAAGGGCGCGGAGGGTTCAGCGCGCGATGCGCTGGCGCTGGTGCAGGCGGCGGAAGTGAAGGCCCAGGCGCTGGTGGACGCGGCCGAGGCCTGGCGTGTGTCGCATGCGAGCTGGGAGTCCCTGGCCACGGAGTGGCCCCGCTGGCAGCGCGAGCTGGAGCGCTTCGCGGGGGCGCTGAAGGAAGAGCAGGCGGCGGGCGCGGACGCGGACCGGTTGGAGAAGGACGCGGACCGGTCGGGCAACGAGGCCCAGGCGCGCCGTGAGGAGCACCAGGGCGCGGTCGAGTCGGAAGCGCAGGCGCAGGCCCTGGCGACGCACGCGGAGGCCGCGCTGGGTGAGGACGGCGGCGCGGCGAGGCGGGCGCTCCGGGATGCGCTGCTGTCGCGGCAGGATGCGCTGGGCGCACTGGCGCTCGCGGGTGAAGGCGCGCGGGCGGAGGGCACGGCGGAAGGTGACGCGGCGGCGGAGGTGAAGACGCACCGCGAGGCTTCACTGCGTGCGGCGGAGGAGGCGAAGGACGCGGCGGCGCGGCGAGTGACACAGGAGGCGATGCTCCACGAAGCGCGCCGTGCGCAGTCGCGCGCGGAGGCGACACAGGGGCTGGCTTCGCACCGGGCCGCGCTGCACGCCGGTGAGCCGTGTCCGCTGTGCGGCGCGCTCGAACATCCGTATGCCCGGGAGGGTTCCGCGCTGGAGGGGCTGGTCGCGGAGGCCGCGGCCCGGGTGCTGGAGTTGGAGTCGGCGCGCGACGCCGCGGCGAAGCAGGAGAGCGCGGCGAGTGTGCGGCAGGCGACGGCGGACACGGCCGCGACCCAGGCCGAGGGCCGGCGGGACACCGCGGCCCGCAAGCGCACGGCGCATCGCGAGTCCTGGCGCGCGGCGCGCGAACGGTGGAGCCGCGCGGTGCTTCCGGGTGAGGACAGGGCGAATCAGGCGGAGGCGAAGGCGTCATCGCGCGGGAGTGCGCTGAATGCAGGCGCTAATGTCGCGAACGCGGAAGCCCACCGCTCCATCTCGGCCGATGCTGCGCCTCCCGAGGACGCGGAGGCTCCCGCCGCCCAGGCGTGGATCCGCGCTGCCCAGGAGGACGTGCGCGCGCGGCTCGCGGCGCTTCGCGATGAAGAGGCTTCCGCGGAGCTCCGGGCCAGCGCTGCTCGCGACGCACGGGCCCAGCTGGAGACGCGGCGCACCCGGCGCGAGGGCGCGTCCGAAGCCCTGCGCAAGGCCGAGGACGCCTGGTCCCGCGCGTCCCAGTCCCACCGGGATGCGCTCCTGCGCCGGGACACCGCCCGTGATGCCCGGCAGCGCGCGCTCACCGAGGTGTCCCCGCCCTTCGCCAACGAGGTCGCCTGGGAGGAGAAGCTCGCCGCGGATCCCGCGCGCTTCCAGAGCCGCTGCCTGGAGCGCGTGACGAAGTGGCGCGAAAAGCTCGCGGAGCTGGAGGCCTCACGCAAGCGCCTGGAGGAAGAGCAGGGCCGCCGCGCCCGTGAAGAGGTCCGCCTTCAGTCCCGGCATGAGGACGCGGAAACCGCCGCCCACCGCGCGAGCCTCAAGGACGCCGCCTTCCAGGACGCCGCGAAGGCCCGTGCCCGGCTGCTCCACGGACGTTCCACGCACGAGGTGCGCGCGGAGCTCCAGGCACGGCTCGACGCCGCCCAGGCCACCTACGAGCGCGCCCGCGAGGACTCCGAAGCCCTCCAGCAGGCGGAGAAGGTGGCCACCGCCCGCGCCGAGGACGCCGTGCGCCTGCGCACCGAAGCCGCCCTCGCCCTCGACAGCGCCCAGGCCGTCCTCGCGGAACGCCTCGCCGGCCATGGCACCACCCTGGAGGAGCTCAAGGCCCTGCTGTCTCGCGGCGCCGCCTGGTGCGACGCGGAAGCCCGCGCGCTCAATGCCTTGCGCGAGTCCGTGGCCCAGGCCCGCGCCGTCCTCGTGGAGCGCCGCGAGCGCCGCGTCCGCCACGAAGCCTCGGGACTTCCCACGCTCGCGGAAGCGGACGTGGCGGACCTCTGCGAGCGCCTGCGTACCGACGTGGAGGTGCGCCGCCGCGCCGAGGCCCTGCTGCGCGCGAAGCTGGACACCGACGACGCCGCCCGCGCGCGCCATGGCGCGGAGGCCCGGGCCCTGGAGCTGCGCCGCGGCGAGGCCGAGGTGTGGAAGACGCTGGGCGACCTCATCGGTTCGCACGACGGCAAGAAGTTCAAGGTCTTCGCCCAGAGCCTCACCCTGGACGCGCTGCTGCTGCACGCCAACGCGCACCTGCGCGAGCTGGCGCGCCGCTACCGCCTGGAGCGCGTGCCCGGCCACGACCTGGATCTCCAGGTGGTGGACGGCGACATGGGCGACGAGGTGCGCAGCGTGGCCAGCCTCTCCGGCGGCGAGAGCTTCCTCGTGTCACTGGCGCTCGCGCTGGGCCTGGCCTCGCTGTCGTCGGAGACGACGCAGGTGGAGACCCTCTTCATCGACGAGGGCTTCGGCACGCTGGATCCGGAGACGCTGGAGGTGGCGCTGGCCACGCTCGACGCGCTCCAGGCCACCGGCCGCCAGGTGGGCATCATCTCCCACGTGAGCGGGCTCGCCGAGCGCATCGGCGTGCAGGTGCGCGTGGTGAAGCAGGGCGGCGGCCGCAGCAAGCTCGTCGTCGAAGGCGACGCGGGGATCCTCGTTCCGTCGGATCAACAGGTGGCGTGACGGTCCGGGCCGGGGACTCACCGGGCCCGGCCCCCGGCCTTCAGCCCGTCACCGGCTCCGCGCCCATCAGCCCGCGCACCACCGCGGCCACGGCCAGCGGGGTCGCCACGCGGTCATCGCTCAGCGCCGCCAGCGCCCGCGCGAATTGATCCGCCGAGGAGAAGCGCTGCGACGGGTGCGGCGCGAGCGCCCGGTCCAGCACCAGCGCCAGCGGATCCGACACCTCCGGCGCCACCATGCGCACGGGCGTCAACCGCAGGCCCCGGATGGAGGCCTCCACCTCCTCGGCCGTTCCGTCCGCGTAGGGCGACTCCAGCGACAGCAGCTCGTAGAGCAGCACCGCCGCCGCCCACAGGTCCACCGCGACGGAGACCTCGCCCGCCAACAGCTCAGGCGAGCGGTAGTTCTGCTTGCCCACCCGCCGGAGATCCACCGCCATGCCCGCGCGTGAGCGGGCCACGCCGAAGTCCGCCAGCTTCACCTCGCCGCCGCGCGACAGGAGCACGTTGTGCGGGGACACGTCGCAGTGCACCACCGCCAGCGGCAGGCCCTTGGAGTTGGTGGCCGCGTGCGCGTACGCCAGCGCCTCCAGCACGTGGCGCACCATCATCACGGAGATGTCGATGGGCAGCTCGATGCGCCGGCGCCGGCACTGCGCCAGCACCCGCCCCAGGTCCGTGCCGTCCACCAGCTCCAGCGCCAGGTAGGGCCCGTCCGCCAGCTCGCCGTACTCGCGGAAGCCCACGATGTGCGGATGAGCCAGGCACCGCGCCAGCTCCGCCTCGTGCAGGAGCTGCTCGCGCGCCTCCGCGTCCCGCGCGCGCTCCGGACGCACGCGCTTGAGGGCCACCTCCTCGCCCGCCAGCGGTCCCTGGAGCATCCGCGCGCGGAACACCTCCGCGTTGCCGCCACGGCCCAGCCGCGACAGCAACTGGAAGCGGCCCAGGTCGCGTGGCCACTCCGGTGTCTGGCCTTCCTCCAACGTCACGCCTTCTCTCCAACCAGGCTCGCCAGATACCCGTCCAGTGTCGCCGAGAACGTGGCGTCGTCGCTCAGGAAGGCCAGCCCCACGCCTCCCGTATACGGCGCGTCCACCACGTGCACCACCAGCGCCTCGCCCTGCAGCCGCTGGCCGTTGGGCAGCTTCACGTCCACGGTGACGACGCTGTCCTGCGGCGGGCGGTGCGCCGTGCGCACGAACAGTCCCCCGTTGCTGATGTTCAGCGCGTGCTCACGCACGAAGTCCAACTCCGTGCGGAACTCCATCTCCAGCTTCACGGCGAAGCGCCGGGCGCGGCGCGGCGTCTCGTCTCCGGAGGATGAAGGCGCCTCGGACGGATCCGCCTCCGGCGCGCGGTACGACTCGCCTGTGCTCGCTAGGGGAGCGGGCGGCGGTGCGGGGGGCGCTTCGGCTGGCGGCGCGGATGCGGGCGCGGGCGCGGCGGGCTGGGGAGGCCGCGCGGACAGGGCCTCCAGGTGTTGCCGCAGCTCCTGCGCGGCCTGCTCGCGTTCATTGCCCGCGAACGGCGTGCCGCCCGCCAGCGTGCGCGAGCGCAGCGCGTCCCGCTCCGCCTTGGGCAGCCGCCACAACTCCACGAACGTGCCGCCGCTCTTGCGCACCTCTTCGCCCAGCCGCTCCACCGCCGCGCGCGGATATCCGGGCACCTCGACCTTCACCTCCAGCGCGCCGGCCTCGTCGCGAAACGCCACCATGAGCTGCATCGACTGCGCGGACGGCAGGAGTGATCCCAGGCCTTCCACCACGGCTGCCGCCTTCTCAGGCGAAGCCGCTCCCCCCCATACCGCCGCAAGACCGAAGACAGGCACGGGGCGGAAGATAACCGAGCCCTCCTGTCCCCCGTAAAGACAGTGCAGCCGGAAACAGGCGACAGCGGTGGACATCGATTTTACGAATCGTGATGTCGCCTCGGCCCGAGGGCGTACCTACATCGGAATCAGGCTCGCATCCCTTTATGCTGCGGGTGTTCTCCGTAACCCCCCTTCCCGGAGTGCAGACCCGTATGCGCAATTGGATCCAACTCTTCTCCGGCACGCTGCTCGCCGCCCTGCTCGTCACGGGCTGTGGCGGCACGGACCCGGACCCCGGCCCTGGCACTGATCCCAACCCCACCACCGACGCGGGCCCAGACAGCGGCACCGACGTCGACGCGGGCTTCGATGCCGGTTACGTCGAGGACGCGGGCGTCATCATCGACCCCGACCCCGACCCTGGCGAAGTCACCACCGACCCGTATGATCCGAACAACGCCACGAAGGACTCGGACTGCGACGGCCTGACGGACCAGGAGGAGTTCTCCACGGTCTACACCGGGGGTGTGAAGACGAACCCCGGCCTGCGCGACACCGACGGCGACGGCATCCGCGACGGCGTGGAGGTGGGCCGCACGTCCAGCATCAGTACGGACCCGAGCTGCAACTTCCGCGCGGACCAGGACCCCACCACGCGCACCTCGCCGGTGAAGGCGGACACGGACGAGGACGGACTGCCGGACGGCCTGGAGGACGCCAACCGCAACGGCAAGCGCGACCTCACGGAGACGGACCCCAACACCGCCGACTCCGACGGTGACGGCCTCGCGGACGGCGTGGAGGACGCGAACAAGAACGGCTCGGTGAGCCCCGGCGAGACGGATCCGCGCCTGCGCGACACCGACGGCGACGGACTGCCGGACGGACTGGAGAAGCAGACCGGCACGGATCCGCTCAATCCCGACACCGACGGCGACACCTGCTCGGACGGCGCCGAGGACGTGAACAAGAACGGCAAGCACGACTCGGGTGAGAAGAACCCGCGCGTGGCGGACTGCGCCGCGTCCGTGCCCGACGCGGACTTCGACGGCATCCCGGACTCCGTCGAGAACGCCACCGGCACCAATCCGAACAAGGCCGACACGGACGGCGACGGCGTGGCGGACGGCGTGGAGGACTCGAACAAGAACGGCCGCGTGGAACCCGGTGAGACGGATCCGCGTCTGACGGACACCGACTGCGACGGGCTCCAGGACGGCGCCGGCCGCGACGGCTTCCTCGGTGAGGATCCGAACTCCAACGGCCAGGTGGATCCCGGTGAGTCGGATCCCTCCAACCCGGACACCGACGGCGACGGTCTGCTCGACGGCGTGGAGCGTGGCGTGACCACGGCCGCGGCGCCGCGCAACAACTGCGGCTACTCGGGCGACGCGGACCCCACGACGAAGACGGACCCCAACAAGCCGGACTCCGACGGCGACGGCATCCCCGACGGCGCGGAGGACTCCAACCAGAACGGCCGCGTGGACCCGGGTGAGCTCAACCCGCTGGATCCCAAGGACGGCGCGGCCACCACGCCCGCCGGCAAGGCGTGCAGCGTGCAGAACCTGCGCACGGTGACGTTCAAGGAGGACAGCGGCGCGGACCTGCGGCTCGCGCTGCCCAACACCTTCAAGAGCGCCAACCTGCTCAACCTCACGGCCGGCGGTCAGACCGTGGGCGTGATGGGCTGGGACGACACGAAGCAGGTGACGTTCATCGCGTACAAGCGCGGCCAGGTGGGCACCTCCACCACGCCCGCCGGTGACGAGACGGGCATCCGCACCGGCTCGGCGCTGCTGACGGCCGCGGACGTGGAGTTCACGCAGACCTTCACCACCTGGGACGGCTTCCCCGCGGTGGTCGCCCGCTACGGCGTCACCGGCACGACGGAGCTCAAGGCGTTCACCAACTCGCTGGCGCGGCAGCTGGTGCCCGCCAGCATGGAGAACCTGGGCGGCTCCGCGGGCATCAACGGCCCGTTCAAGATCCAGGCGCAGTACGTGCACCGCTCCAACGGGAGCGTGGTGGTGGTCCTCGCCATCACGCCGGCGGCCCGCTACAACGAGTCGGCCACGGGCAGCCTCTTCACCATGGCGGACACGGCGGGCGGCTCCGCGCTGGCGCAGTTCGGCGACGCGGACGCGGTGCAGTGCGAGGTCTTCACCGGCAACACCGCGGTGGTGGACTTCCTCTTCGTGGTGGACGACAGCGGCTCCATGGCCACGTCGCAGACCTTCCTCGCCGGCGCGGCGGCGGCGGTGGCCGGCAAGCTGGCCAACGCCACGCTGGACTGGCGCCTGGGCATGGTCACCACGGCGTACACCGGCTCCGGTCCCAACAACGGCGTGCTCCGTCCCTTCACGCAGAACATCGACCAGTTCAAGGCGTGGCTGACCAACAACGCCGTGTGCAACAACGCCGTGTGCGCGGTGAAGGGGGGGAGCACCCAGAGCCCGACGTACACGCCGCTGCCCAACACCACCTGCTCCAGCGACAAGGAGTGCTGGGTGGGCATTGGCGGTGACGGCGTGGAGCGTCCGCTGGAGGCGGCGCGCAAGGCCATCAACAACCTGACCGCGACGGGCGGCACGCCGGAGACGCGGATCCGCGCGGGTGCGAAGGTGGTGGTCGTCATCCTCACGGACACGCGCGACCAGTCCTCCAGCGCCGTGGCGGAATACACGGCGTACTTCCTCAACACGGGCACCACGGCGGGCACGACGAAGAACCCGGTCAACGCGCCCATCCAGCTGCACGGCATCATCTGCCCGCCGGAGAAGGCCACCGACGACAAGGCCACCTGGTGCCGCACGGACGAGGACCCGCGCATCCCGCGCCACCTGGACGTCATCCAGGCCTCGGGCGGCGTCGCGGGCAGCATCCGGGACAACACCTCCATCACCAACACCATCAACGCCATCGTGGACAGCGTCATCGCGTCCGTGGGCTACAAGACGCTCAAGCCGCCGATTGGCGCCTCGCTGAAGGTGGCGGTGGCGGAGGTGGCGGATGCCGCCGTGTGCCCCAGCATCGGGGACCTGCCGCGCAGCCGCACCAACGGCTTCGACGTGGACGGCATCAACCGCACCGTGTCCTTCTACGGCGCGTGCCGTCCGAAGCAGTCCGGTGTGACGCAGGCGGCGGTGTCGTACCGCTACTGGATCGACCGCACCGCCAAGCCGGACGGCAACCCGCCGCCGTGCTCGTCCGACACGCAGTACTACAATCCGAACGACCCGGATTACTGCGACGGCAAGCTCGTCTGCAACCGCACCACCGACAGGTGCGAGTGCCCGGCGGACTGCGGTGGCACGGCGCCCGCGGGCCAGGTGTGCAACACCGACCGCGACGTGTGTGACTTCTCCTGCGCGCCGGATTGCGGCGGCACGTGCGGCACCTTCGAGACGTGCAACACGAACTCCTGCTCGTGCAGCTGCGTGCAGTCCGCGTCCTGCGCGGCGGGCTACAAGTTCGACAACAACGCCTGCGGCTGCGTCTGCGACACGGCCGCGCTCAACTGCGGCACCAGCTTCGGCGCCGACCCGGGCCTGTGCGCCTGCGTCTGCAAGCCGGACTGCGGCGGCTGCGCTCCGGGCTTCACGTGCAACGTCAGCGCGTGCGTCTGCGAGAAGCCCATCGGCTAGGCCTGAATGAAAACGCGCTCCCGGTGCCACATGGACCGGGAGCGCGTCAGTGACTGAAGGCAGCTGCTTCACGAAGCCCCCGCTCCGCGACGTCCCCTGAAGGGGGGATGCGGGCCGGGGGCTTCTTCTTTCCGTCACTTCCCCAGGTTCGCAGGCGCGCTGGCGGCGCGGTACACGGGGTAGAGGCCCAGGCGCTCGTCCCAGGTCGGGTGGCGCTCGGCGAAGAAGCGCAGGCGAGCGCGCGGGTCCTTGGCGAAGCCAGCGTCCTTCAGGCGCTCCTGGAAGGCGGCCTTCACGCCAGCGTCCTTCGCGAGCAGCTCCCGGGCATAGGGCTCCAGCACGTAGTCCTCGATGTATTCCTTCTGTTCGAAGTGGGCGTTGAAGAAGCCCCAGGCCAAGAGCGAGTCCGGCCCCGCGGGCTCGAAGAGGTGCGCCACCAGCTGCACGTTCTTCTGCGCCACCGGCACGTAGAGCGTCCCCACGGGCAGGTCCTGCGTGTCCGGCTTCCACTCGCCCTTCGCGGTGAGGTTCTGGTGGCCCTCGTTGGAGCGCGCCTGGAACTGGAAGTCCTTCGAGCGGAACGACTCCACCTTCGCGGCGGGCACCGCGCGGGTGAGGCGCTGGAACGCGATGCCGTGCGCGGCCAGCTTCGGCGCGACCCACGCGGCGTGCGCGGCGGACACCAGGTAGCCGCCCGCGGGCAGCGTCGCGGTGAGCGCGGGCTGGATGTCCGGCGAGTACGGCACCTTCCATGTCTGGGGCTTCGTGTCGTCGTAGCGGATCCACGGCTGGCCGGAGATGTCCGACGGCGCGCGCTCGTAGGCGTAGCCCTTGAATTCAATCGTCTCGCGCTTGGGCGTGTTCTCCCAGCCGAGCACCACCTCGCGCACCTGGCCGGACACGGCCTTCTGGTCCTCGGCCTTCACGGCGGCCTGGAGCGCGGCGCCGTCGCGGGCCACGAGCCGCAGCAGGCCCTCCAGCACGTCGCGGGTGGCCTTCACTCGCTGGGCGTAGTTCTTCCAGGAGTGCGTCTCCACGAGCACGCCGAAGCGGTGGTGCACGGACCAGAAGCCATGGCTGAAGCGCGGCGGGGGGACGCCGTAGGCGAAGCCGCTGGTGGGGTCGTCGTCCTGGAGGAAGGACGGGTAGAAGCGCAGCGGCTGGTGCCCTTCCGCGGTGAGGCCGGTGAAGAGCTCGTCCACCAGCTTCGTGCCCAGCGCCTGGAGCGCGGGCGGGCCGGACTTCTGGGGCTCCAGACCCACGGACACGTCGGGTTCGAACTTCGCGCCGTCGGTGACGTGCAGGTCCACATAGACGAGCGGGTCCCACGCGTTGAGGTACTTCAGCAGCAGCACCATCTCCGGCGCGTCCGCCTTCACGTAGTCGCGGTTGAGGTTGAAGTTCTGTCCGGTGACGCGGAAGCCCATCTCCTCCGGGCCCACCTGGTTGGGGCGGTGGTTGGCGTTGAAGCGCTCATGGCCGTCCACGTTGAAGACGGGCACGAAGACGGCGGTGACGCCCTTGAGCAGGTCCGGCACGGACGCCCGGTTCTGGAGCGCGTCGCGCAAGAGCCAGAAGCCGGCGTCCTTGCCGTCGATTTCACCCGCGTGGATGCCGCCCTGGAAGAAGACGACGGGGCGGCCCTTCTTGCGCGCGGCGTCCGCGGTGAGGGTGCCGTCCTGGCTGACGACGAGCGCCACCAGGGGGCGGCCTTCCGGTGTGATGCCCATCGTGTCGCAGCGGGCCTTGCCGGGGAACGTCTTGGGGAAGGCGCGGCAGAGGCTCTCTGCTTCCGCGTAGCGGCCGGTGCGCTTCCAGCCGCTCTGTTCGGAGAGGGAGGTGAGGGGTGGGGCCTGCGTGAGGACCAGGGCGGCGAGGGTTTGCAGGAGCATGGCCGCTTGAGACCACAAGCCCCGCCAACGCTCAACCGTGCCGCACGGTGTGTGTGCCGCCCACCGGCAGCACGTGCACGCGGTCGCGCGGCCAGCCCCGGCGCAGCCACTCCGCGTCCAGGCGGACGGGGGGCTCGTCCAACGGCTCGTCGGTGAGCTTGAACGTGCCCCAGTGCATGGCGAAGAAGGCCATGGCGCCCAGGTCCTCGAAGGCCTGCACCGCCTCCTCCGGGTTCATGTGCTGCAGCCGCATGAACCACGCCGGGTCATAGGCGCCAATGGGCAGCAGCGCCGCGTCCAGCTTGGGGAACCGGGCGCCAATCTCCTTGAAGCCCTGGAAGTAGGCGGTGTCGCCGGAGTGGTAGACGCGCGCGCTGGAGCCCTCCACCACGAAGCCGCCCCAGAGCATCTCGTTGGCGTCGTTGAGGCCGCGGCGGCTCCAGTGCTGGGCGGGCACGTAGTGCACGCGCACGGGACCCACCTGCGTGGACTCCCACCAGTCCATCTCATGGAAGGGCAGGCCCTGGCCCTGGAACACCGGCGCGTGGCCCAGGCCGGTGATGATGCGCGCGCCCACCTGCTTGAGCGTGGGCAGGTCCAGGTGGTCGTAGTGGTTGTGGGACACGAGGCTCGCGTCGATGCGCGGCAGCTTCTCCACCGGCACGCCGGGCGCCACGTTGCGGCGGATGACGACGTTGATGGTGTCGCGCAGCACCGGGTCGATGAGCAGCGACACGCCATCCAGTTGCACCAGCCAGCTCGCGTGGCCCAGCCACGTCAGGCGGGCGCCCTCGCCCGGCGCGGGCGGGGTGGCGAGCACGGCCAGGTCCGGCTCCACGTGCGGCACGACGGCGCGCGCGGGCGAGCTGCGGCGCTTGCCCGCGAGCTTGTCCGCGACGGCCCACTTGAAGACGCGGGTGAAGGCCTGCGGTCCGCTGCCATCCAGGTTCTTGAAGCGCATCGCCATTGAGTGGCTCCCGGCAACGGGTGTGCCCCAAAGATGGGCCCGCGCCGCCTCGTGCGAGTCATGCTCGGCCGGAGGGGAGGGGCGCAAGGGGAATGCGGCGCTGGATGGCCCACGGCGGACACGTGCCAGGCGCGGGCGGAGGGGCCGCGCCGTATAAGAGGGCTTCCCATGGGACCTGTCTCCGGCACCACGACCCGCAGGGTGTTGCTCGCGTTCGGCGCGCTGGTGGCGCTGTTCGCGGCGGCGTCGGGCTATGCGCTCGGCCGGCTGTCGGACCTCCACGAGGGCACGCATGCGCTGCGCGAGGTGGGCGGCCGGGCGCGGGAGGCGCGCGAGCTGGCGACGGCGGTGCGCGACCAGTACGCGCACCTGGCGCACACCATCATCCTGGGCAACGACAGCCACCGCCGCTTCCATTCGGAGGCCCGCGCCCGCGTGGAGGCGCTGACGCGGCGGTTGGCGGAGCACGCGCGCGACGCGGACGAGCGCGCGGCGGTGGCGGACATCCAGGCGTCGGGTGACGCGTTGGACACGCTCTACCGGGACACGCTGCTGCCCGCGGTGATGGCGAAGGACGCGCGGGCGGTGGAGGCGGCGCATGGGCGGGCGCTGGAGTGGGTGTCGCGCATCCAGGCGCGGGTGGACGCGCTGACGGCGGACTCGGACGCGTCGATGGCGGCCTTCGAGGCGCGGGTGGGCGCGGTGGAGCGCGACAGCTTCCGTTGGGCGCTGCTGCTGCTGGGCGGGGCCACGCTG
>NZ_RAWE01000079.1 GCF_003611695.1 Corallococcus carmarthensis | reverse complement strand
CCGCCCCCCTGTGTCCCTGCTCCTCCGGCCAGCGCTACAAGCAGTGCTGCGCCCCCTTCCACCGAGGCGAGGCGGAGGCGCCCGACGCCGAGCGCCTCATGCGCAGCCGCTACAGCGCCTTCGCCCAGCGCGACGCCGCCTACCTCTGGAAGACGCTCCACCCCGACCACCCGATGAGGGCCCGTCCGGAAGCGGACGTCGTGCGCGAGCTGCGCGCCTTCGCGCAGGCCCACCAGTACCCGGGGCTGGTGGTGCTGGGCCACCAGCCCCCGGACGCGTCGGGGCTCTCCCGCGTCCTCTTCTTCGCCAAGGTGTTCGAGAAGGGAAAGGACCAGTCCTTCGTGGAGCGCTCGGACTTCCGCCACGACGGCACCGGCTGGCGCTACCTGGACGGCGTCCTCAAGCTGCCGCGCGAGCTGAAGGTTCCGCCCGAGTCCCTCACGCTCGACACCTTCCCGGTGGACTGACGGCGCGACCGCGAAAATCCCCTGTCAGGATTTTCGCGGCACTTTCGTCCCTGGAGGTGCTGCCCGGCCGGAGAGGCCCTACACGCTCTGGTAAGGCTCCTTCACGGGAGCTCGCGGTTCGAATCCGCCTTGGCCTGAAACGCCACCCAATCGTGGCTTCTCCACTCGGGCAGCACCTTTTCCTCCCTTCGTCAGCCCTTGGACCGCACGTCCTTGTCGAGCGACGAGAGGTCCGCGTCATCGCCGTCGCCGCCCGGTGCGCCATCCGCGCCCAGCGACACGATGGCCGGCACGCCCCGGTCCAGCGTGTACACGTAGTCATTGCCCCACGGGTCACGCGGCAGCTCGTTGAGGACGCGCTCCTCCACCAGCACGCGCAGCCCTGAGGTCGTGTCGGGCAGCTTTCCCTTCTTCATCGCGTACAGCTGCAGGCCCTGGCCCAATGAGCCGAAGTCCAGCGTCACCCGCTGCCGCTTCGCCTGGCCGAACTGCCCCATCACCGACACGCCCACGGCGGCGGCGATGAGGCCCAGGATGGTGATGACGACCATGATCTCAATCAGCGTCATGCCGCGCTGACGTCGCTGCCTCTTGTCCATGTCTGTCTTTCCGGCACACCGGCGGCGTGAACCGCCGCCAGCGTGTCCCTCACGGAAGGGCCCGGAGCCCTCCGGAATGACTGCGATTGCAATCAGCGGGCCCGCGTCACTCCGCCAGGAGGACGCGGGAGGACTGGTCCGCGTCCGGGCCTTCGCCGTCCGGGATGCCATCACGGCCATGGGACAGGATGACCGGCGTGCCCGCCTCCACGCGGTACACATAGTCATGTCCCCAGGGGTCCACGGGGAGCCGCGCCAGGAGGTGTTCCTCCTCGAGCAGGGAGAGCCCCTCGGAGGGCGGCAGCACGTGTCCCGTGCGCTCCGTGTACAGCGTCAATGCCATCAGGATGTGCCGCATGTCCTGGGCCACCCTCCGTCGCCGTTCCCCTTTCTCCATGTTCAGCATGAACAGCGTCAGCACGGCGTAGCCAAGGAGGACCAGCGCCGCGAAGGACAGCAACCCGCTGTAGGTCTTGAGCCAGGGACGCAGGCCCATTCGGATGGTCATGTCTGTCTTTCTGGCGCGAACGTCATGTGCGACGCGCCACCGTGTCGTGTCACCGCGCGCATCCGGCGCGGAGAAGAGGCACGCGGCCTCACAGGGCCACCGCCGTGCAATCACCACGCCCACCCCACCCCTTGCGCGCGGGCCGCCCTCCGCGATACACGCCCACCTCAATTCGACTTTGCGAATCAATCTCAAATCGGCCAGCCGAAACGGAATTCCGTGAGCGGCCAGCGAGGCGGGTCCATGCGGGGACACAAGGCGATGTGGGGTGCGTGGGTGGCGGCGATGCTGCTGCTCGGAGCGTGCGGTGACGACGAGCCGGCGCCCCAGCCCTCGGGCAACACGGATGCGGGTGTGACCGTGGACGCCGGCACGACGGACGCCGGCACGCAGTTCGCGGCGCCCACGGTGTCCTTCACCTGGCCCACGGAGGGCGCCCAGGTGGAGACGTTCCCGGTGCAGGCACAGGCGGTGGTGCACGCGGAGGGCGGACTCGCGACGCTGACGGCGACGCACAACAGCGGCGCCGCCACGGACATCCCCGTCACGGCGGGCCAGACGGAGCAGCCGGTGACGGTGTCCGTGGACCCGGTGGCCGGTGAGAACACCGTCGTCCTGCGCGCGGTGGACGAAGCAGGCCAGACCGCCGAAGCGACGCTGCACTTCACCTACGCCGCGCCCACCGTCGACACGCAGGCCCCGACGCTGGCGCTCACCAGCCCCACCGAGGGCCGCGACTTCACCGTGTACCAGGTGCGCGTCACGGGCCGGGCCACGGACAACGTCGCGGTCACGGGCCTCACGTGGCAGCTCAACGGCGGCGCGGAGGCAGCCGTCACCGTGACGCCCGACACGGACGGAACGTTCTCCTTCGCGCTCACGCCCGGGCGCGGTGACAACACGCTCGTCCTGCGGGCGCGCGACGAAGCAGGCAACACCACCGAGCAGCAGGCCCACTTCCGCTTCGGCCGGTGGGTGAGCGGCGGCGGCTCGCACTCGGCGCTCGTACGCGATGGCAAGGTGTACGTCTGGGGGAACAACAACCTGGGTCAGCTGGGCGTGGGCCAGCCCGGGCCGGAGCTGGGCTACTCCCCTTCGCCGCTGGCGCTGACGGGGTTGCCCACCGTGGGCGCGGTGGCGTTCGGACAGAACAGCTCGCTCGTGGTCGGGACGGACGGCACGGTGTGGACGTGGGGTGACAACAAGAACGCGCAGCTGGGCCTGGGCGTCCCCGGCTCCGGGACGCAGGACACGGCGACGCGCTGGGCTCCGGAGCGCGTGCCGTCGCTGACGGACGCGGTGACGGCGGTCCGGGGCTACACGCACGTGCTGGTGCTCGCGGAGGACCGGACGGTGTGGGCCTTCGGCGCCAACAACGCGGGGCAGCTCGGTGACGACTCGACGAAGTCCGCCTCCGACGTGCCAGTGAAGGTGGTGGGCCTGACGGACGTCGTCCAGGTGGCCGCGGGCTCGGAGCACTCCGCGGCGCTGCGCGCGGACGGCACGGTGTGGACATGGGGACGCAACAGCTCCGGCAACCTGGGCCTGGGGACGAAGGACAGCGACGCGCACGCGCGGCCCGCGCAGGTGCCGGGCCTCACCGACGTGGTGGACATCGCCGCGGGCAAGGACCACACGCTCGCGCTGCGCGCGAATGGCAGCGTCGTCGCGTGGGGCCTGGGCCTGAATGGACAGCTGGGCCAGGGGCTGAGCGGCGCGGATGGCACCAGCGCCGTGCCGGTGGCGGTGCTGAACCTCACGAACGCCACGGCGGTGGCCGCCAATGGCACCATCAGCTTCGCGCTGCGCGCGGACGGCACCGTCGTGGGCTGGGGCCAGAACTCCACCGGCTCGCTGGGCACGGGCGACAAGGTGTCGCTCTCGTCGCCCTCGACGCCCGTGGTGGGGCTCACGAAGGTGACGACGTTCGGCGTGGGCGCGCTCCACGCAGTGAGCATCCGGAGCGACGGCTCCATCTTCGGCTGGGGATGGAACTTCAAGGGCAGCGTGGGTGGAGGCCCCGCCGCGAAGGAGTCGTGGGCGTACTCGGAGCCCCTCCAGGTGACGCTGCCGTGAGAAGGACCGCGCTCCTGCTGCTGGCGCTGTGCGCGTGCGGAGGGTCCTCCCAGCCGCCCGGGGAGGACCCCATCGTCCCGCCGGCCGACACCGAAGCGCCGGTGTTGCGCATCGACGCGCCCGTCCCCGCGCAGCGGCTGGTCGTGAGCCGCCTGCGCATCACGGGGGACGTAGGAGACGCCACGCGGGTACAGGTGTGGCTGGATGACGGAATCTCCCGGACGCTGTCCGTCGTGGGCTCCACGCTGGCGATGGAGCTGTGGGTGCCTCCGGGTTCGCACGTGCTGCATGTGTCGGCCACGGATGACGCGGGCAACACGGCGACGCAGGACGTGCCGTTCTCCTCGGGACCGGAGCTGGGCGCGGGCCTGAGCCACACGGGCGTGCTGCGGCAGGGGCGCTTCGCGTCGTGGGGCGACAACGGGTCGGGACAGCGCTGCGATGTGACTCCGGACGAGCGTCCCCTCCCGGCGCTCGCGCTGGAGGACCAGCAGCCCATCGGCATGGTGTCCGCCATGGACACGACCGCGTGGATCGGCTCGGACGGGCGCGCGTGGCTGTGCGGCGCGCTGGCGTCCCAGCTCGGCGCGGGTGGCACGGTGGCGGGCAGCGCCCACCGGATCGAAGCAGTGAAGGACGTGGTGGGCGTGGCGCTGGGAACAGGCCACGTGTTGCTGCTCGATGCGAACGGCCAGGTCTGGGCCTTCGGCATCAACGCTCGCGGACAGCTGGGGCTGGGTGAGGAGGGCGACGCGGTGACGAAGCCCACCGCCGTGCCGGACCTCACCGACGTGGTGCAGGTGGTCGCGGGCAGCGAACACTCCGCGGCGCTGCACCGCGACGGCACCGTGTCCGTGTGGGGCTACAACCGGGACGGCGTGCTGGGCACGGGCGAGACAGAGGCGCGCGTGCAGGCCGCTCCTGAGCGCGTGCCGCACCTGGAGCAGGTGGAGCAGCTGGCCTCCGGGCGCAGCCACCTGCTCGCGCTGCTCGCGGACGGAACGGTGCGCGCGTGGGGCACGGGGACATCTGGACAGCTGGGCCACGGTGACGCGGGCTTCGGCGGAGGCCGCGCGCAGCCCACGCCGGTGCTGGAGCTCACGGGGGCCACGGCGGTGGTCGCGGCGAACAACTCCAGCTGGGCCTTGCGTGGGGATGGCACGGCCTGGGCGTGGGGGCTCAACACGACGGGACAGCTTGGCGTGGGAGACACGAGCCAGCGGGTCAAGCCCGCGCGCGTGGCCACGGCCCTGCCGGTCGTGGAGGTCGCGGCGGGAGCACAGCACGCGCTCGCCCGAACACGCGACGACAGCGTGCTCATCTGGGGCAGCAACCTCAGTGGCCAGCTGGGCCTGGGTGAAGGGACACCGTCACATGTCTCCACGCCCCGCGTCGTAGGCTTGCCTTGACCGTCATGCGCTTCGGAATCACGGTCTCCGCCTCTCTCCTTGCCCTGGGGCTCACGTCCTGCGGTGGCAACACGCCCGCGCCGTCTCCGGACGACCCGTCCGTCGAGACACCGGAGGAGATCCCGCTGGAGGTCGCGCCGTTTGATCCGGACGAGCCCCGGTCCGGTGGCACCACCACGGTGTTCCACACGGGGCCCGAAGCCTTCGTGCAGCCCATCGCCAACATCACGGTGGAGCGCAAGTCGCGCTTCCTCCTGGGCGAGGCCAACTTCGAGGTGGACTGGATCCCCGCCCCTGCCAGCCAGCGCGACCGTGACGGCCTGGGCCCGCTCTTCCACGCCACCTCGTGCCTCGCCTGCCACGTCGCCAACGGCCGGGGCGCGCCCGTCACCGGCAACACGAAGGCCCCCGCGTCCCTGCTCGTGCGCCTCTCCGTGCCCGGGACCGGTCCGCACGGCGAGCCCGTGCCGGAGCCCACCTACGGCGACCAGTTCCAGCCCCGCTCCATCGACGGCGTCCCCTCCGAAGGCCAGGTGCAGGTGACCTATGAGTCCCTGCCCGCCATGCCTCTCCAGGGCGCAGCCAGCGTGACGCTCCAGGCCCCGCGCTACACGCTGGTGGAGCTGGGCTACGGCCCGCTCGCGCCCGACGTGCGCCTGTCCCCGCGCATCGCGCAGCCCATGGTGGGCCTGGGACTGCTCGCGGCCATCCCGGACGCGACACTGCTCGCCTGGGCCGACCCCGACGACCGCGATGGCAACGGCATCCGGGGCCGCCCCAACCGCGTCTGGAGCGCGAAGGAAGGCCGCGAGGTGCTCGGCCGCTTCGGCTGGAAGGCCAACCAGCCGGACCTGGAGCACCAGGCCGCGGGCGCGCTGCTGGGCGACATGGGCCTCACCTCCACGCTGTTCCCCCAGACGCCGTGCACCCCCGCGCAGCCGCGGTGCCAGCAGGGCGCCACCGGTGGCGAGCCCGAAGTGGACGCCGCCAACCTCGCCTCTCTCTCCGACTACTCGCACCTCATCGCCGTGCCCGCGCGCCGGGGCGCGGACCGCGAGGACGTGCGCACGGGCAAGGCCGCGTTCCTGCGCGCGGGCTGCGACCGATGCCACCGTCCCGCCACCACCACCAGCGAGCTGCCCGGCTTCCCGGAGCTGTCGCACCAGCGCATCTGGCCGTACACGGACCTGCTGCTGCACGACCTGGGCGAAGCGCTCGCGGACGGACGCGCGGACCACCTCGCCACGGGCAGCGAATGGCGCACCCCGCCCCTCTGGGGCCTGGGCCTCACCGCCACCGTGAATGGACACACGCGCCTGCTCCACGACGGCCGCGCGCGCTCCGTGCTGGAGGCCATCCTCTGGCACGGCGGCGAAGCCAGGGCCTCGCGCGAAGCCGTGCAGCGCATGTCCCCGAAGGAGCGCGCCGCGCTGCTCACGTTCCTGGACTCGCTCTGAGCGGGTTGAAGCGGCCTTGCCTCCAGGCCGCCCTTCGAGACGAGGGAACCTTCCGCTCCAGGACGGGCCCCGCTCGACAGCGCGGGCTTCCAGACATTCGCATCGGTTTCGTCTCGTCCCGCGGGGCAGGTCCGATTCCACCAGTCCGAGGACTCAGGTACCCGTCGCGCCAGCACGACTTTCGGGAATGCCCACCGCCCACCCCACCCAGGGAGTTCCGCGCATGGCCGAGACAATGCAGATCGACTTCAACAAGTTCGAGGGCACCGTCCCCTACAAGAACGTCGACTTCCTTGGCAGGTGCTACGACCTCATCCGCATCAACCCGTTGGACCTGAGCCAACGGACCCGGGACGGTGGCGGTGCGACGACGGAGAGCATCATCCAGATAACCCCGGAGTCCTGCACGCAGCTCACGCCGGACAAGAGCCTCTACATCCCCGCGGGAGCCCTCTACATCCCGGAGTCCCGAGGCGAACGGACGTCCCGCACGCAGACCTGGTTCTCCTCCTTCGACTTCTCGCACGCCTTCGAGCACACCGTCAGCGCGGGCCTGGACATCCCCGGACTGGTGTCGTTCAGCGCCAGCATGACGTACCGGCAGCTCGAGAAGACCAGCGGCTCGAACGAAACCATCGAGACCTTCGTCCAGAGCTACTTCGAGGACTGCTCGCTCCAGCTCAGGGACGACTTCACCCAGAAGCTGCCGCTGAGCAGCCGGTTCACCAGCGCGGTGGAGAAGCTCACGTCGGAATCCGACTGCACCGCGTTCATCAAGACGTTCGGGACGCATTACGCCCACGAGGTCACCTTCGGTGGGCGGATGTACCAGCGCGTCCACATCAAGTCCCAGGAGTACTCCAAGCTCGTGGAGCGGGGCGTCGACATCTCCACCTCCGCGTCCGCCACCTACCAGGGCGTCACAGGCAACACGGGGAGCAGCACCTCCACGTCCTCCAGCTCCGCGTTCAAGCAGTCCAGTGGGCTGACCATCGACAGCATCCAGTGGGTGGGCGGCACGCCCAACACGGACTTCAACGAGTGGGTGAAGAGCATCCGGCAGGACCCCAAGCCGCTTCAGCTCGACTTGAAGCCGCTCTACGAACTCTTCACGGAGGCCCACTTCCCCAAGGTCTCGGACATCCAGAAGAAGAGGAACTGGATGATGAAGGCCGTCGACCTGCACCTCCGGACCGAGGGCTTCACCCGCCCCGACGTCTCCTCGCTGGCGAACAAGGAGTTCTACTTCCGCAGCCGCTGGCGCGCCGACCCCGGCGAGAAACGCGTCAACATGTCCCTGGGCTTCTACGGGGAGGACGTGCAGCTGTACCCGGAGACCAACACGAGCGACCTCGTCCCCTGGAAGCTGATTCCGGTGCCAGGCAAGTCGGACGAGTACTACATCCGCAGCCGCTGGCGCGCGGACCTGGGCGACAGGCGACTGGACTACCACCTGTCCTTCTACGACGAAGCGCTCAAGCTCTACCACCGGGACAACGTGGCGGACCTGGTCCCGTGGAAGTTCATCCCCGTGCCGGGCACGACGGATGAGTTCTACATCCGCAGCCGCTGGCAGGCGGAGAAGGGCGACCGCCGCACGGACAAGTCGCTCGGCTTCTACGGGACCCAGGGCAAGCTCTACGCCAAGGACGACTACTACAACCTCGTTCCCTGGAAGCTGGAGCCCGTGGCGGCCTGAGCCGCACGCATGGACCGGCGCGGCACGAGCCCTCTCGCGCCGCGCTGCTCACGTTCCTGGACTCGCGCTGAGCGCCTGTTCCGGGAGGGAGCGAGTGGAGCCCGGCGAGGATAACCCTCCTGCCAATGCCCTTGGGTCGGTGGCCCTCATCCCCCGAAGGCAGCTGCTGCCGCCGTGCATGCAACCCACGTTGGGCCAGGTCCACCCAACGTCGGGAAACCGCCGTGCGCCAGCATTCCCAGAGAAGTCTTCCCCTTGCTTCCAACTTCCGACCCACGTCCCGTGCCCTGCTGTGCCTGGACCTCCTGGGCCTTGCCGTGCCGGCCTGGGCGGCCACCCCCGTCACCTTCAGGCCTCCTGTGGACTCCGCCGCGGGGGCCGGTCCCCGCGCGGTGGCGGTCGCGGACCTGAACAAGGACGGCACGCCCGACGTCGTCACCGCCAACGCCGTCGAGCGCACCGTCTCCATCCTGACCGGTACGCCCACCGGCCCCTTCACCGCGCGCCAGACCGCGCCCCTGCCCGGGGCCATCACCACCCCCGTCGCCACCGGCGACTTCGACGGCGACGGGAGGCCGGACCTCGTCGTGGCGAAGGAGCAGGCCAACACCGTCTCCCTGTTCCGCGCCGTCCCCCCGCCGCCCCTGAAGGCGGACGCCGCCGTGCAACTCACCGCCCGGCCCATCCTGGGCGTGCTCGTTCCCTTCATCGCCTACGACGTCCGCGTGACGAACAACGGCCCGGATCCGCTCACGTCCACCTCCGTGCGCGCCGCGCTGCCCCCCGGCCTGTCCGCCACCTCCAGCGAGTGCGTGCCTTCCCCGGGCGCCGTCACCTGCGGCTTCGGACCGCTCGCGCCCGGCGCATCCCAGACGCGCTCCTTCCGCGTCCCCCTGAACCTGCTCAGCCTGGGCCTGCCCTACACCGTGCAGGCCAGCCGCGCCGGCGGCGTGCCCGAGGACCCGAATCCGCTCAACGACCAGGCCTCCCGTTCCTGCACCGCCGTGAGCATCCTCCTGGTCCTCTGTCGTTGAGTGTCATGCGGCCCCCGGTGGCCACGGGCCTTCAGCGCCTGCTTCGGCAGGAGCGGGCGGAACCAGGCCGTCCCCGCGCACCTCACGTCGTGAGGTGCGGCAGGGGACGCAGGTGGTAGCGGGCCTCGAAGGCGTTGAAGAGGTCCAGGTACTGCTCCAGGTAGCGCGTGAGCAGGAAGCGGCGGCGCACCGTTTCGTGCGCGTGCTGCCCCAGCTGGTGGCGCAGCTTCGGGCTCCTGAGCAGTTGCACGATGCGCGCGGCGCAATGCTCCACCGAGTCCACCAGGAAGCCGTTGTGCCCGTCTTCAAGCTGGTGGCGGATGCCCCCCACGTTCCCCCCGATGACGGGCGTGCCCTTCCACATCGCCTCCGCCACCGTGAGCCCGAAGCCCTCGCGCAGCGACTTCTGCACCACCACCGCCGCGCGGCGCTGGAGCGCGTTCACCAGCGCCGTGTCCTCGCGGCTGAGGACGATGAGCCGCTCGTCCCGGTGCCGCATCACCTGCTCGTAGACCCGCTGTCCCTCCGGGTCGTCCGACGCCATGTTGCCCAGCAGCACCAGCGTGCACGGCGTCTCCCTGCGCGCGAGCCGCCACGCGGCCACCACGCCCTCCGGGTCCTTCCAATGGTCGAAGCGTGAGACCTGCACCACCAGCGGCAGGTCCGTGGGGATGTGGTGGTGCTGGAGGCGCTCTTCGATCTCCGCCTCGTGCATCTCCCGGTTCTTGATGGAGAACGGATCAATGGCCGGCATGAAGAACAGCTGCGGGATGGACAGCTCGCGCGCGTACTCCGGGATGCTCAGCACCGTCGCGTCGTACTGCTCCACGAACGGCTTGAGGTACGCCCACAGGGACGGCTCCGGATTCGACAGGTCCACGTGGCAGCGCCAGATCCACGGCCCGCGCTTGCGGCTGTGCCGCACGATGGGCAGCGGCTGCGGGTCGTGGATGACGACCCGGTCGTGGTCCAGCCGGTTGCGCACCGCGTTCTCGTAGACGACCTCCTCGTAGATGGTCGCCTTCATCGGCGTCAGGTGGATGTCCGCGCCCTGCAGCGCGTTGTGCATCTTCTTCGTGATGTTGAAGAAGTCCGGCGGCCCCTGGATGGCCCGCCACTCGGTGACCATGCCCACGCTGTTCATCAGCAGCGTCAGCGGTGACAACAGCTCCGCCACCCCGCCGCCGTAGTACGTGGAGTTGACGTGCGCGACGCGCAGGTCCTGCAGCGGCCGCGCCTTCTCCAGGATGCGCTCCACCACCTCCGCGCCCACGTAGCGCTCGTAGTGCTCGACCTGGACGAGGGGGTACGGGTCTCCGGGATTCTTCACCATGCCCTTGGTCTGTGTCCGCACGCTGGCAGGTGCCACCCGCGCCCCCCCATCCGCCCGGACGCCTGCCCGCTGCTACGTCACTTCTTCCGGCGTGTGAGACACCACCCAGAGCGGCGTGTCCCCGCACTGCACCAGCAGCTCGTCCCCCTGCCGCGCCAGCAGCGTGCCCGGCTCCGCGCGAGGGTCCTCGCCCCGCCACGCCCGCGTGCGCCGCACCCGGACCCAGCGGCCCTGCAGCCGGGCCCTCGCATCACCCCTGCCCTCACGCCATCCGGCGAAGCGGCACGCGCGCACCTTCAGGTGCACGGAGCGCGCGCTGTCACCCCAGTCGATGTTCCGGTACGCCACGTCGAAGAAGGGCGCGAAGGTGGCGTCCGCCTCCGCCTGCCGCTCGCCCACGTCCCTTCGCGCCACGCGCTCCACCACCCGGGGCAGCAACCGGCGCGACGCGAGCATCAGCTTCTCGAAGACCACCTCCTCCGTGTCCTCGTCCTTGAGCGGGAACGTCCCCTGCGCGAGCACGGGCCCGGTGTCGAAGCTCGCGTCCATGCGGTGGAAGGTCAGCCCCAGCTCGCGCGCGTCCTCGCGCAGCGCCCACCCCAGCGGGCACGGCCCCCGGTAGCGAGGCAGGAGCGACGGGTGCACGTTCACCGCCCCCAAGGGCGGCAGCGCCAACGCCTCCGGGGACAGCTTCCACGGGAAGAAGAAGCACAGCAGGAGGTCCGGCTTCAGGTCCGCCAGCCGGGGCACCAGGTGCGCCCGCTCGCTCACCAGCAGCACGTCCACCGACGGCGGCGCGGCCTCGAAGAGCCGCCCCAGCTCCGCCCACCCCTCCACGTCCAGCGGGCGCAGGCCCCGGATGCCCGCGGGCACCACCAGCGCCACCACGTCATGCCCCTGCGCCCTCAACGCCAACGTGAAGTCGTGCGCCACCGCGGGGGCCACGGTGAGCAGCACGATGCGCCAGCCAGACGCGGCACCGGAAGTCGGCATGGCCGTGTCCTAACAATTCACCCGCCGTGCGCGCCCGGCCGCCGCACGCTTCCGTGCCCGGAAAATGAAAACGCGCTCGCCCCGGGAGGGGACGAGCGCGCGGGCTCAAACGAAAAGCCTCAGGGGTGCGTCAGACCGCCTTCAGGCGGGGCGTGCGCGCCTTGGGGGCGGGGGAGGCGGCGGCCTCGCGGAGCGCGTCCTTCTTGTCCGTGCGCTCCCAGGTGAACTCCTTGTCGGAGCGGCCGAAGTGACCGTACGCGGCGGTCTTCTGATAGATGGGCCGCAGCAGGTCCAGGTGCTCCGTGATTTCGCGCGGACGCAGGCCGAACGTCTGGCGCACGGCGCGGGCGATCTGCTCTTCCGGCACGGTGGACGTGCCGAAGGTCTCCACCATCACGCTGACGGGCTCCGCCACGCCGATGGCGTAGGAGACCTGCACCTCGCAACGGCTGGCCAGGCCCGCCGCCACGACGTTCTTCGCGATGTAGCGGCCCATGTACGCGGCCGAGCGGTCCACCTTGGACGGGTCCTTGCCGCTGAACGCGCCGCCACCGTGACGGCCCATGCCGCCGTAGGTGTCGACGATGATCTTGCGGCCCGTGAGGCCCGAGTCGCCCATGGGGCCGCCGATGACGAAGCGGCCCGTGGGGTTGATGAAGAACTTGGTCTTGTTGTCGATGAGCTTCTTCGGCAGGACCTTCAGGATGACGTCCTCGCGGATGGCCTCCTGGATCTTCTTGTTGGAGACGTCATCCGAGTGCTGCGTGGACAGCACCACCGCGTCGATGCGGACCGGCTTGCCGTCCTTGTACTCCACCGTGACCTGGCTCTTGCCGTCCGGGCGGATCCACGGGTGGTTCTTGCGGCGCACCTCCGCCAGGCGGCGGGTCAGCGCGTGCGCGTAGTGGATGGGCGCGGGCATCAGCTCCGGCGTCTCGTCGCACGCGAAGCCGAACATCATGCCCTGGTCGCCGGCGCCCTGGTCCTTCTTGTTGTCCACGCCGCGCGCGATGTCCTGGCTCTGGCCTTCGATGGCCACCATGACGCCGCAGGTGTTGCCGTCGTAGCCCATGGAGCTATCGGTGTAGCCAATGCGCGTGATGGTCGAACGGACGATCTTCGGGATGTCCACGTAGGTGTTCGTCGTCACCTCACCCGCGACGATGGCGAGGCCCGTCTTGACGAGCGTCTCCACGGCGACGCGCGCCTGCGGATCCTTGGCGATGATGGCATCGAGCACACCGTCGGAGATCTGGTCGGCGATCTTGTCCGGGTGGCCCTCGGTGACGGATTCAGACGTGAACAGGAAGTCGGTAGGCATGTCTTCTCGGGCTTCGCGCTATTTCGGTGACGCAGCGCAGGGGGCGGACACTAAACGTGCGGTCCCAGCAGAGTCAAACCTGCCGATACATGGGTTTATTCGGCGGGAATGCCCTTCAACCGGCCGGACCCGACGCGCCGGGTGCGCCTGCCCGCCGGATGAATTTAATGGTTCGCGCGGCGTTCCCCTGGGCTACAGGACCCGCGTCCTTCTTCTGGAGGTCACCGACCCATATGAACGTGAACGCCCGCATTCGCACCCTTCCCTTCCTGGTTGCCCTCACCTTCGCCGTGCCCGCGCTCGCCGCGCCCAAGGCTTCCGAAGCCATCACCAAGCCGGTGAAGACCGTGGTGCAGTCCGTGCGCTACGAGAAGGACCTCAAGGCCCTGGAGAACCTGGGCAGCGACCAGCAGGGCCTCTTCCTGCTGGGCGACGAGTGGACCAAGGGCACGGACGCCCAGCGCAAGGAATTCACCCAGCTCTTCCAGAGCCTCTTCGCGAAGATCGCCTTCCCCAAGGTCCGCGAGAACTTCAAGAACCTGGACTCCATCACCTACGACGAGCCGCAGGTGACCGGCGACAAGGCGCTCGTGGGCTCCACCATCTTCATCAACCACCCGCTGAAGAAGCAGGAGATGAAGCTCAAGTACGCCGTGGAGAAGGTGGGCGCCGGCTGGAAGGTCGTGGACGTGTCCGTGCTGGGCGACTCCATGCTCACCGGCATCCGCGATGATCAGGTCCGCCCCCTCTTCAAGGAAGGCGGCTGGGACGGGCTGCTCGGCGCCATGCGTGCGAAGAACAACGAGCTGGGTTCGGTGAAGCTGAAGTAATCCAGTCATCCCCGCCCAAGCAGCCAGGCAACCAGGCCCTCGCCATCCCTTCGGGTTCCGGGGGAGGCGCGGGCCGGGTAGGCTTGGGCGTTCCCCTCCCCCCGGAGCGCCTGGCGAATGACCGTTTCCACCCCCGCCCCGCAGCTCCTGGTCCGCGTCGTGCCGTCCGCCCGTGAGGTGGACGCCTTCTGTGTGCAGCACGCGCCCCGGGCCCCCGGCCACCCCGCCGTGAGGGACCTGCTGAAGCTCCTGTCGGAGCTCCCCGGCGACGGCCTGGAGCCGCGCCTGGAGTGGGTGGAGCGGTGGATGCACTGGATGCGCGACCGCATCCCCGCCCACGGCCTCACGGACACGGATGACCGGGCGCTGTCCCCCGCGAACTCGCGGCTTTCGCTGCTGGTGCGCGTGCTGGAGGGGGAGTCCGGAATGCGCGCGTCCGTCACCCGGCTGGTGGCGGGGGTGTGCGCGGGCAGCCGGGGGCTGAAGCTCTTCGCCCAGGTGGGCCTGAGCGCGGGCAACGGCTTCTTCTCCGAACTGACGGACCGCTTCGTGCGCGGCGTGCTGCCCGCGCCGCCGGAGCCGGGCAAGCTGTCGGAATTGCTCCTGCGCCTGTTCCCGGTGCCGGAGGACGCGGAGTGGCTGGGCGCGCTGTCCCCGGCGCTGCTGGCGCGGCTGACGTCGCTGGTGGGTGACCCTCCCCCACCGGAACCCACCCCGTCCGCGCGCGTGCGCGGTGACCTGATGGACGCGCTGCTGCTCCTGGGCGTGCAGGTGGCGGGGCTGGGCCTGGCGGAGGACGTGCGCGACCGCAGCCCGGAGCTGTCCTTCCGCGCGTCCCCCTTCCTGCGGCTGCGGCTGGTGTGCGACGCGGTGCTGGCGCGCGACGGGGCCCAGGAGGCGCTGTCGGACCTGGCCCGCGTGGTGGAGGACTGCCGCGGCGTGGTGCGCTCCGTCACCCGGCACCTGGAGGAGTCCGGCGTCAGCGTGGACCTGGTGTACCGGCTGGAGCGCATCCGGCGCGGCCTGGACCGGATGGAGGCCATCGCGCGGGTGCTGGCCGCGGCTCGCGGCGAGGCCCGCTGGCGCGAGGCGCTGGCGCTCCTGTCGGACCTCCTGGAGTACGCGCACGCGGACCGCTCCGTGCGCGCGCTGGTGCGCCGCAACGCGCGGCTGATGGCGCGCAAGATCATCGAGCGCACCGGCAACACGGGCGAGCACTACATCACGTCGACCCAGGACGAGTTCCACCGCATGGTGCACTCGGCGGCGGGCGGCGGGTTCCTCACCGCGTTCACCGCCCTCATGAAGTTCTTCCTCGCCGGCCTGCCGCTGGCGCCCTTCTTCGCGGAGTTCTTCGCCGCGCTCAACTACGCCGGCAGCTTCGTGGTGATGCAGTTCCTGGGCTTCACGCTGGCCACCAAGCAGCCCTCCATGACGGCCTCCACGCTGGCGGCCGCGGTGGGAGAGGAGGCCGGCCCCGAGGACGATGGCAGCCAGCGCATGGAGCGGCTGGCGGCGCTGGTGCCGCGCATCACCCGTTCGCAGCTGGCCGCGGCCCTGGGCAACCTGGGCTGCGTGCTGCCCGTGGCGGTGGCGCTGGCGCTGGGCCTCCAACTGCTCACGGGGCACTCGCTCCTGTCCGTGCACAAGGCCGAGTCCGTGGTGGAGTCGCTGCACCCCTGGCACACCGCCACGCTCCTGTGGGCTGCCTTCACCGGCGTGCTGCTCTGGGCGTCCAGCGTGGCCGCGGGCTGGTTCGAGAACTTCGTCGTCTACCGCCGCCTGCCGGAGGCGCTGGCCCACCACCGCGTGCTGCGCTCCCTCCTGGGCGTGAACGGCGCGCGCCGGGTGGCGGACGCGCTGGAGCACCACGCGGCGGGCGTGGGCGGCAGCGTCACCCTGGGCGTGCTGCTGGCGTTCATGCCGGGCATCGGCGGCTTCTTCGGCCTGCCGCTGGACGTGCGGCACGTCACGCTGTCGTTCGGCTCGCTGGCCTTCGCCGGCTGCACGCTGGGCCCCTCGGCCGTGATGGAGCCCGGCTTCCTGGCGGCCGTACTGGGGGTGCTCGTGATTGGCGCCCTCAACTTCGGCGTGTCCTTCGCGCTGGCCCTGGGCGTGGCCCTGCGCGCCCGCGACGTCCCGGTGCGCGAGTGCCTGCGCTTCCTGGGGGCGGTGGCCCTGCGCTTCCTGCGCCACCCGCTCCCCTTCCTCATCCCGCCTCCTGACGAGTCCGCCCCCAGTGGGACGGAAGCGCAGGTCGTCCCCCTGGCCGGTCCTCCCGGTCACTGAAGGACACCGGCGCCGGGGGTTATTCCCGAGGGGTGAGAGGCCCTGTCTCGCGCGGAGGTAGGGCGGACAGGCGTCCCTGGCTTTGCTTCCGGGCGGGGACGTTCGGCGCTAGGGTCCCGCGCCCATGAGCGGCAATCCCTCGTCCCATCCCCCACCGCGCCTCGCCCTTGCCTACGCCGAGATGCTGGTCCGGCGTCCCGGCACCGTCATGACCGTGCTGCTGCTGCTGCTCGGCATTTCGGTGTGGGGCACATCGAAGCTGACCATCAATTCGAACCAGCTGGACCTCATCTCCCAGGACTTGCAGGAGGTGAAGGACGTCAAGCGGGTCATCGACATGGTGGGCGGCAGCGGCTTCTTCATGCTCACCTTCCGCGGTGACGATGAGGCCACGCTCAAGAAGGTCGCGGACGACGTGGCCGCCATGGTGTCGAAGGACACGAAGAACGCGCGCTCCGTCACCTACAAGATTCCCGTCGAGTTCGTGCAGAACAACATGGTGCTGTTCGTGAAGACGGAGGACCTGGCCGAGGGCAAGCGCCGCATCATGGCGTTCCTCAAGGACCAGATCCGCCGCGCGAACCCGTTCTACATCGAGATCAAGAAGACGGAGCCGGTGAAGCTGGACCTGCAGGACCTGGTCGACAAGTACTCCAGCGTTGGCAACAAGAGCATCGCGGACGACTACTACATCTCCCAGGACCGCAAGCTGCTGCTGCTCCTCATCAAGCCGATGTGGGACACCAACCAGATTGGCCAGACGAAGCTGTACGTGGACAAGCTGCGCACGGACCTGGCCGAGTACTCCAAGAGCAACAAGGACGGCGTCCAGCTGGTGGAGGACTACTACAAGATGGGCGACAAGAAGACGGTCGCCTACGGCTTCACGGGTTCCTACAAGACGGCGGTGGACGACTCGTACGCCATCGAGGACTCGCTCCAGCCTGTCACCATCATCGCGCTCGTCGCCATCTTCGTCATCACCATCGCGTTCTTCCGCAAGTGGGCGCCCACGCTCATCGTGGTGAGCGGCACGGTGGTGGGCACGCTGTACACGCTGGGCTTCACCTACGCGACGCTGGGTGAGCTCAACATGATCACCTCCATCCTGGGCGGCATCATGTTGGGGTTCGGCATCGACTACGGCATCCACTTCATCTTCCGCACGCGCCTGGAGCTGGGCGCGGGCAAGCGCTACGACGTGGCCATCCGCGACGCGGTCATCAACGCGGGCCGGCCCGCGCTGGTGTCCGCGGTGGTGGTGGCGGGTTCCTTCTACGTGCTGATGGTGAGCGAGTTCAAAGGCTTCTCCCAGTTCGGCCTCCTGGCCGGCACGGGCACGCTGATCCTGGGATTCACGCTGTTCTCCTGGTGCCCGGCGATCCTGGCCATCGCGGGCCGCAAGAACCCGGAACTGCCGCAGAAGCTGATTGGCGTGATGAAGCCGCCGCCCACGAACAACGCGTCCGGCAAGGAGCTGCGCATCCCGCGCCCTGGCCTGGTGCTGGCAGTGGGCTGCGTGATTGTCGCGGTGGTGTGCGGCGCGGCCATCCCGTGGAAGAGCGGCGAGCCCCCGGCGGACGCGGGCTTCTTCGCGCGGCTGCCGTACGGCGTGCGCTTCAACTACAACACCCGCGCGCTGATGCCGGCGAACCAGCCGTCCGTGCTGCTCCAGGATGAAATCAACGAGCGCTTCAAGATCGCCAGCGACCCGCTGGCCATCTACACGAAGGACCTGGCGGAGACGGAGGCCCTCTACAAGGAGCTGACGGCCGACCCGAAGAAGCGTCCGGCCATCGCGCAGGTGATGAGCCTGTTCACCTTCGTGCCTCCGGAAGGCATCTCCCAGGCGAACACCAAGATCCTGGAGGAGTGGCAGGAGGAGCTGAAGGACATCGACGTGAAGGCGCTGCCGCCGGAGACGCAGGAGAAGGCGGCCCTGTTCTTCAAGATGCTGGAGGCCCGGCCCTTCGACGTGCACCACGTGCCGGAAATCTACGCCTCGCAGTTCCGGCACCTGCCCAGCACCAGCCCGGAGAACCACGGCTACCTCACGTTCATCTACCCGAGCGTGGACCTGTGGGACGGCAAGCAGATGCTCCAGTTCGCGGACCAGACCAGCTCCATCAAGGGCATGGTGACGCCGGGCAAGTTCACGCAAGGCGGGCCCACGGGCGCGCCGGTGGAGAAGGAGTTCCGCGCCGCGGGCGCCACCCAGCTGTACGCGTCGCTGGCGCGCATGGTGCTCAAGGACGCGAAGCTCACGGTCATCCTCACCGCGCTCTGGATTCTCCTGATGCACTTCGCGGACTTCCGCAACGCGAAGCTGGCGCTGGCGTCCGTGATTCCGCTGACGGTGGGCCTGGCGATGATGATGGGCTTCATGGCGCTGTTCGACCTGCGCCTGAACTTCATGAACATCATCATCCTGCCCATCCTCCTGGGCTTTGGCGTGAGCCACGGCCTGTACCTGCTGCACCGCTTCCTGGAGGGGACATCCCCGCTGGTGGCGCTGCGCAGCGTGGGCGCGGCGGTGGTGTCCTCCACGCTGACGGCGGTGGCGGCCTTCGCGGCGCTGCTGGTGGCCAGCCACAACGGCCTGCGCTCCATGGGCCTCGTCGCCTGCATTGGCCTCATCACCACGCTCTTGGTGTCCTTCACGGTGCTGGCGGCGGTGATGCAGCTGATGCACGACAAGCGGCAGAAGGACGCGGGACGTTCGCAAGCGGGCGGTTCCGCCCCGGGCGGCGACGCGTCCTCCACACGCGCCGCCTGACAACGCGAAAGAAGCGCTTAGTATCCGCGCCGGACCTCTGGCCCCGCCTTCCCCTCAAGGGAAGCGCGGGGCTGTTCTTTCTTCGGGAGCTTCAAGCCATGGGGACGTTCAAGCGGGTGGGCGCGGTGCTGGGTCTGATGGTGCTCACGGGTTGCGCGAGCACGGTGAAGAGCCAGCGGCTGCGCCCGGACTACGCGACGGTGGACCGGCAGCAGGTGAAGCGGCTGGCGGTGGTGACGCAGCCCTTCCCGCAGGGCCAGCAGTACGTGGGCGACCTGTGGAGCCTCATCGCCCGGCAGTGGCTGAACCAGAACCGGGACTACCTGGTGAAGGCCAACACGTCCCTCCCCGAGCGCCCCACGGACGCGACCTTCAAGGACCAGTGCGTGGAGGGCATCGAGGGCGTGCTGTGGCTGGACCCCACGGTGAAGCGCGTGGGTGAGGGCGCGGAGGTGGCGCTGAAGGCGCAGCTCATCCGCTGCCGCGACGGCGAGGAGGTCTGGGCCGCGGAGGCGGGCGGCAGCTGGGACTCCGAGGACAAGAAGTACGTGGAGCGCAAGGAGCAGTACGTGAAGGAGCTGGGCCCGGACGTGGAGCCCTACGTGGTGCCTTCGTACAAGCTGCTGGTGGCCACGCTGGACACGCTGCCCAATCCCGAACTGAACGAGACGGACAAGGACGAGAAGATCGACCTGGGCGAGTAGCTTCGCCCCCCGGTGGATCCTCAAGTCCTCATCGGGCGGTTGGTGCTGGCCACGCTGCTGGGCGGCGTGCTGGGCGTGGAGCGCGAGGCGCGCAGCCAGGCCGCGGGACTGCGCACGCACACGCTGGTGGCGCTGGGGGCGTGCTGTTTCACGCTCTCCAGCGTGTACACGGAGGAGCTGCTCCGGACGGGCGCGAACCCCAACGGCACGCAGACGGACATCAGCCGCATCGCCAGCCAGATTGTGGTGGGCATCGGCTTCCTGGGCGCGGGCGTCATCCTGCGCCACGGGACCTCCGTGAGGGGGCTCACCACGGCGGCGAACCTCTGGGTGACGGCGGCGGTGGGCCTGGCCTGCGGGCTGGGCCTCTACGTGGCCGCCAGCGCCACCGTGGCCCTGGCGCTGCTGTCGCTGGTGGTGCTGCGCCCCGTGTCCCGCATGCTGACGCCGCAGGAAGGGCGCCACGGCCGGCGCCCCCGCGACGGAAACGACGAGGACGGGCCCCCCTCGCGTGAAGAGGAGTCCCGTCCCGAGTGAGGCGCGGCGCACGAGGGGAGGTCAGACACGGCCGTTAGCCTCAGGGCATGAACACACAGCCCAGGCGCGCTCCCCCCAAGGGTGTTTCGCGAGGAGGGACTGCGGCGCGGTTGCTCCTGGCCTCGGTGCTGGGATGCGCGGGCGGAGGATCTGCGCGGTTCTGGTTCGATGCGGAGCGCCGTCTCGTTGTCGCCGGTCCCATGGTGGGCCCTTTCGACAGCCTGATGACCCTGGCCCCCGAACTCTGCAAGGCGGTGAGACAGATGCCCGGTGCCACGGCAGGAAACACGCGCGAAGGGCAGGAGTACTGCGGGGTCATCTATCAACGGAACTTCGAGTCATCGTTCCATGCCAGCTACCCCTCGACACTCAGCCATCCGCTGCCCCTGCCGGGCGGGAGGTAGTCCTGCAAGCCACCGGAGCGCGTCGTGGACCCCGACGCACAAACGGTCAACATCTATGCGGACTACCACAGCCATCCCGCCATCACGGGGTTCTCGCCGGAGGATCTCCAGGCGCGCACGCAGCGCTATGACTTCCGGCTGATGTTCAACCCCGTGTGTGAAGTGCGCCTCTATGACTTCCAGGAACGGACCGTCTTCTTCCTCGAGGACGGTCAATTCGTTCCCGTGAAGCGAATCACGGACGACCTGCGCGGGCAGTGACCCTACAGTTCGCGGGCGAAGCCCTTTGAGAGCGAGGACACATGAAGCGGCTGGGCCTGACAGTGCTGCTCTTCACGGCGTCGGGATGCATGCACCTTCACCGGCCGGCACCCGTGGCTCCTCCCGACGTGGCGCAGGGCATCCAGTTCCCGGAATGGCGCACGGATGACTCCACCACCGTACAGGGCCCCCAGCTCAAGGCCCTTCAAATCGCGATGGATGACTTCATGCCCCCGGGGCGCGACGCGCCCAGCGGCGCGGACCCCATGACCCAATGCCTGTTCCGGCTTTCGACCTATGACGCCTGGGTCAAGCGCGGCGACAAGATGACCTTCATCCATTTCACGCCGCTGGAAGAGGAACGCTGCGGCCTCAAGTCGGAGGTCATGGACGCTGGCGCCAGCTACGCCGTCAGCGACGACGGGGTCATCCTCAAACGCGAATGAGCCGCGAGGAAGCGCCAGCTCCCTCACGGCCCATGCGGTCCGGCATCGAAGCCACCGGCTACTCCATGGGCACCAGCGCGCCCGTCAGGTCGTGTGTGTAGGCCACCGGCCGGTTCACCGTGTCCGGGTGGCAGGTGTCGTCCTCCAGCTCCAGCGCGCCCTTGGCCAGCACGGCGCCGGGGAGGCTGGCCAGGTCCCGGCGCAGGTAGACGTCATCCCCGTCCAGGTCCGCGACGTCGGAGAAGCGCACCGGGTATTCCCGCTCGAAGATGCGCCCCTTGCCGATGGTGAACCCGCGCGGATCCACCGCGACGATGCCACCGAGCGCTTCGCCGTCCCGGTCCCGCACCGTCATGCCCCGCTGAATGTCCGTTGGCTTGAACACGCCACTGCCTCCTCATCCGTGTCCGGAGAAAGTGCGCACTCAGCCTGGAAACGGCGACCCCCTCTCCTCATTCAGCCCGAGGAGAGCGGGCCCTACATGGACTCAGGTTCAATGTCGCGCACGGACGACAGCAGCGCGCCTTCCGGGCCGCTGAAGCGCCGGTCCATCTCCGTGCGCACGAAGCGTTCAATCTCCTCCGCGGTGGTCAGCTCCATCGCACCCTGGAGCATCTCCACCGCTTCGCTGCGGCTCACCCGGCGCATCAGCCGCTTCACCACCGGAATCTGCCCGGACGTCATGGACAGCTCGTCGAAGCCCAGTGCCAGGAGCACCAGGGTGAAGAGCGGGTCGCCCGCCATCTCGCCGCACATGGAGACGGGGATGTTGGCGCTCTTCGCCGCGTCCACGATGTTCTGGAGCATGCGCAGCACCGACAGGTGCAGCGGCCGGTAGAGGTACGCCACCTCGCGGTTCTGGCGGTCGATGGCGAGCGAGTATTGGATGAGGTCGTTGGTGCCGACGGAGAAGAAGTCCGCCTCCTGCGCCAGCCGGTCCGCGATGGTCGCCGCGCTGGGCGTCTCCACCATGATGCCCACCGGGAAGCGCTTGCCCACCGGCACTCCGGCGCGCCCCAGCGCCGTGCGGCACGCCTCCAGCTCGCTGCGCGCCTCGCGCAGTTCGCTGACGCCGCAGATGAGCGGGAACATCAGCCGCAGGTTGCCGTGCACGCTCGCGCGCAACAGGGCGCGCAGCTGGACGCGGAACAGCTCCCGGTTGGACAGGCAGTAGCGGATGGCCCTGAGGCCCATGGCCGGGTTGGGTTCCTTCTCGTGCTTCGTCTTGCCCGGCACCTTGTCGCCGCCCAGGTCCAGCGTGCGGATGGTGACGGGCCGGCCGCCCATGGCCTCCAGCACCTGCTTGTAGGCGCGGTAGTGCTCCTCTTCCGTGGGCGCCGTCTTGCGGTCCAGGAACATGAACTCCGTGCGGTACAGGCCGATGCCCTCCGCGCCGTGCGCCAGGAGCGAGGGGATCTCCTCCAGGAACTCCATGTTGCCGTTGAGCCGGATGCGGAAGCCGTCCGTGCTCACCGAGGGCTGGTCCTTCGTGGCCAGCGCCAGCTGCTCGCTCTCCAGGTAGCGGCGCTGCTCCTCACGGAAGAGCGCGAGCTGGTCCTCCGTGGGGTTCACCAGCACCACGCCGCGCGTGCCGTCCATGGCCACGAGGTCGCCCGGGGAAATCTGCTCGCTCGCGCGCCCCGCGCCCACCACCGCGGGCGTCTCCCGCGCGCGGGCGACGATGGCGGTGTGGCTGGTCTGTCCGCCCAGGTCGGTGACGAAGCCCGCGACCCGGCCGCTGCGCGCCATCATCGCCGCGTCCGCGGGCGGCAGGTCGTGCGCGACGACGATGGCCTCCGCGGGCACCTCCACCTCCTCATCCACCACCTGGCCCATCAGGTTGCGGATGATGCGGTCGGCCACGTAGTCCACGTCGGAGCGGCGCTCGCGGAAGTACTCGTCCGGGATGTTGTCGAAGAGGTGTTTGATCTTGCGGGCCGTGCGGCGCACCGCCCACTCCGCGTTGATGCGGTCCTCGACGATGAGGCGGTTCACCTCGTCCACGAGCATGGGGTCGTGGAGCATCAGCCGGTGCGCTTCCAGGATGAGGGCGTGGTCGCTGCCCTCCGTGCGGGTGATCTGGTCCTTCAGCTCCGCGAGCTGGCGGTCGGACAGGTCGATGGCGGTCTTCATCCGCATCCGCTCGGGTTCCACCTCCGCGTCCGCCAGACGCAGCTTGGGGGTGCGGATGCGCTTGCGGTCCAGGATGAAGGCGTGGCCCACCGCCACGCCCGGGGAGGCGCCGATGCCCGTCAACCTGAGTGTAGGGGTGGCCTGGCTGCTCACGGTTTTCAAGACCTCGCAGGGAGTCTAACTCCCCTTTCGACCCTTACTGCGCTTCGCCAAACCGGTCCTCGATGAGCTTTTTCAATTCGGACAGGCAGGCCTCGGCGTCCTCGCCCTTGCAGGTGAGGGTCACCTGGGTGCCCTGGGCCGCCGCGAGCATCAGCACGCCCATGATGGACTTGGCGTTGGCGCGCTGCCCGGAGGCCTTGATGAAGACCTCGCTCTTGAAGCGGTTGGCCACCTTGACCATCTGCGCCGCGGCCCGGGCATGCAGCCCCAGCGCGTTGATGATCTCGAAGGTTCCCTCGGCTTCACTGGCCATCGTGCGACTCCCTACCTCTCACAGCTGTTCGTACTCACAGAAAGGCGCCCGCCGCGCAGGCCAATCCCGCCGCGACGTAGAGGACCATGTAGGTGGGGACGCGCCGGTTGACGAGCACGTACGCCAACACGCCCACCGCCAGACACCCCACCGCCAGGAACGGCGCCCAGGTGCCCCCCGCCGTCGCCCCGAAGCTCACCGCCAGCCACGCGGCCAGCCCGCCCGCGCTCGCCGCCGTCACGCCCCTCAGCCGCGCGCCCTTGGCGGGAAGGTTCACCCGCGCCACGGCCTCCACCAGCCGGTCCCCCAGGCTCAAGCCCAACCAGTACAGCCGGATGCGCAGGAGCAGGTGCACCAGGTTGTAGAGCACCAGGAAGAGCACCACCGCCCAGACGCCCAGCAAGGGCACCATCGCCGCGCACAGGCCCCCCACGGCGGGCTTGAGCGACAGCCAGAAGAACCCGTCCCCCAGCGCCGCGAGCGGCCCCATCAGCGCCGCCTTGAAGCTCACCACGCGGTCCGGCGTCTCCTCCCCCCGGGCGATCTTCTGCTCGTGGTTCACCACGCCGCCCACGATGGCCGCCGCCACGTACGGGTGCGTGTTGAAGAAGACCAGGTGCCGGCGCACCGCCGCCTCGCGCTGCGGGCCCGGCGCGTACAGCCGCTCCAGCGCGGGGTAGACGGCGTACGCGAGCCCCAGGTTCTGCATCCCCTTGGGGTTCCACGACGCCTGGAGGAAGAGCGAGCGCAGGAAGACGCGCAGCACCGTGCCCCGCGACAGCCGCGCGGGCGGCGTGAAGGAGGGAGCGGACGCGGGGTCGGGCGTCGGCTGCGTCGTCATGGCCGCTGCTCCTGCAGCTGCACCAGCACCACCGCCGCGGTGACGGCCGCCGCGGCGAGGCCCGCGTACAGGGGCGCGCGCTTCGCGTGGCTCGACTGCGCGGCGATGGCGGCCGCCACGGACGCCATGGCCGGGTACGCCCACGCCAGACCCCGCACCAGCGGGTGCGGCAGCGCCATCATCAGCGGCTCCAGGAAGTAGCCGGCCAGCGCGCACGCGCCGGTGATGGCGCCGTAGGACACGAAGTGCGGCCACATGCCCCACAGGTTCTGCCGCATGGCGCGCGTGAGGTTGCCCGCCTCCGCGGACGCCAGCGCCACGCGCGCGAGCCGGGCGGAGTAGCCCTCCAGGAGCCGGTCCAACCGGCGCCCCACCCGTCCCAGGCCGATGAAGAGCAGCACGGCCAGCGACCAGATGGCCGGCGTGGAGCCCGCGCCGGTGGCGGCGGTGAGGGTGGCGGCGGCGGCGGCGGTGCCGGTGGCCGCGAGCGTGTCGTTCTCCGGCAGGGAGGCGCCCAGGTTGGCGGTGCCCAGGTAGAACAGCTCCAACAGCATGCCGACGGACAGGCCCCCGCCCACGTCACCCAGGAGGGCGCCCATGAACGTGGCGGCCACCAGGGGCCGGGACAGCATGGCCTGAAGGAACGCCTTGCGCTCCACGGCCACCAAGCCGCCCCAGAGACACGCGAGCGCCACCTGGGTCCAGCCGACGTTCACCGGTTCACCCGGCCTTCGACCAGCGCTCGGTCAGGTCCGGCAGGTCCACGGACTTCTCCGCGGGCACGGCGCGCGCCTCCACGCGCACGCCCTGCGCGGACAGTTGCTGAAGGGCCTGCAGTTCGCCTTCCGCCAGGAAGACGGACGGCGACACCTGCCGGCGGCCGGTACCGAAGTGCACGTTGCCCAGGTTGAGCTGGTCCATGGCCAGCCCGTGCTGGAAGGCGAACGGCACGGAGGAGATGTCCCTCAGGAGCACCAGGGTGCGGACGCCGTCCTTGGACAGGGCGGCGAAGTCCACCTGGGCCAGGGGAAGGATCTGCACCTCGATGGCGCTCTGCACGGCGAGCGCCATGGCGGCACGGATGAGGGGACTGGAGGCCGCCTCATCGTCCGCCACCACCACACGGGACACCTTGAGGTGGGGAAGCCAGGCTTCGACCACCTGACCATGGATGAGGCGGTTGTCGACGCGGACCAGGGTGATCACGGCAGTCTCGAATCGCCGACCCGTACGGGTCCGTCAAGTTCGCGGCTGCTGCTGGGCCTCGCGAAGCAGGGCGGATGCACAGGTGATGTTGCGCTGGCCGTACGACGCCAGCTGGTTGGCCATGTCCGACAGGGCCATCTGCTCCGAACGGAGCGAGTTGGCCTTCAGCAGCATGGGCAGATTGACGCCGGCCAGGACTTCCAGATTCATCCGCTGACACATCATCAGCGATTCCTTGCAGGGGGTACCTCCGAAGAGGTCGGCCATGATGATGACACCGTCCCCTTCATCCACGGCCTTCACCGCCTGCTTCATCTTGACGCGGAGGTCCTCGACAGGGGCCCCCGGCTCGATGTTGCACGTAGCCACGGCGGGCAGCTTGCCCACGATCTGTTCAGCGGTGGAGACAAGCTCATCCGCGAGACGACCGTGCGATGCGATGACGAGGCCGACCATTGATCACCCCTGAGCAACTTCCCGGGAGTTTTGCGTCCTACGCCCATCAACGACCGGACGCAACTCCTGCGAAGTTTTCCGCCTGCACCTAGGACCACTGCCCCAACGACTACGCTTCGAAGGTAAGGCGACTGCGCCCACCATGCCTGGAATTTCAGGTCCGGGGAAGGGACAGGGTGTCGTCTGCCGGACGGGGAACCGGGCGCGGTCTCCCCACACTGATTGAGATGCCCGTTGCGCCCGGACGGTGCGTGCCCTCCGGGACGAGTCCGGCGTCCCCGCTCGGTGGGTAGGAAGCCAGCCGAGCCGTCGCACGGGAGCGGCTGTATCACCCAGAAATCCCGGGAGGGCCCGCGAGGTCCAACGGTACTCGGGGCGTCCCGGATTCTTGGGACCTGTCGCATCGGGTGCGGTGTCTCAGTGGACGACCAGGCAAGCCCTCTGCTCGGCGGGCCGGATGCGGGCGGTGGCGCCGGCGCCGAAGGTGAGGAAGTCCTCCTCCATGCCGTCGCTGAAGATGACGCCCCCCTGGGGCATGCGGGATTCGAGCACCAGCTCCTCACGCGCAGTGACGAAGCCGCCGACGATGTCCGCGCTGGAGTGACGGCTGACGAAGGGCTCGCGCACGACGAAGGCGAGCCGCGCGTCCTCCCAACCGAGCGTCCAGGGCTTCCCCGGCGTGCCGCCCGTGCAGCGGGTGAGCCCCTGCGCGAGCGCGAACACGGACGACAGCCACCCGCTGGAGCCCGCGCCGGTGGACACGAGCACACCGCTGGAGGACTGCGACTCCTCCTTGCCGCCGTAGCGGACCTCGTAGCGGGCGGACACATGCGTGCGCGCGCCGATGAACAGGTCGTTGAAGGCGAGCAACCGCTGGCCGTCCTGGAGCCGCGCCTCCGCGAGCTGCACCTGACGGACCTTCGCGCGGCCCTCCAGCGTGCGCTGCACCGCGCCCCGGGCATCGCGTGGGAGGAAGGGCAGGAGCACGCCGTCGAAGTGCGCCGGGTCCGGGTTGACGCCCACGAGCGGCTGACTGCCCACGTACTTGGCCACGTTGGCGACCAGGCCGTCCTGCCCCACCGTCACCACCACCTCCTTGCCGGTGAAGAGGAAGGTGGGCACGAGCGAGCGGTCCACCTGCTGCACCGGCAGTCCCACGTCCAGCTGGGAGCGCAGGCCGTCCACCGCGCGGCGGTAGGTGTCGTCCTCCGCCTCGAAGGCGTTGAAGTCCTGGTTGTTGCGCTCCACGTAGAACTTGGCCTGCTTCTTCGTGTTGAAGCGCACCACCAGGTCCGCCAGCCGCGTCTTGCGCGTGACGAGCACCACCTTCTCGAACATGGCGTTCATCTTTCTGGGGCCTCAGCGGTCGCGGGGGTCGAAGGTGTGGACGTCCGAGCGGCCGGGCTTGTTCGGCCGGGTCTGGCCGGGATTCGGGGCGTTGTCGCGGTGCCTGGAGTCCGAGGGCAGCAGCGAGCGCAGGAGGTCCGGCGACACGTTGAGCTCGCCGATGCGCTGCGCGTTCTCGCCCATCTCCCGGAAGGCCAGGGCGATGTGGAGCGCGGGGTCGGCGCCGTTGGCGGACGTGGCCAGGAGCGTCTTCCAGTCCACCCCCTTCACCGGCTCCAGCGTCTTCTCCAGGGTGTACGCGCGCGCGTCCGCGGACTGGCGCTCGTTCTGGACCCAGCGCTCCATGAGGGCGGCGCGCTGCTCCTCCACGGAGATGTCCGCGGCCATCTTCGCCTCGCGAATCTGGCGCTGGCGCTCCTCCACCACCAGCTCCGTGGCCAGCTCGCTCTCCTTGATGCGCCGCTCCTGCTCCACGGCCGCGTTGCGGCGGGCGTAGATGGCCTCGTCGGCTTCACGCTGGAGTCCTTCGCGCGCGGCGGCCTCCAGGGCTCGCGCCATCTCCGGCGTGGGTGCGATGGAGAGCACGGAGAAGGCCATCACGTGCACGCCCAGCGCCTTCACGGACTCGGCTTCCGCCAGCGCGGACAGCACCCGGGCCTCCAGCATGTCGGACTGCACCAGCACCTCGCGCAGGCTCAGGGACTGCACCACCGCGCGGGCGCGCACCTGCGCGGCCTGCACCAGCCGGTCCGCGAGCTTCTCCGGGTCGTCCGAGCGGTGACGCCCCGACGGGGTGATGGAGTAGTCCAAGAGCCCCGCCAGCCGGCGCGGATCCTCCACCCGGTAGGTCAGCTGTCCCTGGAGCGTCACCGGCTGGAAGTCGCGGGTGACCTCGTTGAAGGCGAACGGGACGTCCGCGCTCGACAGCGGCACCGCCACCAGCGTCGTCGCCGGCTTCCAATAGAGGAAGGACAGGCCCGCACCTTCACGGACCACCTCGCCGTCCCGGTACTGCATCACGTACGTGGTCGGCGTTGACTTCATGTACCCGAAGAACATCCGCGCATCCCCCTCACCTGCTGCGTTTGTTTGTGTAATTTCGACACCATCTTAGTGTCATCAGTACACGTTCGCAACGAGGAATGGGAGAAAGCGGTGTAGGTGGCGTGGATGCCGGTGGACGGGGTGGGGCCGGGCGTCCTTGAATCGGGGGTATGACGCGCAAGCTCGGGGAGCAGTTGGTCCTGGATGGAGTGCTGACACCGGAGCTGTTGTCCCGGGCGCTCGCGCGGCAGCAGGAGACGGGGCTGAAGCTGGGCGAGTGCCTGGTGCGGCTGGGCGTGGACGAGACGCCCGTCTTGCGGCTCCTGGCGCAGGAGTTGAAGACGCGCTTCGTGTCCACGGAGAAGCTGGCGCAGGCGAAGGTGGACGCAGGCCTGCTGGAGCGCGTGCCGGTGCGGCTGGCGGAGGGCTTCGACTTCATGCCTCTGCGGCTGGTGCAGGACGCGCTGTACGTGGCCATCTCCGAGCCGCAGCGGCAGCGGGCGCTGGAGGAGATCGCGAAGACGGTGGGCGTGGCGCAGGTGCTGCCGTTCGTGGCGGTGCGAAGGTCCATCCGCGCGGCCATCCGCAAGCACTACTACGCGGACGCGCACGCCTTCGAGCACCCGCCGGAGGACCTGGTGTGTCCGCACTGTGGCGCGTCGTGCAAGCCGGGGGACTTCCAGTGCGCGCGCTGTGAGCTGCTGCTCGTGCGGAGCTTGGAGGACCTGCCGCCCCGGGACAACGTGTCGCTGGTGCGCGCGCTGCTCACGAAGCCGGAGCAGACGGGAGCGCGCGGCGTGCCCCGTCCGCCCCAGCAGGAGGCGACGCGGGTCGTGTCGTTCCAGGCGCAGGCCCAGGGCCCGGCGAAGGGAAAGGGGCCTCCGGTGCGGCCGGTCATCGTGGCGGGGTTGGACCTGGTGAACCGGCCGCTGAGCCCGTTCGAGGCGTACGTGCTGTCGTTCGTGGACGGGCGCACGGCGCTGTCGGACATGGCGATGATCACCCAGGTGACGGAGCTGGAGCTGCGCGCGGTGTTCGAGTCGCTGTCGGAGCGCGGCGTGACGAAGCTGGTGGGCACGCTGGCTTCGGTGGATGCGTCGTTCACAGGGGATGGAGCACCCGCGTTCAGCCGGCCGCAGGCGTCGTCCTCGGGGGAGACGTCGTTCTCGGGGGATGGCACGCCCGTGTTCGGGCGGGGTGAGCCGAAGTCGCCGCCGTCCGCGAAGGCGGGGGCGGCCCGTGCACCGGGGGCCCGGCCGCAGGCGCCGATGCCGGCCGTCACGTTGGGGGCGGCACTGACGGCGAAGCCTCCTGCCGTGTCCCCGGCTCCGGCGCCCCGGACGGAGGACGCGCAGGAAGAGGTGCTTCAGCGCGTCGTGCGGCTGGAGCAGGCGGGGAAGACAGCGGAGGCGCTGGACCTGCTGGAGCGCAGCATCGCGCTGCTGCAGAAACCCGCGCCGCTCTACAACCGCATGGGGATGATCATCCTGAACCACCAGCGCGACTACACGCGCGCCAGTGCCTTCTTCCAGAAGGCCTCGGACCTGGAGCCGGAGAACAGCGTCTACACGATGAACCTGTACTCCGTGCTGGCCCTCACCGCTGAAGCCACGAACGCGGGACAGAAGAAGCCCCGGCGCTGAGCACGGCCTTGGCCTGGAGGACCTCCGGCACACGCGCGTTCATGGCGTCAGTCGATAGCCATCAATGACATGGTTGGCAAAGGAAGAACCGGAGAGGTGGCCAGAGACCACTCATCCCTTGAAGTGGTGTCTCTAAAGCACCAGGAACTCAGACACCTACCACCCTTGCCTTGCGCCCCCCTTTGGCCCACCCTTGGTTTGCCATTGCGGAGGTGCGTATGCCCAGCGCTCATGTGGTCAATGAAATAGACGGTCTGAGTTCGCTGTGGCTTATCGCCAAGCACTACCGGGTTCAAATGGTTGCGCTTGAACAGCGGAACTCACTCATCATGAGCCGGTTCCCACCAGGGCATCCGCGCCGAGGATGGCTGAAGGTCGGAGATAGGGTGCTCCTCCCCCTGGCTCAGGAAGAGGCCAGCGCCGCAAGGCAGAGCAAGCAGTCCAAGAACACCCTTCTGGACGACAACAAGTGGAGGGCCTTCTTTTTTGTCGTCGTGGATGAAACCGTCACTTCCGGAAAGGTGGTGAGGAAGGTGCTTGAGTTTCCGGGTCCCAGCCAGGCGCAATACGCCCTGGCGAATCCAGAGATTTTCGGCATGCGGCCTCCCAATCCCAATGCCCCCTTCTCGTTGGGAGAGCACGCGCTGGGACACAACCAGAGCCGATTCCTTTCGGCGAGCACCCACAGAGGTGGTGCCCCCAACATCACGGGACGCCCCGCCTACATCGACATCAAGAAAGCAACAGCCGCAGGGGTGAAGATCCATTCAACAGAGGCCATCCTGGAGGATCTCGCACATCTTGAAAAAGCCCATCCTGACTGGCGTATCCGCATCGACAAGCTCCGGAAGGCCATCGTGATGGAAGGCGAGGTCTTGATGGAAGGCAGCGTACCCGCTTCAGCCATCAAGCGAAGCCATCATGCGATGACCGCGGCCCGAAGCTTGAAAGCCATCCAGGTCATTGGCCTGGCATTCACGGTCTATGACGTCGGCAAGGCCACGGTGAAGTCCGTGAAGCAGGGCTCCATCAAGCCCATCACCGCAGAGGGAATTCGCCAGGTCGGTGGGTGGGCAGCGGCCGTCGCAGGGATGAAGGTTGGCGCGTTGACTGGTGCCGCGCTGGGAGTCGAAACGGGCCCAGGAGCTATTCTGACTGGGTTCGCGGGGGCACTTATCGTTGGAACGGCAGGGTACTTCGGAGCAGACTGGGTGGCGGACTTCATCGACGAAAACTAGCGGCCTGACTCTTGGGGATCATGAATCTGGACCGACAGATCCAACGTGTCTTCGGACTCAAGAAATCTTCGGTCCGTCCGCAAGAGCAGCTCCTGCCCATGAGCGATACGAGCCTGGCTTTCATGGGCTATCCCTTGCTGCGGCAGGCGGAGATGTTCCTGACTGTCCCTGCTTTGGAGCGCTGGCGGACGGAGCACTCGCTGGCGTTTCCCCAGGAGTGCTGCGTCTGCCTGCGACCCGTGCAGCGGTTCCTGACAGTCCATGCTCCCCCAGGATGGTTGGGGTTCCTTCGCCGAGAACAGATCCTCGAAGGGGTTCCTCATTGTGAGGAGCATGGCCGTCAGGATGAAGCGCAGCTCCTGGTCCAGGTGAACGTCTGGAGCGAATGGGTCTGCCAGTTCTCGCTGATCGGGCTGAACGCAGAGTTTCTCTCCAAGACCCGGCAGCTCAACCAGACCGGGGACATGGTGCCCCCCTGGAAGGCATTTCCCGGGTACGAATCCACGTCTTCAGGATGGCGGCAGGGCAATGGAGAGTACTGGCTTGTTCATGTCTGGTCTTCGTTCTGGCGGAGCCTGCCACCGGCCGAGCGACAGCAATACACTCAACGCTGGGAAGCCCCATCGGAATGGCGCTCCTGGTTGATGGAGTTCTCCTGAGCCACCCGGCGCTGAAGGTACCCATGCCCTCCCCTTCCGAGTCCTACCTGCTCGACTTCCATGCGCGTCTCGCGGGGGTGACTTCGCGGTGGTTCGCTTCCGCTCCGGTGCAGTGGGACGGGGAAACGGCGCCTTCGAGCTATGCGCTGCTGGAAGCAGTGGTGCCTCGGGATGAGCGCGCGCTGACGGTGCTCGACCTGGCTTGTGGCGATGGGCACCTGATGGAGCTGCTTGCTCGAAGGAAGCAGCCTGGGCTGTCGCTGGTGGGGCTCGACATGAGCGCGCATGAACTCGCCGCGGCACAGGCTCGGTTGAACGGTGCGGCGACATTGATCCAGGGGCGGGCGCAATCGCTTCCGCTCGGGGAGGCCAGTGTCGACGTGGTGCTGAGCCACCTGGCGCTGATGTTGATGGATGACGTGGAGACCGTGCTCGCGGAGCTTCGGCGCGTGCTCAAGCCGGGCGGACGGGTGTCCATCGTCGTGGGTGGAGACATGGTGCGGGGTGAGGCGCTGGAGGTGTTCTCCAAGCTCTTGAGGCCCCTGCTGTGCGAGGAGGCGGTTCCGCCCGCGCGGCTGGGTGACCCGCGTGTCCGCTCCGTTGATGGATTGCGCGGACTCTTCGGCGCGGGCTTCGCGGACGTCACGGTGCGATCCCTCTCCGTGCAGGGCGATGGGCCACCTCGTGAGGTCTGGGAGTCGCTGCTCACGACGTATGACGCGGACCGTTTGTCTCCGGCGGCCCAGGCGTCACTTGAGGCCGCGTTCCTCCAGGCCGTCGAGCCGCTGCGGCGCTCGGATGGGAGCGTTCCGCTGCGCTGGGGCATGCGGCAACTGACGGCGATCCGGGAGGATCGCGCGGCGTGAGCATTCCCAAGAAGGGCAGCCGCCGGGTTCGCTTCGGTGAGACCGATTACGACTGGCGCATCCGGAAGAAGCCCACGTATTCGCAGGGAGTCGCCGACACGCCCATGCTCCTGGCGATCCAGGCCAGCGCGGACGTCCCCCGGCGCGTGCTCGTCGTCGACCTGCGCGTCAGCCGCCCGGACAACTGGCTCTCCCCGCATCAGACCGGCGTCACTCCAGCCCTGGTCCGCGACATCATCCGGAGGGCGCTCGCGGCAGGTTGGATCCCCCTGGGCGCGGGTTCTCCGTTCCGCTTCGAGTACGGCGTACCGAGGGATACCGTCGGCACCCTCTTCCCGGAACCCAAGCCCAAGAAGACCGCGCCCCCACTCGCCAAGAAGAGGACGGTGATGCGCAAGCTGAACAAGCCGGTCAGGCGTCAGGCCTCACGCTGAATCGAAGCACTGATCATTGCCCGGGCGTCCACGGAACGACGTGCAGCACCTGGCCGTCCTCCGTGGGCTTCGTCTCATGGAGCGTCATCGCGAGCGCGCCCGTCGCCGCGTCGCGCGTGTGGTGCACGATGAGCGAAGAGATGGGTACCCCCGGCAGTGCCTCCTTCAGCCAGGCGTAGCCCTCCTCGGGGGTCTTCGCTTCCAGGACGCAGACCGTGGCGTGGCCCGTGAGCGCTCCGTTGCAGAGGATCTGCATGTCCTCCAGCGTGCGCACCTCGTCCGCGAAGAGGAGGTCCGGGTCCTGCCGCAGGAATGAACGCACCGCCTGCGCCACCTTCAGCTCCGGCCCCACCTTCACGATGCCGACGGCACCTCCCGGCCCGCCCTTCGGCTCTTCCACCGCCGCCAACGCGTGCACGTTGTCGGGCAGCGCATCCATCACGGCCCGCAGGGTCGTGCTGCGGCCCGTGCCGGATGCACCCGTGAGCAGGACCAACTGGCCGTTGAACAGCGACTTGTCCAGGCGGTTGAAGTGCCCGGTGAGAAACGCCGCTGCTTCGGCGGAGAGCGGCAGGGTGGAGAGGCTCGGGTACGCGTGGCGCGTCTCCCGGTCCCTCGCCAGCGCCGTGGTCCAGGTGCCCAGCGCGTCTTCGCGGAACGACACCCGGAACTCGAGGTCCGGATCCGCCGCTCCCACCGGGAAGGTCACGCGCCCCCGGTCGGGCATCACCGGATCCGCGCCCCGCTTCGCGTACGCCGCCAGCGCCTTCCCCAGCGACGGATACAGCGCGTACGCCATGGGCTGACGCACCGGCACCCGCTCCGCGCCCAGCAGCCCCACCGTGCCTGGCGTGTCCTTCGCGATGAAGAACAGCGTGATGCCCGCGTTGATGATCCGCTCCCCGGGCACCCCCGCATCCGCCTCGTCACCGTCCGCGTCTTCGTCACCGTCCGCGACGCTGTCGGTGTCATCCGCCGCCCAGACGGAGAACATCGCCGCCCCTGCCCTGCCCACGACGTCGAAGAGGGCCGCCGCCAACGCTTCGGGCGTCTTCGGAGATGCGACCGCTCCAGACGGTGCCCGGCCCGCTTCCCCCAGCTTCTGGAGCAGGCTGGCGAACACGGCTTCCGGCGTGGCGGGGGCTTCGGACTTCGGGCTCGGAGTCATGGGCGCGGACCATGGCATGGCCCATCGCGGCCCGGCCACGCCCGAAGCGGCGGCTCCGGACGCCCCATTCCGTCGTCCCTGCACCCGCGACGCCAGGACGGCTGCCGGCCTGCCTTGAGAACGGGCAGGGAAGCCCCACGGGAGGGGCTCCCCTCCAGCAGGCGCTTGGGTAACATCGCTTGATGTTCAGGCGTCTCACCAACGCGCTGCGACGGCTGTGGCACCGCCCTTCCGAAAGCAGCCCCCCGGACCGGCAGAGCCCGGCAAGCGGTTCCGAACCCGCCGCCGCCGCGCCCCGGCGCTCGCGCGCGTCGGTCGCGGAGGAGCCCTCGCCCCAGGCCCGGCACGGCACCAGCCGTCCGCGCCGCCCGGCCGTCCGCATCGTCGCGCACGGGGCCACTCCGCACGGCAGCAACCGCAAGACGGCTCGCCGCGGCAGCGTCACCCCCACCCGCTTCTACGACCTGCACGACGACTTCCGCGCCCCCGGCCGCTGGGAGCCCGGCGATCCGCTGGACCGGAAGGACAAGGTGGTGGGCGACGTGTGGACGTTCACCGCCGGGCGCCCCGTGGACCCGCCCGGCCCCCTCCACATCCCCAATGAACTGAAGGCCGCCCCGCTGGACTTCAGCCTCGCCGGCGCCGGCCTCACCCCCGTGGTGCACCCGCGCGTCGCCGCCGTGTTCGCGCGCATGGCCCCGGAGGACGTGCAGCTGATCCCCGTGAGAATCGAGGGCCAGCGGGAGCCGTACTTCCTCGTCGTCGCCACGCGCCTCATCCGCTGCGTGGACGAAGCCGCCTGCCTGGAGATCCACCACTACGGCCCCGGCGACGGCATCCCCGCGCGCGTGGGCCAGTACCGCTCCGTCCGGGGGCTGCGAATCGACCCCAATCAGGTAGGCCGCGCCCGCGTGTTCCGCCCCTGGGGCTGGCCCGTCACCCTCGTCGTCTCCGAGGCCGTGAAGGAGGCCCTGGAGAAGGAAGGCGTCACCGGCGCGCGCTTCACGCCCGTCACGGACACCCGGCACTGAAGGCCGGGGTCCGGAAGGCGGCGCGGCGCCCTACTCCTTCTCGATGTCCCGGTCCCACAGCTGCACGCGGCCGTAGTCCGCGGATAGCCGGCGCACCATCTCCGCCGCCAGCGCCACCGAGCGGTGCTTGCCGCCCGTGCACCCCAGCGCCACCGTGAGGTACGCCTTGCCCTCCTTCTGGTAGCGGGGGAACAGGAAGCGGCAGAGGTCCACGACCTTCTCCAGGAACTGCTGCGTCTCCTCGCGCTCCAGCACGTACCCCGCCACCTTCGGGTTCTTGCCCGTGAGCCCCTTGAGCTCCGGCACGAAGTACGGGTTCGGCAGGAAGCGCACGTCGAACACCAGGTCCGCCTGCGGCGGCACACCGTACCGGTAGCCGAAGGACATGATGGACAGGCTGGGCCCCGTCGTGGGCTCCGGGCTGAAGCGCCCCTGCACCATGCGCTTCAGGTCGTGCACGTTGAGCGCCGACGAGTCGATGACCTGGTCCGCCAGCTCGCGCAGGTCCTTGAGGGCCTCGCGCTCCGCGTGGATGCCCTCCGCCACCGTCCCCTCCGGGGCCAGCGGGTGGCGGCGGCGCGTCTCACTGAAGCGGCGCATGAGGCTGTCGTCGCTGGAGTCCAGGAAGAGCACGTCCACCTGGTGGCCCGCGCGGCGCACCTCGTCGAGCACGCGGGGGGCGTCCTTGAGGAAGACGCCCTCACGCACGTCCACCACCAGCGCCATGCGCTCGATGTTGCCCCCGCCGGCCAGCTCCGTGAGCTTGGGCAAGAGGAGCACCGGCAGGTTGTCGATGCAGAAGAAACCGGCGTCCTCCAGCGCACGGATGGCGGTGGACTTTCCGGAACCTGACATGCCGGTGATGACGATGATCTGCTTGGCGGGGGCGGTCACTCGACCTCTTCTCCCAAGGTGCGGCGCATCGCCCCCTGGGCGATGGCTCGATTGAGTCGCTCGGCGAACTCTCGCGCCGAGTGGTGGCCCTGAAGCTTCAACAGCTGGTTGCGCGCGGCCACCTCCACGATGGTGGCCATGTTGCGTCCAGGACGCACCGGCACGACCGACAAGGGGATGTCCACGCCGACGATCTGCAGGTGCTTGTCCTCCACGCCCAGGCGGTCGTACTCCTGGTGCGGATCCCATTCCTGCAGCTCAATCACAAGCTCAATCTTCTTCTGTTCCCGGACGGCGGACACTCCGAAGAGGTCCTTGATGTTGATGATGCCCAGTCCGCGAATCTCCATGTGGTGCTTGATGACCGGGTTGCCCGCGCCGTAGACGGCCCCCTTGCGCCGGGTGACGTCCACGATGTCGTCCGCCACCAGCCGGTGGCCCCGCATCACCAGGTCCAGGGCGATTTCACTCTTGCCGATGCCGCTCTTGCCCAGCAGCAGGATGCCCACGCCGAAGACGTCCATCAGCACGCCGTGCAGGCTGCTGGACTCCGTGAGCGCGTCCTCCAGGAAGCTCTGCACCCGCTGGATGAACTCGCTGGAGAGCAGCGGCGTCTTCATCAGCGACAGGCCCGCTGCCTCGCAGGCGTCCACCAGTGCACGCGGCACGTCCAGCGCCTTGGTGACCACCACGCACGCCAGGTCCTCTTCGCTGAAGAGCTTGGCCAGCGAGGCGTGCTGCGCGTCCTCCGCCAGGGTGGCCAGGTAGGAGATTTCGGTGTTGCCGAAGACCTGGACGCGGTGCGGGTGGAGGTGTTCGGTGAAGCCCGCCAGCGCCAGGCCCGGCTTCTGGATGCGCGAGGAGTCCACCGTGCGCGCCAGCCCCTGGGTGCCCGCCATCAGGGTCAGCCGCAGGTCGTGGCCCTGGTCCTCGAGGAGCTGGGAGATGCGAATGGATTTCATCGTCAGGACGTGGATATCACCCACCGGCCTCCGGAGGTGAACCGCACCGTGTCCGCCGTCCCCCCCGCCTCCCCCACAGCC
>NZ_RAWE01000078.1 GCF_003611695.1 Corallococcus carmarthensis | reverse complement strand
CTCCCCCACCCTTCAACCGCGCCCAGACCCTTCTGCAAGCGCGCGGCCAACGTGTCCTGGCAAGGGTGTTCCCTCGGGAATCCGGACGGACCCCGCCCGTGCGGAGGAGGGCGCTGTCGGCTTGTCTGAAAAAACTCCCGCTCCGGGGGAGGGCCGGGATGAAAAAACAGCCAGAGGCCCGGACGGGCCCCTGGACTGCGTGAAAGTCATCACTCGCATCCGGATGTTTGAGTTCCAACGCCTGACGCCTGCCTGCTGCTCCGGAACGCGGCGATGCACGTTCGTGACAGGGTTGCTCCGGCAACCGGGTTGCGAAGGCCTCAGGGCCGCGCTGGAAGAATCCACTCGCGCGGTGTGACCTTGCCAACGCGAATTCTTGACGCGTTTGAGGCACCTCGTTGTCTGGCATTGCGGCATCTTGCGTCCCGTCGAATCCGGGAAGCGCCGGGCTCGATGGTTCCCCGCCATTGCCACGTCTTCGTGACCGCGTGACGCGGCAGGGCCGGGGTCTGCCCGGAGGGGGGCCCGGGCGCCGTTCCAGGGCTGTTCAACCTGCATCCAGCACCAACCAGGAGCTGTCCATGAAGATGATGACGTGGGTGATGTCCGCCGCGGTGGTCGCGATGTCGGCTGTGGGCTGCGGTGGTGAGTCGGGCGCCAGCGCGGAGGACACGAAGACGGTGGCGCAGGGGCTGGGCCCCAACCTGGAGTTCTACGGCTCCGACACGCTGAAGGCGGCGTTGATCGCGGCGGATGGCGCGGCGGGCGCGGGCCTGAACGTCCAGGGCAAGGGCTCCGGCGTCGGTGAGGGCTGTCTGCGCGGCGGCTCGGCCGGCTTCTGCGGCCCCGGCCAGCAGGCGCTCGCGCCCATGTCGCGCGACCTGAAGACCCCGTGCCTCACGGGTGAGAAGAGCAACATCGTCGCGCTGGACGCGGTGAACGCGTTCGTGAACACCAGCAACACGCTGACCAACATCACCCTGGCGGACCTGCAGAAGACGTTCTTCGCCACGAACGCCTCGGGTGCGGCCATCACCGGCTCGTGCACCAGCACCCTCACGAAGTACCGCCGCGACGACCTGTCCGGCACCACGGACACCTTCAAGTCCCTGGTGGGCGGCGGCACCTTCTGCCCGGGCGTCATCGTCGTCGCGGAAGGAAGCCTGCCGGCGGCCTGCACCAGCCCGGCCGGCGTCACCGCCGGCGCCAACGCCAGCGCCACGGCGTGCATCGGCTACCTGACCGCGACCGACTCCAACGCCATTGGCTACTCCGGTGACTCCGCGAAGCGCACGGGCAACAAGGCGCTGAGCGTCAACAGCATCGCCCCCTCGGTGGACAACGTCCGCAAGTTCCTCACCGACAAGGCCAATGCCTACCCGCTGGCCCGCGCGCTGTTCCTCAACGAGAGCACCACCAACGTGCGCTCGGATGAAGAGGCCATCCTCTATGACTGGGTCTACGGCTCCGGCAAGGCCCAGTTCGAGAACATCCTGGTGACCCAGGGCTTCATCTCCTGCAACACGTCCGGCGCGCTGAAGTGCGGCGGCGCGAACAACGACGGCCGCGGCGCCGGCGTCTGCAACTGATTGCTGCTCCCCTCCGCTCGGGGCGGAGGCGTTGTCAGGGCCGGGAGGGCAGGTGCCCTCCCGGCCCGTTTTGCCGTGACCTCTTCCGCCGTCCTGCCTCCTGGAGCCTTCGCATGCGTTCCGCCGTGAAGCTGTCGCTCGCCTCCGCGTTCCTCTTCGCCGTTCCCGCCCTCGCCCAGGACACGGGCCTGGCCACCGCGTCCTCCACCCGGCCGCTCCCCTGGCTCTGCCGTCAGCCGTCCGGGACCGCGGGCACCGTGGAGGAGATTGCCCTGGAGCCGGGCGCGTCCCCCGTGGGCATCACCGTGGGCCCGGACGGCAACGTCTGGTTCACGCAGCCGGGCACCAACCGGATTGGCCGCGCCACGCGGCAGGGCGTGGTGACCGGGTTCGACCTGCCCACCGCCTTCGCCTCGCCCCAGGGCATCACCGCGGGCCTGGACGGCAACGTCTGGTTCACGGAGTTGGGCGCGGGCCGCATTGGCCGCATCACTCCGGCTGGCGTGGTGACGGAGTTCCCGCTGCCGCAGGCGGGCGCCGCGCCGTCTGGCATCACCGCGGGCCTGGACGGCAACGTCTGGTTCACCGAGCAGGTGGGCAACCGGATTGGCCGCATCACCCCGGATGGCGTCATCACCGGGTTCGCCCTCCCCACGCCTGACGCGCAGCCGCGCGCCATCTCCCTGGGCGTGGATGGCAACGTCTGGTTCACCGAACAGGCGGGCAACAAGGTGGGCCGCATCACCGCCGATGGCGTCATCACCGAGTTCGCCATCCCCACCGCCTCCAGCTTCCCCAGCGCCATCGCGCCGGGCCTGGATGGCGCCATGTGGTTCACCGAGCAGCTGGGCAACAAGGTGGGCCGCATCACCGTGGACGGGACGGTGACCGAGTACGCCCTGCCCAACCCCGCCAGCGCCCCGGTCGCCGTGTCGCCCGGCGCGGACGGCCACATCTGGTTCGTCGAGCAGAGCGGCAACCGGGTGGGCCGCATCACCGCCTCGGGCGTCATCACGGAGTTCGACCTGCCCACCGTGCGCAGCCGGCCCGCGGGCATCTCTTTTGGCCCGGCGGGCTTCTTCTGTCTGGACGGCAATGTCTGGTTCACGGAGCGCTCCGGCAACAAGCTGGGCAAGCTCCGGCTGGTCACGACGCCGTAACGACACACGGCCGTGGCGGAAAGGACTCACGTCCGTCGCGGAGTGCCTGTCTTTGGCCCGCGGCGTCAGCATCACGACGCCTGGGTTTGTTGCAAGGACTTGTCAAAGCCAGACGGGGCTCGCGCGGTAGGGTGCCTTTCCAGAACGGGCGCCCCGCCGCGCAAGCCTTCCAGGCCGGGCCCCGTGCCTGTCCGTCACCGCTGAGAGAGGTCCCGTCCACATGGGAATGAAGCGCAAGGGGTTCGCCACAGGTCTGACCCGGGGGGTCTTGCTGCTGTGGGTGGTCATCGCGTCGGGCTGTTCCTCCAATCCGGTGGAGTCCCCGCCCGACGCGGGGCCCTCCGACGGCGGAGTGGTCGTCGTGAAGCCCTCTACTTGCGCGCCCGCCCGTTCGGGGGAGCGCATCCCCCTGCGCGCGGGTGCGCCCGTGGCGGCCTTCACGGAGACCTTCGACGGGCTGAAGGCCCGGGTGGATGCGCAGTGCGCGCAATGCCACGCGCCGCCCAACATCGTGGGCGGCTTCCAGTACGGCGCGGACGTGGAGGGGCTGAAGAAGGAAGGCGCGCGGATGGCGCTGAAGGCCTCCCAAGGAGAGATGCCTCCGCTGGCCTCGCCCGAGCAGACGAAGAAGGCGGTGGAGTTGGCGTGCGTCCTCAATGCCTGGCTTTCACAGGGCTCGCCCACGGGCACGTTCCCGGTGGCCTGCGAGGAGAAGGCTGTCGGCGGAATCGCCGTGGCGCCCGCGGTGGCGGACGCGATGACGGACCTGGGCAACTGCATCCCGGACGTCACGAAGCCGGAACTGCTGGGCCGTGACCCGGACAAGGACGCGGCCTTCGCGGCGCTGACGAAGCTGCCGCCCCTCTTGTCGGACACGGACACGGACATCATGAGCTTCGACGCGGAGATGCTGGCCGCGCGCGGCACGTTCGCCTTCGCGCCCACCTATCCGCTCTTCTCCGACCACGCGAAGAAGCTGCGCCAGGTGCACGTGCCGGCGGGGCAGTCCATCCGGTACGACGCCCAGACGGGGAAGTTCCAGGTCCCCCCCAACACGCGCTTCTACAAGACGTTCTTCAAGGCCGTCGCGGGCAGGGACGGCTACGTGCGCTACCAGAAGATCGAAACGCGGCTCATCGTCGTGCGCGAGCCGTGGAACCAGTCGCTCTTCGGCACGTACCTCTGGAACAACGAAGGCACGGTCGCGCAGTTGCATGACCTGCGCTACCGCAACGGGGAGCCGTTCTCCGACCGCGTCCTCGTCTACACGGAGCACGAGGGCAGCGGGAAGACGCGCAACTACGCCATCCCTGGCGCGCACCGGTGCATCCACTGTCATTCGGGTGCGGAGGCGCAGAACTTCGTGCTCGGCTTCACGCCGTTGCAGCTCAACCGCCGCGCCCCCGGTGAGGCGGGCGTGGATGTGAACACGCAGGTCCTGGAGGACGAGCGGAGCCAGGTGGAGCGGCTGGTGCGCGCGGGCGTCATCACCGGACTGCCGGCCTCCGGCACCCGGCAGGAATTGGAGGCCCTGCTGCCCAGGCTGGAGGTCCAGGCCCGGCAGGCGGTCCCCCAGGGGCAGCCGGCGCCGAACCGGCAGACGCTGGAGTTGCAGGGGTACTTCATCGGCAACTGCGCGCAGTGCCACAACCCCAACGGGTTCGCCACGCAGAGCAACCCCGCCATTGCCTCGCTGGACTTCTCCGCGAACGGCATCCTGCCGGGCTGGAACCCCTGTGGCGTGAAGGAGAGCAACGGCCAGCGCAGCTATGCCGTGTGCGACCCCGCCACCGTCCCCGACTACACGAAGGACCTGCTGCTGCGCACGCCCAGCAGCACGCTCTTCCAGCGCGTGGCGCGCGACACGGACGCGCGCCTCATCCACATGCCCGCGAACGTGCCCGGGCAGGACTGCCGCGCCGCGCTGCTGATGGCGCGCTACATCGGGGCGCTGCGCTGGAAGGGGGAGGAGGCGCTTTCGCCCTCGGAGCAGGAGGCGAGGGCGTCCGAGCGCATCCGGCAGGCGGAGCTCGCGGTGGCCGCCTCGTGCACCCCGCCGAGCGACGTGCGGTGGATCACCGAGGACTTCACCGACAAGGTCCCCTATGAGCCGCGCAATCCGGCCTGGAAGGACTCCATTGGCAAGCCTCCCTTCGAAAGGCTGACGCGCTACCCCATCACGGACGCGCACGCGGAGCTGGCGAAGCAGCCCTTCGCCACCAACTGGTGGGTGGCCAAGGCGGGCTGCGCGTTCCCCGCGAAGCCGGCGCCGGATCCGGTGGAGCCCTGGATGCTGGATGAGCTGGGGCGGCCCCGCCGTCCCTACGGGCAGCTCTACTACTCCACGCCCGGCGCCACGGCCTTCCAGGGCATCTGCGCCAACTGCCACGGGCGCGCGGGCGACGGCCAGAGCGGCGCGGCCAAGACGCTGGTGGCGCTCAACGGCGCGCGCGTGGCCAACCTGGCGGCGGGCCTCTTCGGGACGACGGGAGGAAAGCCAAACCTGGCCCCGTTCGAGGCCGAGTACGGACCGCACGGCGGCGCCCGCTACCTGCTGTGGATGGCCTCTGGCGGAACGACGGTGAAGTTCTCCGAGGAGTTCATGCAGGCGTGGGTGAAGTACGGCGAGGTGGACATCGACTTCTCGGGAGACGCCCGGGATTGGGCGGCGTGGGGCGCGAACATGCTCGGCGCGGCGCGCGGCGCGTGCGACCTCATCCGGCTGGGCCGCTTCGGGACGGCCACGCCCCCGAGCGCGAACGTCACCTCGTTTGGCGCCACGCGGATGTGGACCCAGGTCTGCGGCCTGGACAACCCGCTGACGCAGGAGATCCGCGAGGGAACGGACATGGCGGCGGTCAACGAGTGGCTCCAGCACGCGGAGTTCAACGTCGGCGTGATGGCCTACTTCTTCCTCAAGGAACAGCTCACGCAGCACCCGGCGGGGTGGATCTACCCGCTGCGCGGCGAGTGCGAGAAGCGCACCACGCCCTGACGTCCCCCATCGTTCCGCAACACCTGCTCCGGGAAGGGAGCCCTCGTGATGAGACACGGCTTGAGACAGTGGATGCTGGTGGTGGGCCTGGCCTCGGCGCTGGCTGGATGTGATTCCACCGAGTGCCGGGATGCCTTTGATTGCCGCGACGAGGGCGCCGCGCCCTCGGGGCAGGTCTGGGCGTGCCAGGAGGAGAAGTGCGTGGCCGTCACGCCCGCGCCGCAGCCTGACGCAGGCACGGACACGGATGCGGGCACCCACGTGGACGCGGGAACGCAAACGGATGCCGGCGTGGACGCGGGAACGCAAACGGATGCCGGCGTGGACGCGGGCACGGATGCGGGGACGCAGACGGACGCGGGAACGCAGACGGATGCCGGCGTGGACGCGGGCACGGCCTACGTGCGCTTCGTCAACGTGCTGTTCGAAGGCAACTCCTCGGAGCCCAACACCCCGTGGACGGCCGCGACGTACCGCATGGACCTGTCGCTCGGCGACGCGCTGCCCCTGTTCTCCAGCGTGGAGCCGGGGGACACGTCGGTGACGGCCTTCGTCCCGGTGCCCCCTGGAACGGACCTGACGTTCCGCGTGCGCAACACGGGCAGGCCCGCCACGGAGGCGGCGCTGGCCACGCTGCAGGGCGTGTCACTCGCGGAGGGCGAACACCTCACGGTCGCCGCGCTGGGCCTCATGTCGCGCGTGGGCACGGTGCGGTTCGACACGCCGAAGCTGCTGGCCCTGCGGGACCGGGACCTGGGGACCGTGGGCGCGGGAGAGGCGCGGCTGCGCCACGTGACGGCGGACCGCGTGGTCGCCGCCAGCCGGCCGCGCTTCATCCGGACCGACTCCGGTCTGGATCTGCCCAACGTGTCGCCCTTCACCGCGGACGCGGAAGCCCTGGGACACATCATCCCGGTGGCTTCCACGACGCGGCTGCTCGTCCGGGGGAGCAATGACAACCCTGCGCCTTCCCAGAGCGGCGAGCTGGCCTACACGCTGCCCACGAATGCCCTGACGGCGGGCACCGCGTACTTCGCCGTGTCCTTCGGCGACGACCGGCGCGCGATGAACGACCCCGGCGCTTCCTCGCTGCTGCTCATCCCCGCGGCGAAGGACGGGGCCGTGCGCCTGAAGCGGGATCCGCTGATGTACTTCTTCCACGCGCTCGCTTCGGGCGCGCCGCTGAAGGCGCTCAGCCAGGGCGTGCCCGTGGCGGCGGACTTCCAGTACGGAGCGGACCCCAAGCCCGGTGACCTGCCGGCCAGCGCGGCGGGGCATCCGCTGTCGTTCGTCCTCCAGTCCGACGGCGCGACGTCCGTGCTCGACGGCGTCCAGACGGGGCCGCTGGAGGCGGGGCGCCGCTACCTCGTCGTCGTCTCCGGTCAGGCGGGGGGAACGGGCGCGCTGGCGCCGCGGGCCTTCGTGGTGCCGGACACCCTGCCGTCCGACGCGCAGGACTCGCGCGTGCGGTTCATCAACGCCTGCCCCACGTCGCCCGCGACGGGCGCCAGCCTGGGCTTCTTCGACGTGAGCGGGGACGGCGTCAACCGGGGCAACACCTTCACGCCCGTCATCGCGGACGTGGCGTACGGCGCATCCGGAGGCCCCACGGCAGGCGTGGCCTTCCCCGCGCCGACGGGCACCGACGTGACGGGCACCTACGTCTACTACGCCGTCCGGGGCACCGTGGGCGCGTCCGCCATGAACCGGTCCGTGAAGGGCCTGCCCCTCGCGCGGCCCCACCTGTTCCTGCTGATGGGGGACTGGGAGACGGGCCTCACGTTCCGCGCCTTCAACCTGCGCTCCAACACCTGGAGCGTGCTCACGCCTCGCGGCGAAGACGTCTTCCAGCCGTAGTCCCCATCCGCCTGGAAACGACAACGCCCGCCTGGGAGGCCTCCCGGGCGGGCGTCGGTGCGTCGTGACGGGCGAAGGACTACAGCACCTTCACCGGCACTTCCTTGAGCACCTGGTCGCCGCGCATGACCACGACGGTCCAGTTGCCGGGCTTGGCCAGCTTCACGCCGGTCCACTGGCGCGCGCGCCAGCCCTCGCCCTTCACCTTCACGTCCTTCGTCTCGCGCACGGTGGCGCCCTGCTTCACCTGCACCGTCAGGTCCTCGACGGAGTCGCCCTGGGGCACCAGGTAGCTCTGCCACAGCATCACGGTGGTGCCCGCCTTGATGCCCTCGGGGCCCACCTCGGCGGTGCACTCGTACTTGTTGGGGCCGTCCTTGGCCACCTCCGTGCAGAGCTTGGCCTCCACCAGCACGGGGCCCTGGCCCTGGCCCTTGTAGAAGAAGTTCCAGGTGTCGCGCACCGCGTCCGCGCTGGGAGCCTTCACGGTCTCCGCCGCCGGAGCCGCCGCCTCCTGCGCTCCCGCGACCGACGCCACACCCAGCACCGCGCACAGCACGCTTCCGTTGAACACGCTCTTCATGACTTGGGGTCCCCTCATTGATGTTGGAGGAAGCCGGCCCACGTCCGGCCCCTCGGTGTGCCTGTCTATCATGAAACATCCGCGGCCATTCCCCGGCTTCCGGGGCCTGGGGCGGGGTTGGGCGCGCCGCGCTATCCGAAGAGGAAGAAGCCCAGCGTCACCAGCGGCAGGTACGCGAGGAAGGCCACCAGGAGGAAGCCGAGGATGTCCTTGAACTCCAACCGCGCCACGGCCAGCAGCGGCAGCGCCCAGAAGGGTTGGATGAGGTCGGTGGCCATGTCGCCCCAGGCGTACGCCAGCACCACCTTCTCCGGCGCCACGCCCAGCCGTCCCGCCGCATCCAACAGGTAGGGCGCCTCGATGGCCCACTTGGAGCCGCCGGAGGGCACGAAGTAGTTCACCACGCCGCTATAGAGATACACGATGGCCGGGAAGGTCTGCTGCGTGGACAGCGACACGAAGAGCTCCCCGATGCGGTCCGTGAGCCCCGTGGCCTTGAAGATGCCGTAGATGCCCGCGTACAGCGGGAACTGCAGCACGATGCCGTGCAGCACGCTCGCCGCCTCCTCGCTCGCCTTGAGCAGCCGGGCGGGCGTGCCGTGCAGCAGCACCGCCAGCGTGAGGAAGGTGAAGTTCACCACGTTGAGGTTGAGCGCCTTCCAGCCGCCATGGAGCCACAGGTGCCGCCCGAACCACGCCAGGCCCAGCACGCCGAAGACGACATTGAGCAGCCATGCATGATCCAGCCACTCCGCGGGGCTCAGGCGGCCCTGCGGCTTCGCCGGCGGGACGAAGTCGGCCAGCTTCTCCAGCACCGCGGGCTCCACGCGCACGGTGCGCTCCGGCGACGGGTGCAGCGCCCACGCCAGCGCCGTGAGCAGCGCCACCGCGGCCAGCGTGAGGCCGATGTTGAAGGGAGAGAACAGCGTCCGGTCGATGGGGATGACCCCCAGCTGCTTCTCCAGGAAGTGCCCCGGCGTCGCGACCAGCAGCGGGGCGGAGGCGGACAGGCCCGCGTGCCACGTGGCGCCCAGCCCGAAGTAGGCGCACGCCACCAGCAGCCGGTAGTCCACGTCCGGGCGCCTGCGCGCGATGAAGCGCACCAGCATGGCGCTGGCGACGAGCGACAGGCCCCAGTTGAAGTACGCGAGCGCCATGGACACCGCCGCCATCAGCGCGGTGGCGCTCCGGGGGCTCCTGGGCAGGCTGGCGACCTTCTCCAGCAGCGCCTTCACCGGCGCGGTGAGCGCGAGCAGGTAACCAGTGAACATCACCAGCGCCATCTGCATGGAGAAGGTGAGCAGCTCCCAGAAGCCGCCGCCCCACGCGTCCAGCACCACCGGCGGCGCGGCCCCCACCCAGCCCAGGGCCAGCGCCATGGTGAGCAGGGTGAGCAGCACGGCGATGGAGAAGGCGCTGGGGACGAAGCGCGAGGAGAAGCGGCCCAGGCCTTCGGCGAACCGGACGAGGGTTTCCACGGTGAGGGCTCCAGGCGGTCAGGGGACCCCGGTACAAACTCCCGGGGCGACACCCCGGGTTTTACGGTATGAGCGGTCGCCATGTCCCCTAGCGAGCAGCACTCCCCCGTCTTCGAGCGCATCGCGACAGGCGTTCCCGGACTGGACCCCATCCTGGGCGGTGGCCTGGTGGCGTCGGGCGTCTACATCGTCGTGGGGGAGCCTGGCGCGGGGAAGACCATCTTCGCCAACCAGCTCTGCTACTCGCAGGCCCAGCAGGGCACGCGCTGCCTCTACGTGACGCTGCTGGCGGAGTCGCACTCGCGCATGCTGTCGAACCTGCGCAGCATGGCGTTCTTCGACGCCTCCCAGCTGCCGCAGCGCATCTACTACGTCAGCGGCTTCCGCATGCTGGAGGAGCAGGGGCTGCCGGGCCTGCTGGAGCTCTTGCGCCGGGAGATGCGCAACCACGGCGCGGGCATCCTGGTGCTGGACGGCCTGGTGCAGGCGCAGGAGGCCGCGGGCAGCAGCCGCGACTTCAAGAAGTTCATCCACGAGCTCCAGGTGTCCGCCGGCCTGTCGCGCTTCACCGCGCTCTTGCTCACGAGCAGCGTGGGCCCCACCGTGCACCCGGAATACACCATGGTGGACGGCATCCTGGAGCTGCGCGAGCGCACGGCCGCCATGCGTTCGTGGCGCGAACTCCAGGTGCGCAAGTTCCGGGGCAGCGCCAGCCTCAATGGCTCGCACCACTTCCGCATCTCCGAGGCGGGCCTGGAGGTGTTCCCCCGCCTGGAGACCATGGTCAGCCGCGCGCAGCCGCCGGACTGGGGCACGCAGCGCGTGCGCTTCGGCGTGCCCACGTTGGATGCCATGATTCCGGAGGGCATCGCGGCGGCGTCCACCACGCTGGTGATGGGGCCGCCGGGCTGCGGCAAGACGCTCCTGGGCGCGAGCCACCTGGCCGAAGGGATCCGCCTGGGCGAGCCCTGCCTGATGGTGAGCTTCTACGAGGGGCCGGACCGGCTGCTGCACAAGACGGCCAACGTGGGGCTGTCGCTGGGCGGCGCGGTGAAGGAGGGCCGGCTGGTGCTCCAGTGGAACATGCCCGCCGAGTGCAACCTGGACCTCGTCGCGCACACCATGCTGGAGGACGTGCGCAAACGCGGCGTGAAGCGCCTGTTCGTGGACGGCCTGAGCGCCATGGTGGAGACCACGAACGAGCCGGCGCGGATCAGCCCTTTCTTCGCCGCGCTCACGCAGGAATTGCGACGCCACGGGGTGACGACCGTCTTCACGCTGGAGACGCCGCGTCTCTTCGGCCCGGAGATGGACGTTCCCCTGGGCACCGGCCTGTCCGGCGTGGCGGAGAACCTGCTGTTCATGCGCCACCTGGAACTCAATGGCCGTCTGAGGCGGCTGCTCTCCATCTTCAAGCTGCGTGACGCGGACTACGACCCGACGCTGCGCGAGTTCCTCATCACCTCCCAGGGAATCGAGATCCAGCCCCCCTTCCAGCCGTCGCCCGAGTTGCTGCTCACCGGCATCGCCCGCTTCCCGGGCAACCACTCCTGACCCCCAGAGGACCCGTGGTTCCCGCGACCGAGACCGTGCTGGTGGTGGACGACGAGCAGGGCATCCTGGAGGCGCTCGCGGACCTCCTGAGGGAGGAGGGCTACCGCGTGCTCACGGCGTCCCATGGCCGCGAGGCCCTGGAGCGCATGGCGGAGGTGAAGCCGGACCTGGTGCTGACGGACTGGATGATGCCCGTGCTGGATGGCCCCGCGCTGATTGAGCGCATCCAGCAGGACCCGTCGCTGCGCACCATCCCCGTGCTGGGCATGAGCGCCGTGGACGTCAACGGCCTCAAGCGCCTGCACCCGGGCATGGAGTTCCTCCAGAAGCCGTTCGACATCCGCGCCCTGATGAAGCTGGTGCGCAGGGCCCTGGACGCGAATCCCCGTCTCAGGGGAGGGTGAAGCGAAGATCCGCGTGCCCGGAGGGTCCGCCATGTTCCACCTGCTGAAGCTGGGTCCGGTGCCCCTCTCCGTGGGCACCACCGGCGTCTACCTGCGCATCGGCGAGACGGGCGACCCGTCCGCCCCCGTCTTCGAACAGACGGACGTCGCGGGCGTGCGCGCCCTCATCGCCGGCCTGGAGCCGTCCCAGGTGTCCTGCGAGCCCGCGCTGGCGGACGCCGCTGAAGCGCTGGGCCTGGCCGTGGCGCCCCCGTCCCCCGCGGCGCTCTCCGCGCGGGCGGCCATCGCCACGTTCCTCGCCTGGGGCCAGATGGGCGTGTCCGGGCTGGGCAGTGACAAGGCGCTGCTCTTCGTCCAGTCCGCCACCGAGTTCTGGGACGCGAAGCCCTGGACGCACTGGGACGACAGCCAGCCCTTCGTGGTGGATGTGACGGGCGCGCACGAGCACACCTACGAGGGCTGCGTCTTCCATGGTGACGACGACGGCCCCTCGGGCCTGGCCCTCTACCTGTCCCCCGGCTCTTTGGGGCGGCTGCTGGAGCTCCAGGTGCACGGCGCCGACAAGGAGGCCCGCGCGCTGCCCGCCATCACCGTGTCGCTGGAGGCCCGCCCCGCCTACGCCGTGGAGGCGCTGTCCGCCGCCGGCCGCGCGCCCCGGCTGCCCCTGCCCGTGAAGGCCGGTCCCGAAGGCCTGGAGGTGCCCTCCAGCCTGGAGGCCCTCATCCTGGTGGCCGCCCTGCGCGCCGTGGCCCGCCTGTCGCCGTCCCAGCCGGAGGCCCTGAGCAGCATGGTGGCCGGGGACGCCCGCATGGACGTCCGCGTGCGCGCCCCCGCCCCCCGCGTCCGCAACTAGGCGGAAACAGGCACCCCCTGCCGTGACGCACTCGGAGCAGGCAGGGGGCCGGGCTCGTGTGAAACTGTGAACAACCGCCCGCAACAGAAAGGTTGATTCACAAAGTATCTGGGTCCATAGGTGGAGGCGTGACTGACGCCGGCCTTTCTCCACGGGTCCAGCGCTTCCTCACGACGCACATCGAGTCCATCGAGAAGCTGGAGGTGCTCCTCCTGCTTCGCGCCCGCACGGACCGGGCGTGGACGGCGTCGGCGGTGGCCCTGGAGCTGCGCATCACCGAAGCCTCCGCGGCCCGCCGCATGGCGGAGCTGAAGACGGGAGGGTTGCTTCTCCAGGATGGCGTGGGGGAGGACGCCTTCCGGTTCAGTCCCGACCGGTCGGACGACGTGCAGGCCACGGCGGAGCTGGCGTCCGCGTACGCGGCCCGCCGCGTGAGCGTGATTTCGTTCATCTTCTCACGGCCCATGGACCGGGTGCGGGGCTTCGCGGACGCGTTCGTGTTCAAGAAGGACAAGGACGGCGACGGACATGGCTGAGGCGGTCTACCTCCTGTGCGCGTTGACGAGCGCGGCGTGCGCGGTGCTGCTGCTGCGGGCCTGGCGGCGCACACGGATGAAGCTGCTGCTCTACAGCGGTCTGTGCTTCACGGTCTTCACCCTGAACAACGTGTTGCTCTTCGTGGACCTGGTGCTCATCCCAGCGGGGGATTTGTCACTGGCGCGCACGGTGACGTCGCTGGTGGGCAGCGGCGTGCTGCTCTTCGGCCTCATCTGGGACGTGTCCTGAGCATGTTGAAGCCCCTGCTCGACGGCGCGGTGTTGATGGCGTACCTGGCGTGCGCCCTGTTCTTCCTGCGCTTCTATCTCCAGTCGAAGGACCGGCTCTTCGCGCTGTTCTCCCTGTCCTTCACGCTGATGGGGGTGCACAACGTGCTGGGCGCGCTGCTGGCGCCGGACCTGGACAGCGAGCGCATCCACTACCTGTACGTCGTGCGCCTGGTGGCCTACCTGCTCATCCTGGGAGCCATCTGGGACAAGAACCGGGCGGGGCGCGGCTCCGGGTGAGATGCTGTTCTCCTCCTCGTCCCGCGGGAGGACCCTCTTCATGACCCCGACTTCGCTTCCCCGCTTCACTCCGCGCCGCCCGTTGGGGCGCACGGGCTTCACCGCGACGGCGGTAGGCATTGGCGACCTGGCGGACCGCACGGTGCCGCGCGAGCAGCTCGTCGCCACGCTCACGCGGGCGCTGGACGCGGGGCTCAACGTCATCGACACGGCGCCCGGCTACGAGGACGGCCTGAGCGAGGAGGTCGTGGGCGAGGCCCTGCGCGGCCGGCGCGAGGGCGTGTTCGTCATCGACAAGGTGGACGTGCTGGACGCGCCGGTGGCGCCGCAGGTGGAGGCCTCCTTGCGGCGGCTGGGCCTGCCGTCGGTGGACCTGTTCGCGCTGCACGCGGTGAAGTCACTGGCGCAGTGGGAGGAATTGGCCCGGCCGGGCGGCGCGCTGGAGCAGTTGGAGGCGTGCGTGGAGAAGGGGCAGGCGCGCTTCAAGGGCATCTCCTGCCACCACCCGGACGCGCTGGTGGCGGCGGTGCGCTCCGGGCGGTGTGACGTGGTGATGTTCCCGCTGGGGCCGTTCGTGGACGCGCGCTACGTGGAGGAGGTGCTGCCCCTGGCGCGTGAGAAGGGCGTGGGCGTGGTGTCGTTCAAGACGTTCGGCGCGGGCAAGCTGCTGGGGGACACGGAGGGCTATGGCCGGCCGCTCCAGGAGCGGCCGCGCGGCAAGGTGAGCTCTGGCGGTGAGGCGCGTGGCATGCCGGCGCTGCCGCACCTGTCGGTGGAGGAGTGCGTGCGGTACACGCTCACGGTGGATCCGGACGTGATGTTGATGGGGATGAGCTTCCCGAACGAACAGGACGCCGCGCTGCGAGCGGCCTCGGCCTTCCGGCCCCTGGACGCGGCGGAGCTCCATGCGGTGCGCGACCGGGCGCACGCGGCCATCCAGGGCAAGGGCGCGGTGTGGTGGAACCCGCCTTCACCGGATGTCACTGCTGCCTGAGTCGCGGCGCGTAGGCTGCCGGGCCTGAACGGGTTGCCTGCCGGACACTCGTATTGAATCCAGGGACCATGGAGGCTTGTGGCCCCCTGGGGGCCGTCATTATCGGAGCGTCCCTTTGGTGAGGCGTCATTCCCATGGCGCCATGGCCCGCGCTCCATGCCCGAACCCTCCCTCGAGCCTTCGACCGAGCCTGCCGGCGAGCAACCGCCGCCGTCCGCCGTGATGACGAACGACGTGGCCCCCGTGCCGCCACGTGGTGACATGGGCGCGCCCGTGAGCGGAGGCGAGGCCGTTGCCGCGCCGGTGACGCCCGCATCCTCCACCGCGCCCGCCGGGGAGGCCGTGTCGCCTGTCGTTCCCTCCGGGCCGCGGGAGACGTCACCCTCCCTGGAGGAGGGCCGCTTCGCGTTCCTGGCTCGCGCGGGCGAGGTGCTGGTGTCGTCGTTGGACGAACCCACGGTGCTGCGTCAGTTGGCGGAGCTGGTGGTGCCTGAGCTGGCGGACTGGTGCGCGGTGGATGTCGTCACGCCTTCGCACAAGGTGGTGCGAAGGGGCGCGGCGCACCGGGACCCCTCGCTCGTGCCCTCCGTGTATGCCATTGCCGAGCGCTGGGCCCTTCAAGAGAACGGCTCCCAGGGCGTGGCCCACGTGCTGAGCACCGGCCAGCCCCGCCTCATCCCGGAGGTGCCCGAACAGGCGTTCCAGGAGCTGGCGCGGGGGAACCCGGACCTGGAGGAGACGTGGCGCCTGGGGTGCCGCTCCGTGATGCTGGTGCCGCTGGTGGCGCGCGGGCGGGTGCTGGGATGTCTGTCATTGATGTCCGGCACGGCCGGCCGCTTTGGCGAGTGCGACCTGGAGCTGGTGCGTGAGCTGGCCCGCCGGGCCGCGCTGTCGTTGGACAACGCGCTCCTGTACGGCGAGGCCCGTCAGGCCCAGGCGCGCACGGCGCGGTTGCAGGCGGTGACGGCGTCCCTGTCCCGCGCGGCCACCGAGGACGCGGTGGCGCAGGTGCTGGCGCGCGAGGTGTGGGAGGCCAGCGGCGCCACGCGCGTCGCGGTGCTGGCGTTGGAGGAGGATGGCCAGATGCGCCCGCTGCGCGTGCTGGGCTACTCCGAGGAGGCGCTGGCCCGCTTCGCACGGCCGCCGGACGGGTCCCCTCCGGCGGCATGGCCGGCGCTCCGGCGCGAGGCGGGCTGGTTCCATTCGCTGGAGGAGTTCCTCGCGCGCTACCCCGAGGACGCGGAGTTCGTGCGCAGCCAGGGCCCGGGAGCCCGCGCGGTGGTGCCGCTGTGGGGTGAGACGCGCGTGCGCGGCCTGCTGCTGCTTTCGTGGCCGGAGCCGCGCGTCTTCCCAGCCGCGGAGCGCGCGTTCCTGGAGGCGCTGGCGCACCAGTGCGCGCAGGCGCTGGAGCGGGCGGCGCTCTACGAAGCGCTGCGCGAGCGCACGGAGCGGCTGCGGCAGGCGCTGGTGACCGGCGACATGGGCACCTGGCGCGTGGACCTGGTGCGCGGCAGGGAGCTGCACGACGCGGCGCTCAACCACATGCTGGGCCTTCCGGCGGTGGACTCGTCGGTGCCGGTGGGCGACATGCTGGAGCGGCTGCATCCGGAGGACCGGCCGCACGTGGAGGCGGAGTTCCTCCGCTACCAGCGCGAGGCACCGGGCTTCTTCGAGCTGGAGTTCCGCGTGCTGCGCCGGGACGGCGGCGTGCGCTGGCTGCACAGCGTGGGGCAGTCCTTCGCCGGACCGGACGGCAAGGTGACGGAGCTCACCGGCGCGATGGCGGACGTCACCCGGCGCAAGGAGGCCGAGGAGCGGCTGCAACTGCTGCTGGACGCGAGCCGCGTGCTGGCGCTGCGTCTGGACGACGTGGAAGAGGCGCTGCCGGAGGTGGCGCGGCTGGTGGTGGACCACGTGGCCACCGGCTGCCTGGTGGACCTGGCCGCGCCGGACGGCACCCTGCGGCGGGTGACGGCGGCCCACCGGGTGACGGGGCACGACGCGCGGCTGAAGGAGGCCCTGCCGAGGAGAGGAGACCGGGGACCCGCGCACCCGGCGCTCCAGTGCTTCCGGTCCGGGGAGGTCTGCTTCCTGTCGCGCCTGGACTTCAAGCGCTGCGACGCCGTCTCCACGAACGACGCGCACCGGACGCTGGTGGACAGTCTGGCACCCACGTCGGTGCTGTCGGTGCCGCTGCGCGCGCGAGGCCGCACGCTGGGCGTCATCACGCTGTTCACCGCCGAGCCCCAGCGCACGCTGGTGGCCGCGGACGTGACGATGGCGGAGGAGCTGGCGCTGCGTGTGAGCGTGGCGCTGGAGAACGCGCGCCTGTTCCACGACGCCCAGTCCGCGGTGCGGCTGCGCGACGAATTCCTCTCCGTGGCGAGCCACGAGCTGAAGACGCCGCTCACCAGCCTCATCCTCCAGCACAACCTCATTGGCCGGGCGCTGGAGACCGCGGGCGCGCCAGGGCCTGTCACCGGAAAGCTCCACACCGCGCAGCGGCAGGTGCTCCGGCTGACGGCGCTGGTGGACAACCTGCTGGACGTGAGCCGGCTGTCGCTGGGCAAGCTGTCGCTGGAGCGCGCGGAGGTGGACCTGGTGCAGCTGACGCGCGACGCGGTGGAGCGGCTGGAGGACGTGTTCATCCAGGCGCGGTGCCCGCTGAAGGTGGAGCTGCCACGCACGCTGACGGGCCAGTGGGACGCGCTGCGGTTGGACCAGGTGCTGGTGAACCTGCTCACCAACGCGGCGAAGTACGGCGCGGGCCAGCCGGTGTCGGTGCGCGCGGGCGTGGATGCGCTCGACGAGGTCTGGCTGGAGGTGCGCGACGAGGGCATCGGCATCGAAGCGGATGCACTGCCGCGCCTCTTCGGACGCTTCGAGCGCGCCGTGAGCGAGCGGCACTACGGCGGCATGGGGCTGGGGCTCTACATCAGCCGCCAGATTGTCGAGGCGCTGGGCGGCCGCATCGACGTGGACAGTCAGCCGGGGCAGGGCGCCACCTTCACGCTGCGGCTGCCCCGGAGGCCGTCGATGCCCGACGCCCGGCCCCCTCCTCCCCAGGATGCGTGAGGGAGGACGGGACGCGGACGGCGCGGCCTTCAGTGCTGGGGCCCCTTGAGCGGCGGGCCTTCCTGTTCCAGCGCGCGGTACTCGGCGTCGGTGAACAGGCGTGAGCGGATGAGGAAGCGCACGCCTTCGGGGGCTTCGACGGAGAAGCCGCTGCCGCGGCCGGGCACCACGTCCACGGTGAGGTGGGTGTGGCGCCAGAGCTCGAACTGCGGGCCGGACATGTAGAAGGGCGTGCGGACGATATCGCCCAGGTACACGTCCTCCTGCCCCACGCGGAAGTCGCCGCGCGGGAAGCACATGGGCGCGCTGCCGTCACAGCAGCCGCCGGACTGGTGGAAGAGGAGCGGGCCGTGAAGGCCCTGCATCTTGTGGAGCAGGGCCTCGGCGGCCGGCGTGACCTCGACGCGCGGCACGGACATGGGTGGGTCCTAGAAGAAGCCCATGGGCTTCGGGTCGTAGCTGACGAGCAGGTTCTTCGTCTGCTGGTAGTGATTGAGCATCATCTTGTGCGTCTCGCGGCCGATGCCGGACTGCTTGTAGCCGCCGAACGCCGCGTGCGCGGGATACAGGTGGTAGCAGTTCACCCAGACGCGGCCCGCCTGGATGCCGCGGCCCATGCGGTACGCGGTGTTGGTGTCGCGCGTCCACACGCCGGCGCCCAGGCCGTAGAGCGTGTCGTTGGCCTGCGCGAGCGCGTCCGCCGCGTCCTTGAACTTCGCCACCGCGACGACGGGGCCGAAGATCTCCTCCTGGAACACGCGCATCTTGTTGTGGCCTTCGAAGATGGTGGGCTCCACGTAGAAGCCCTCCGCCAGCGCGCCGGGCAGCGACTTGCGGCCGCCGCCGGTCAGCACCTTGGCGCCCTCCTTCTTGCCGATGTCCAGGTAGGAGAGGATCTTCTCCAGCTGATCATTGGACGCCTGCGCGCCAATCTGCGTGGCGACGTCCAGGGGGTTGCCCTGCACGATGCGCTGGGTGCGCTCCACGGCCTTGGCGATGAACTCGTCGTAGAAGCGTTCGGCGACGAGCGAGCGGGAGGGGCAGGTGCAGACCTCGCCCTGGTTGAGGGCAAACATCGCGAAGCCTTCCAGCGCCTTCTGGGCGAAGTCGTCGTCCTTGGCGAAGACGTCCTCGAAGAAGATGTTGGGGGACTTGCCGCCCAGCTCCAGGGTGACGGGGATGATGTTCTCGGAGGCGTACTGCATGATGAGGCGGCCGGTGGTCGTCTCACCCGTGAAGGCGATCTTCGCGATGCGCTTGTTGCTGGCGAGCGGCTTGCCGGCCTCGATGCCGAAGCCGTTCACGATGTTGAACACGCCAGGGGGAAGCAGGTCGCCCACCAGCTCCGCGAACTTGAGGATGGTGACGGGGGTCTGTTCCGCGGGCTTGAGGACGACGCAGTTGCCGGCGGCGAGCGCGGGGGCCAGCTTCCACGCGGCCATGAGCAGCGGGAAGTTCCACGGGATGATCTGCCCCACGACGCCGAGCGGCTCGTTGAAGTGGTAGGCGACGGTGTTGTCATCCAGCTGGCTGAGCGACCCTTCCTGCGCGCGGAGGCAGCCGGCGAAGTAGCGGAAGTGGTCGATGGCGAGCGGCAGGTCCGCGGCGAGCGTTTCGCGGACGGGCTTGCCGTTGTCCCACGTCTCGGAGACGGCGAGCATCTCCAGGTTCTGCTCCATCCGGTCGGCGATCTTCAGCAGGATGTTGGCGCGCTCGCCGGCGGCCGTCTTTCCCCACGCGTCCTTCGCCTTGTGGGCGGCGTCGAGCGCCTTCTCGATGTCCTCCGCGGTGGAGCGGGGAATCTCGCAGAAGGGGCGGCCGGTGACGGGGCTGATGTTCTCGAAGTACTGGCCCTTCACGGGCGGGACGAACTCACCGCCGATGTAGTTGCCGTAGCGGCTCTTGTACTCAACCTTGCTGCCCTTTTGACCCGGAGCTTCATAGACCTTCGACATGGGGACTCCCTGCGTTGGGTTTTGACGCACACGTGCGGGGTTTTGACGCGGAACAGACGATAGGCAGGTGACGCTTCGCGTTACGTGCGCAAAGACGGGTGTAAATGTTTGTTAATGGTTGATCGCTGAATCAGGTGCCGAAAGGGCATACACAGCGCGTGGCCGTGCCTGTCGCGAGGCGCCCTGTCAGGCGTGTACGTCCTCGAAGGTGCTGCGAGCGGGCAGGCAGTGTGCCCTTGCTACCGCCCACCACGTCTTCCACCTCAAGGAGGAGGGCGTCTGTCGAGACGCGGGGGCATGGCATGAAGGTATTTCAAAACCGCGTCGATGCAGGCCGTGCGTTGGGCCAACGGCTCCACGTCCTGCTCGGCGGAGGCGGGGACCTGGTGGTGCTGGCGCTGCCGCGCGGCGGTGTTCCCGTGGGCTTCGAGGTGGCTCGGATGCTGGGGGTTCCGCTGGACGTGTTCGCGGTGCGCAAGCTTGGTACTCCGGGGCACGAGGAGCTGGCCATGGGGGCCATCGCCACGGGCGGCGTCGCGGTCCTCAACGCGGGCGTCGTGCGGAGGCTGGGGATTCCCGAGGCGGCCATCGCGGCGGCCGTGGAGCGTGAGGCGCGGGAGCTTGCACGAAGGGATCAGCTCTTCCGCGACGGCAGGCCTCCGGCGCGCGTCGAAGGGCGGACGGTGATCCTGGTGGACGACGGGCTGGCCACGGGCTCCACCATGCGGGCGGCGCTCCGGGCGCTTCGCCAGCAGGGGCCCGCGCGCATCGTGGTGGGCGTGCCGGTGGGCGCTCCAGAGACGTGCGCGTCGCTCCAGGGCGAAGCGGACGCGGTCGTCTGCCTTTACACGCCGGAGCCCTTCTTCGCGGTAGGCCAATGGTACGAGGACTTCACGCAGACCACCGACGACGAGGTGCGCGAGCTGCTGGCGCGCGCCGCGCACGGGGACGGGGCTGTCCAGGAGGCGCTGTGAGTCCGGTGGCGCCCGGAAGGGACAGCGGAGGGCATGACGCATGGCTGGGCACGGAGCCTGGGAGCACGCGGTGCGGGTGGAGGCGGAGCCCGGCGTGTGGCTGGAAGGAACGTTGAGCGTGCCGGAGGCGGTCTCTGGCGTGGTGCTGTTCGCGCATGGCAGCGGCAGCAGCCGCTTCAGCCCGCGCAACCGGTACGTCGCGGGAGTGCTTCAGCGGGCGGGGCTGGCGACACTGCTCATGGACCTGCTCACGCTGGGGGAGGAGGAGGCCGAGCGGTGGACGCGGCATCTGCGCTTCGACATCGAGCTGCTGGCGCGGCGGCTCCTGGGAGCCACGGAATGGCTGACGCAGCTGCCGGAACTGGGACGGTGGCCCATCGGGTTGTTCGGTTCGAGCACGGGAGCGGGGGCCGCGCTGGTGGCCGCCGCACGTGCGCCTGAAGCCATTCAGGCGGTGGTGTCCCGGGGCGGCCGTCCGGACCTCGCGGGCTCCGTGCTGCCGGCGGTGCGGGCACCGACGTTGCTCATCGTGGGTGGGAATGATGTGCAAGTGATTGAACTCAACCGTCAGGCCTGGGGGGCGCTGCGCACGCGCAAGCGGTTGGAGATCGTTCCCGGGGCAAGCCACCTCTTCGAGGAGCCGGGGACGCTCGAACTGGCTGCGGGGATGGCTCGGGACTGGTTCCTCCAGCACCTGGTCACGGCCTCGCGGGATGCACAACCGGGGGACGCACCGCTGTGAGGCACACCGTCGCTTGTATCCTCATGCCTCTTCTGGGGGATGTCGGAGCTCGCAAGGCGTAGGACATGCTGCCGCCAGTCATTCCAACGCAGGATGGAAGAGAGCAATGGCGTACGAGCGGCCGGAACCGAGAGAGAAGCTGAACAAGCCCCAGCGGAAGGAAATGCTGGAGCGGTACTACGGCGAGTATCGGGCGTGGGCGTCCGAAGACCCCTCCCACCTGAATCGCAAGGTGCCACGGGAAGCGTTCGATGAGCTGCTGAACCAGGTCGGCGCACTCCTTCTCGAGCAGGCCACGGTGCTGGCAACGGCCCCCGGCCCCGTTCGCGATTTCCTTGTTCAAAACCCGTTGCCCCCGTCGCTCAAGGGAAAGCTCCCCGAAGAGTTCCGGGCCTTCACGCTGGCGATGAATGCACTGAAGCAATGGGTCGCCGCCGAACAGGCGGCGACGGATCGCTACCTGCTGGGCGGGAACGCGCGCACCGAGTGCCGGGCCGCCGCCGACGTGTGCATGGTTTCAGGCGCCCCGCTTGCTGATGGCGTCGTTGAGCTTCATCACCCCGTGCGTGACGGTCGCCCGCCGATCCCGGTCAGCAAAGATGGCCACGACCAGATCGAGGGGCAGGTCTCCGCTCCTCGCGACGACAGTGTGCGGTCCGTGTTGAACGAGCTGAAGCGGCAGGCAAATCGCTCCTGGGTCCACCTGCGCCGGGGCTGCCTCGACCTGATGAATGCGCCGGTGGAGCACTCGACGCCGAATGTGGCCGCTTCCTCCCGAACATTCGCACGGAGTGCGGCCAAGGCGACGGGGATGTCGTATCAAGAGATCATCGCGTGGCTTGATGACTCGGACCTCGGTGCATAGGGCAGGCTTACGCCTGCTGCTACGCGAACCATCCCTATGTCGAGCAGCCCCACGTCGATGAGTGCCTTGCTCGAAGGGGTGACGCGTCTCCACCACGCACGTCCTCCCGCGACGCGCGCGCAGATTGACGCCTTCGAGCAACGCGTCGGATGGCGACTGGACACGGACCTCCGCGCCTTCTACCTGCACTGTGACGGTGCGGACCTGTTCGACCCCGTCGACCCCGCGTTCTCATTCCCTCCACTTTCCGAACTCCGCCGCGCGCGGATCATCATGAGCCAGGACGACACGGACCGGTCAGGCCCCGCGTCCTGGTACGCCATCTGCGAGGTCCGGGATGGGAACTATGTCCTGCTCGACGTGAGCCAGCAGCACGACGGCAGGTACCCACTGCGCGACGGATTCCGTGAAGGCTTCCCGGATCCAACGCAGTGCCCCGAAATTGCCAGCTCCTTCTCAGAGTTCCTGGCGGGCGCGCTCCGCTCCAACGGGCGCTGGTTCTGGCTGAAGAATCTGATGGAGGAAGAGCGCTGACCTGGGCCCCGGGGCCGCGTCCCCACCGCACGCAGCCACGTTCCGCCAGCAGCCGCGAAAGCCCCGGCATCCGTGCAGGACGCTTCATCCCGGGCCGATTTGTCGGCCTCCCAACAGCGCGTGGATCAGCGCCTCCCTCGCGGCGCCCCTGCGTCTTCCCAGCACCCGCAGGGAGATAGGCAATCTCGGCTTTCTTCGAGAGTGGGCGAGATGTTTTCCAGCGGGGATGTTCGTGTCGCTGCGCACTGGAAACCCGCACGACGTGCTGTCATCGTGGAGGGACTGCGCAGCGCGGCAGGAATGTTGGCGGTGAGCGGGCGGAAGTTGCCCAAGGTCTTGCGGATCGAACGTATTGGGATGTGCTGGACGGAAAACTGTTCCGTCCCGGGGCTGTAAAAACTCCCCGAAACCGAGGGGTGTCTGCTGATGAGCTGGGACCCAGGCCGCATCCGAGTGTCGCAAAAGCGAAGCGGATCAACCGGTTGGCGTGGCCGTCCGCGCAAGCCGGAAAACCCCGGCTCCTGGCACACCGCTCGCATCGGCCGCTGACGCTGTTCCCAACCCCCGCTTCGCCCTTCCCAGGTTCCGGTCCCTCGTGCTCGCCCAGTCGCCTTCCATCTGTTCTTGCGGTCAGCCCCACTCGGAGGCGGAGGCGTGCCCGACGCTGATGCGCGGGCTGGACCTCAACGGCGGCACGATGCTCTACGCCGGCACGCCGCCGCCGGGACCGGCTTCGGCGCTGCCTCCCGCCACGCCCTCGCCCATGTCGTCTCCCACGCCCGTGGTGCCCTCCCTGGTGGGCCAGGAGTTCGGCCGCTTCCGCGTCGTGCGCGAGCTGGGGCGCGGCGGCATGGGCACGGTGTTCCTGGCTGAACACACGCTCATCCAGAAGCGGGTGGCCATCAAGGTGCTCCACGCGCACCTGGCCCAGGCCCCGGAGCTCGTCGCGCGCTTCCTGTCCGAGGCCCGCACGCTCACGCTGGTGCAGCACGAGAACGTCGTCACGCTCTACGACCTGGACTCGCGCGACGGGCGCCCGTACCTCGTCATGGAGTACCTGGAGGGGGACAGCCTGGCGAACTTCGCCCGCGGCCCCATGGCCCCGGCGCTGGTGGTGGAGCTGATGACGCAGGTGTGTGACGCCCTGGGCGCCGCGCACTCGCACGGCATCGTCCACCGCGACCTGAAGCCCGCCAACGTCTTCCTCGTCCCCAGCCCCAGCGGCAAGCAGCGCGTGAAGCTGCTCGACTTCGGCATCGCCAAGCTCCTGTCCCGTCCCGCCGGGGAGATGACCACGGAAGTGGGCGTCCTCCTGGGCACGCCGGAGTTCATGGCCCCCGAGCAGTGCGGCGACGGCGTCGTGGACGCGCGCAGCGACCTCTACGCGGCCGGCGTGCTGGCGTACCTGCTGCTCACCGGCCAGGTGCCCTTCTACGGCCGCACCGCCGCCGAAATCCTGGTGGGCCACCTGCAGAAGGACCCCGTCCCTCCGCACGAACTGAACCCCGCCGTGCCGGAGGCCCTGTCGCGCGTGCTGCTGCGCGCGCTGGCCAAGCGCCCCGAACACCGCTTCGCCTCCGCCGCGGAGCTGCGCACGGCCCTGGAGGCGTCGCTCGCGCCGCCGCCCGCGCCCTCCGCGCCGCCGCTCACCGCGCTCCTGCGCGGCAAGGGCACGCAGGCCCCCGTGGAGCTCAAGGGCGAATGGGTGGGCCGCTCCGGCCTCTTCTTCCAGCTGGCCACCCCGCCTCCCGCGCTCCTGTCGGACGTGGAGCTGCTGCTCCGGCTGCCCGGCGGCGAGATGCCGTGCACCGCGCAGGTGGTGCGCCACGTCACCGCCGAGCAGGCCCAGGCGTGGAACATGCCCCCGGGCTTCGGCGTGCAGCTGCGCGACGCCAGCCCCGCCTTCCAGGCCCAGCTGGCCCAGCTTCGCAACAGCCCGCGCGCGGCGCCCGCTCAGTCCGCGTCCACCGCCGCCATCCCCACGCCCGAGGACGCGCAGGCGGAGGCCGTCCTCCAGGGCTTCCGCCGGCGGCTCGCCGGGGACCCGTACGCCGTGCTGGAGCTGCCGCGCGACGCCACGCTGGAGTCGGTGCGCACCGCCGCCCAGCGCGCTCGCGGGGCGCTGGAGCTGCTCAAGGCCCGCCCGCTGTCGGAGGGCCAGCGCGCCCAGGTGGACCGGGCGCTGGACCGCGTGGCCGGGGCGCTCCACACGCTGGGGCACGTGGAGCGGCGCGTGGAGTACGACGCGACGCTGGGCAACGTGGAGGGCATCGAGCGGTGCCTCGCCGCGGGCCTCACCGCCACCATGCTGGAGCAGTGCCGCCGCCGCTTCCTCGCGGGCAACACCGGCCGCGAGGGCCGCGCCGCCGTGCACCGCCTGTCCGGAGACGCGCTGGCGTCCGTGGGCCGGCTGGAAGAGGCGCTCGCCGCCTACGAGCTGGCTGTCCGCGCGGACCCCCTGGACCTGGAGGGGCTCAAGCGCTGGCGCTTCCTCCGGGCCCGGGTTCGTGGCTCGGCCGCCCCCCGGTAGGGGAGCCAGGCGCGGATCCACCCCGGGGCCGTCTTGCGTATGGGAGAGGACTGCCCGTTAACTCTCTCCTCTTCCATGGCTTCCGAACCCGACGACAAGCTGCCGCCCCAGGGGCGTTTCAACCGCCTGCGCAAGCTGGCGGGTCTCTCCATGCACGTGGGCTCGGAGGTGCTCAAGACGGGCGCGAAACGGCTCTCCGGGAGCAGCCCCTCGGAGCTGCTCAGCCTGGGCACCGCGGAGAAGCTGGTGGCCACGCTGGGGGAGATGAAGGGCGCGGCCATGAAGCTGGGCCAGGCGCTCTCCATGGACCCGGACCTGCTCACGCCCGAGGTGCGGCAGATGATGGCCCGGCTGCAGAACCAGGCCCCCGCCATGTCCTACGCGCAGGTGTCGCGCGTGGTGCAGGAGGAGCTGGGCGCCCCGCCGGAGGCGCTGTTCAAGGAGTTCTCCCCGGACGCGCTCGCCGCCGCCTCGCTGGGACAGGTGCACCGCGCGGTGCTGCACGACGGCCGCAAGGTCGCGGTGAAGGTGCAGTACCCCGGCATCGACGTGTCCATGGGCCATGACATGGACAACCTGGGCCTCGTCGTGAAGACGGTGTCCAAGACGTCGCGGATGATGGACGGCACCGCCTACTTCCAGGAGTTCCGCGACGAGCTCATGCTGGAGCTGGACTACCGCCGCGAGGCGAAGCTCGCGCAAGGCTTCGCGAAGAGCGTGGCGCGGCTGCCGGACCTGTACGTGCCCCAGGTCATCGAGGAGCGCAGCGCCCACCGCGTGCTCACGCTGGAGCTGCTGGAAGGCCAGACGCTCAAGGACTGGGTGACGACGTCGCCGGACAACGAGGCCCGCTTCCGCGTCGCGCGCCAGCTCATCCGCGCCACCTACGGGCCCTTCCTGGACGCGGGGGAGATCCACGCGGACCCGCACCCCGGCAACTTCATGGTGATGCCGGACGGGCGCATGGGCCTGCTGGACTTCGGCTCCATCAAGCGCTTCAGCCCGGGCTTCGTCACGGCCAACCGCCGCATGTTCCAGCAGGCGCTGCGGCTGGAGACGCTGGACGTGCTGGGCCTGTGCCGCGAGGTGGGCTTCTCCGTGGAGCTGCCGGAGGCGGAGGCGGAGCTGCTGCTGCGCGAGGTGCTGCACATCGCCGGGCGGCCCATGCGCAGCTCGCCGTATGACTACGGCACCTGCGACATCAACCGCGACATGCGCAACCACTTCACGCGCAACGCCGCGCGCATCATGCGCATCCGGCCGCCCCCGGAGGCGATGATGTTCTTCCGCGCCACCGGCGGGCTTGCGCAGAACCTGCGGCTCGTGAGCGCGCAGGGCGACTTCCGGCAGGTGTTCCTGGAGGTCGGCGCGCTCGTGGGCGAATGAGCCCCGCCTCGTGAGCAGGGCGGGGCAGGGCCCAGGCTCGGAAGCCTGAGGCTCAGGTGCCGGCGGCGACGCGCGGGCGCTTGTGCAGCCGCTCCAGCTTGCGCGCCAGGTCCGCGCCCTGCGTGCTCTTGGACAGGTAGCCGTCCGCGCCCGCGGCCAGCGCCAGCGCGCGCAGCTTCGACTCGTCGGAGGCGGAGTACAGGACGAAGCGCGTGTTCTCCGGGGCCTGCTGCCGGGCCAGCGCCAGCACCTTGTCGCCGCTCAGCGCGGGGATGTTCACGTCCAGGAGCACCAGGTCCGGCGCCGTGGTGCGCACCAGGTTGGAGACCCCCAGGGACGAGCGGTGGGTGCGCACCTCGAAGTTGTACGAGGTCAACGAGCGCTCCGTCAGCGCGAGCTGGTCCGGGTCATCGTCCACGATGAGGACGCGAATCTTGGGTTCCGACATGGTGGCTCCCCCTGGAACCGACAGTTGGGTGCCCTGGCCGGCAGCTGCCGCCCCGGAAAAAAGAGACCCGGGCACTGCTGGAGTATCCCCCACCCCCCTCCCTTCTGGCCAGCCTCCCTGGAATTTTCTGGAAACTTCCGATTGAAACCACTCGCCTCACCCCGCCGGGTGGGCACCCCTGGAGCCCATCCCTAACTTTGAGGGGTGTGAGCGCCACGGGTCAGGTGGGTGGCCTCCCACCAGGAAGGGACCCGATGACATCCCGACGGAAGGCAGGGCGGACGGAACCGCGGGAGCACGCCCTGGAGGCCCGGGCGGCGGCCCGGCGGCAGGAGGCCACGGCGGCCCGGGCGCAGGCGGAGGCCTACGGCGCCCTTTCCCAGGCCTGCGCGCAGCGGGCCCGGGCACTGAAGGTCGTGTCGCTGGCGGATCAGGCCGTGGCGAAGCTGGGGGGCAACGAGTCCGAGCGGACGTGGGCCGCGGGGGACGGTCAGCGAGCCCGGGTCCACGTGGGCTTGATGGAGCGCGAGGCCTCCGTGCACGCGGCCCAGGCCCGCCGGGCGCAAGCCGAGGCCGCGCGGGCGGACGCCGAGGCGGCGGTGTCCTCGCAGAAGGCCCACCTGGCGCCGCTCGGGCTGCCCGCGGGGCACGTTTTCTGGCAGGACCGGGGCTGACCGCCTGCCTGGCGGCGGTGCCGCTTCCTTCCTGGCGCGCTGCATGGGCCCCGGGTTCTTCCTAGCTTGAGGCAGGGGCAGCGAGGTCCGTTCGCGCTCCGACTGGGGGCTGAGGACCGTGCAACGCCACGACATCATCGTCATCGGCACGTCCATGGGCGGCGTGGAGGCCTTGACCCAACTGGTGGGTCAACTGCCAGGGGACCTGGCCGCCAGCGTGCTGCTGGTGCTCCACGTTTCAGCGCAGCACCGCAGCTACCTGCCGGAGATCCTCTCCCGCTCCGGCCCCTTGCCGGCCCACCATCCCCGGGACGGGGAGCGGCTGGCGCCGGGCCGCATCTACGTGGCCCCCAATGACAGACATCTGCTGGTGGAGCCGGGCCACGTGAAGGTGGTGAAGGGACCCAAGGAGAACGGGCACCGGCCGGCGGTGGATCCGCTGTTCCGCTCGGCCGCGAGCAGCCATGGCCCGCGCGTGGTGGGCGTGGTGCTGACCGGCGCGCTGGATTGTGGCACCAGCGGCCTGATGGCGGTGAAGCGCGAGGGCGGGGTGGCGGTGGTGCAGGAGCCGCGCGACGCGCTCTGCCCGGACATGCCCCGCAGCGCGCTGGAGTACGTGTCGGTGGACCACTGCGTGCCCCTGGTGGAACTGGGGCCGCTCTTGACGCGGCTGGTGGATACACCCGTGGCCCCGCGCTCGCGCAAGCGGTCGCGGCAGGTGGAAACAGAGGTGAAGGCGATGACGGTGGACGTTTCCTCCATGGAGGACCCGCCCTCGCCGCTGGAGTACGCGAAGCCGTCCTACTACGGGTGTCCCGACTGCGGCGGTGTGCTCTTCGAACTGGAGGAGCACGGCTTCCTGCGCTTCCGCTGCCGCACGGGCCATGCGTACACGGCGGAGGCGCTGTCCGGCTCGCAGCAGAACCAACTGGACGGCGCGCTGTGGGCCGCGCTGCGCGCGCTGGAGGAGAGCGCGTCCCTGTCGCGCCGGTTGGCCACGAAGGCCCGGCAGCGCGGCCATGACCTTTCCGCGCAGCGCTTCGAGGAGCGCGCCCGCACGTCCGAAGCCCAGGTGGAGCTGCTACGCAAGGCGATGCTCGACGCGTCGCCGTCCGGCGAGGCGTCTTCTGGGCCCGCGGCGCCTCCGGAGTCCGCGGTCCCCGGCGAGCCGGAGCAGACGGGCTGAGGCCCTGCGCGTCAGCGCGCACCGCCGCGCGCGGAGAGCGGCTTCAGCGCGGGGAAGGTGAGCGTGAACACCGCGCCACCTTCCGGGCGGTTGGCCGCGGTGAGCGTGCCGCCCACGTTCGTCACCACGCCGTGGGCCATGGACAGGCCCAGGCCGGTGCCCTTGTCTCCCTTGGTGGTGAAGAAGGGCTTGAAGATGTTTGGCAGGTACTCCTCTGGGATTCCGGTGCCCTCGTCCTCCACCGTGAGCCGCACGCGCTTCCCGGACTTGAAGACCCGCAGGCGGATGACGCCACCCCGGGACATGGCGTCGCGCGCGTTGATGAGCAGGTTGATGACGACGTAGCGCAGCTCCATGGCCGAACCGGACACGTGGGGCAGCCCTTCGGGCAGCTCCACGTCCAGGCGCAGGGCATGTCCTCCCTGCCGCGCCTGGTGCTCGATGCCCCCCCGGACGATGTCCACCGCGTCGTGGACCACGTCCGCCAGCTGGACGCGCTCCAGGACGGTGCCGGGCTTGCGGCGGGAGAAGTCCTGGAGCCGGCCCACGCGCGCGTTCGCGTCGGACACGATGCGCGCGAGCGCGTCCAGGTGCTGGTGGCCCTGGCTGGTGGGGCCCACGTCGCGCTGGAGCAGCTCCAGCCGCAGCCGCATGGCGTCGAGCGTGGCGCGCAGGTCGTGCGCGATGCCCGCCGCCAGCTCCCCCAGGGCGCGCACCTTCTCGCGCTCCAGCAGGGTGGCGCGAGCGCTCGCCAGCTCCTCCTCGGCGCGCGCCTGTTCGGTGATGTCGCGCGCGAGCACCAGCACCTGCACCTGCATGTGGCCGGTGACGCGCTCGGCGCGCACCTCCATCACCCGGGGCGTCTTCTCACGCGTCTGCCGGTAGCGGGTGACGCGAGCGCCGCCTTCGGTGAGCGCGAGCACCGCCGCGGCCTCCGCCTGGCCCACGTCGCGCAGGACCATCCACTGCGCTCCGTCCTCCTCGCGCCGCCAGGGCCCTCGCAGCCGCCCCAGCGCATGCCAGCGGCTGTTGGCCAGCACCACGCTGGTGGCGTTCATCATCGCGAGCGCGCTGTCACTGGTCTCCAGCGCCCAGTTGGACAGCTTGAAGGTGAGGAACTGCCGCCGGGTGCGCTCCCCCAGCTTGCGCACCAGCACCGAGTGCTTGGCCAGGAGCTCGCGGTACTTGCGCAACAGCCCCTCGGGTTCCTGGGCGCCTGGGTCCGGCGCGGCGGAGGACGCGGGAGGAGACGTGCGGCGGGGGCTCATGCCCTGAGCTTCTCCTGCAGACTCCGGTTCTCTTCCTGCAGGGCGGTGGCCCGGGTGGTGTCCTCGAAGAGGATGATGGAGCCCAGCACCTGCGTGTCGCTGACGAGCGGCGTGGCCACCAGCGTGGCGCTGCCCTTGCCTCCGTGCGGCAGCTGGTAGGGAATGCCGTCCAGCCGCAGGGAGCGCTTCTCCTGCAGATTGCGGCGCAGCTTGAGCACCAGCGCGCGCTTCAGCGCGGGCACGTGCAGGGACCACAGCAGCTGACCCATCGTCTCGCGCTCGGTGAGGCCCAGGAGCCGCTCCGCGGCCAGGTTCCAGGTGGTGACGCGGCCGTCTTCGTCCAGCACCAGCACCGCGGCGGACAGCGAGCGGATGATGGTGCGCTGGCAGAAGGTGAGCGCGTCCATCTCCAGCGTGCGGTGCGCCAGCTCGCGGTTGGTGGCGTCCAGCTCCGAGTTGGCGGACTGGAGCTCCTCGTTGGTCGTCTCCAGTTCCTCGTTGGTGGACTGCAGCTCCTCGTTCGTCGTCTGCAGCTCCTCGTTCGCGGACTGGAGCTCCTCGTTGGTCGTCTCCAGCTCCTCGTTGGAGGCGCGCAGCTCCTCCGTGGAGGACTGCATCCGCAGGTTGATGGCCTGCAGCTCCTCCTGCAACGCGCGCAGGGCCTGCTCCACGCCGCGCAGGTGGGTGGTGTCGTGGATGATGTACAGCAGGCCCTGGCGCTCACCGTGGGGATCGCGCATGGGCACCACCTGGGTGCGCAGGGCCATGGGCTCCCCGTTGGCGATTTCCATCGTTCCGTCGGACACCTCCCGCTCGGAGCTGCCGGTGCGCACGCGCTGGCTCTGTTCGATGAGCAGGTCGCCGCTGAGGCCCACCAGGCCCAGCGCGGACAGCTTCTTGCCCAGCACCTCGCCCTCGTTGCGGTTCCACATCCGGGCCGCCGCGCGGCTCCAGAGCGTCACCGTGCCGTCGTTGTCCGTCGCGATGTGCGGACAGGGATGCGAGTCCAGGAGGTTGCGCAGGAAGGTGCGCTCGAAGTCCGCGCTGGGTTCGAGGAGGCGCGGCAGGGACACCGGCTCCGGGGGCAGCCGGTCCTGCGTCGTGCTGGTCACCTCCGAATGGCCGTCCTTGCGGTAGATGCGCCGGGCCAGGTCGATGGGGCGGAAGAGCCGGGCCGCGAAGGGGATGAGCTCCGAGCGCCCCAGCACCATCAGGCCACTCCGGCGCAGCGCGAACTGGAAGCGCGCCAGCACCCGCTTCTGCAGGTCGGAGTCCAGGTAGATGAAGACGTTGCGGCACAGGATGAGGTCGATGCGCGACACCGGTGCGTCCGACACCAGGTTGTTCACGCCGAACACGACCGCGCGGCGGATCTCCTTGCGCACCGTGTAGTTGTTGCCCGTGCGGACGAAGAAGCGCGCCAGCCGCTCCGGGGAGACGTTCTCCAACTGCTCCGGCGTGTAGATGCCCCGGCGCGCGGTGGCGATGGCGTCCTCGTCCACGTCGGTGCCGAACACCTTCAGCTCCACGCCGGGATAGCCCGGGCCCAGCGCCTCCGCCGCGATGATGGCCAGCGAATACGCCTCCTCGCCGGTGGCGCAGCCGGCGCTCCAGATGCGCAGCTCCTTGTCCGGCCGATGGCGGACGAGCTCCGCGACGCTCTGCTCCAACGCCTGCCAGACCTCGCGGTCCCGGAAGAAGCTCGTCAGCTTGATGAGCATGGACGAGACCAGCGTGCTCACCTCGCCGGGGTCCCGCTCCAACAGCGCCAGGTAGGCCGCCCGGCTGCGACAACGCGTGGCCTGCATCCGCCGCTCGATGCGCCGTTGCAGCGTGGCTCGCTTGTAGTTGCGGAAGTCGAAGTTCCGGACCTGCCGCACCTTCTCCAGGATGGCTTCGAGCTCGCTGTCGCGGGGGGGCTTGGTCGCCATGTCGAGGAAGTAGCCCAGCGTTTTCAACCGGGCAAGACCCGCAGTCTCCTCGCGTGCGAGCAGTGTCGGGCATACTCCTCGTCTGGGTCTCCGACGACGAAACGTTCGCTGCGCTCCTCCTCTGTCGCATGGATACAGGGAGTGGTTTCACAGGGGGCGGCGGGATGGCGTAGCGTGGATGTCCCTTCCCAGGGGGTGATGACCAAACGATGGGAAGGCAAGGGTGTCATCCATGGAGCTGACCTCAACGGGCCGCGAGATCCGTGTGGCGTTGCTGGAAGATCAGCAAGTGTTCCGAGAGAGCCTGGTGGCCATGCTCGAAGGCGCGGGAATGAAGGTGGTGGCCCGGTGCGCGGAGACGGGCGCGTTCCTGTCCAACGTGCGCGCGGCCGCGCCCGACGTGGCGGTGGTGGATCTGCGGCTGGAGCACGTGGGCCGCGAGGGCGCGGAGGATGGGTTGAACGCGCTGAAGTATCTGCATGACTTCCATCCGCAGGTGCGCGCGCTGGTGCTGTCCGGCCACCGGGAGCCGGACGTGGTGGAGCGCTGCTTCCAGGCGGGGGCGGCGGGCTACCTGTGCAAGCTGAACGTGGGCTGTGATGACGTGGTGCGCGCCGTGGGCCGCGTGGCCCGGGGCGAGCGGCTGCTGCCCATGGACATGCTCCACGCCAGCACCCTCCACCTGGATGACCTCCACATGCCGGTCTCCGCGCTGTCGCGGCTCACGCTGCGTGAGCGCGAGGTGCTGGGCTACGTGGCGGCCGGCGCGGACAACCTGAAGATCGCCGCGCACCTGGGCATCACCGAACGGACGGTGAAGGCCCACCTCACGAGCATCTACCGCAAGCTGGGGCCGGAGAACCGCGCCCAGCTCGCGGTGATGGCGTGCGAGCTGGGCGTGGCCCGTCCCGTGCTGGCCTGAGGCCCTGTCTTCAGGGCGCCGCGGTCTCCTCCGCGGCGTCCCGGGGGCCGCCCAGGTGCTGGAGGAACCACTCACCGGCGAGCTCCGCCACCTGCTCCAGCTCCGAGTCCTCCTGGAAGTGGTGGGTGGCGCCCGGGATGATGTCCATGCGCTTGTCGGCGCGGAGCGCTTCGTAGGCCCGGCGGTTGATGTCCAGGCCCAGCGTGTCCGCGCCGCCCACCAGCAGCAGGGTGGGTGCCCGCACCTTGGGCAGCACCGCCCCGGCCAGGTCCGGGCGGCCGCCCCGCGACACGACGGCCTCCACTTGGTCGGGCCGGAAGGCCGCGGCCGACAGCGCCGCGCCCGCGCCGGTGTGCGCGCCGAAGTAGCCCACGCGCAGGCCCTGGGTGGGCCCTTCGCGCTGGAGCCACCGGGCCGCGCCCGCCATGCGCATGCCCAGCAGGCCCACGTTGAAGCGCAGTTGCCGCGTGCGGCGCTCCTCCATCTCCTCGCTGGTCAGCAGGTCCATCAGCAGGGTGCCCAGCCCCATCGCCTGGAACAGGCGCGAGGTCTGCGCGAGCCTTGGACTCTGGAGGCTGCTGTCGCTGCCGCGCGCCAGCACCACCACGCCCCGGGCCCCCGCGGGCACCGCCAGCCGTCCCCGGACGAGGACGGCGTCATCGACCGGCACCATCACCTCGCGCTCCAGATGCGTGCGCGCCGGTCTGCCACCACGCTGCGCTTGCGACTCCCGCGCTTCTTCCCACCCGTGGTCCTGCCCTACCGCCTTCAACCCCGTTCGTGACCGGGGACCTGTCATACAGGCTCCTCCCGTCTGCGTTTGGCTGGTTACAGCGTCTGGCTGAGACACAAGTTGAGCACCGGCCCTCCCGCTGAGACCTGCCAGAAGGTGCCGGGTGTCCAGCGTAGGACAGGACCGCCAGTGCCGGGGAGGACGCCCGGGGGTGGGCGCCCTGCTTCCCGGGCCTCCCCTGAAAGGTGGGGAGACGGGTGGGGACTTCAGGGCTTCGTGGCCACCACGAGCTCGAAGGGGCCGGGGAGCACCTGCGCGTGCGTGAAGCCCGCGGCGGTGAGTGCCTCCAGGTAGAACTCCACCTCGCGCAACCGGCTCACGCACGTGTCCACGCCGATGAGGAAGTAGGACCAGAAGAACTGGGCCGCCAGCCGCTCCGGGGTGCGGAACTCCTCGCAGATGAGCACGTGGCCGCCGGAGGGCAGGGCGGTGAAGGCGGCCTGCATCAGCGACCGCGCCACCTCCGCGGGCCAGTCATGCAGCACGCGCACGAACGACAGCGCGTCGTAGCCCCGGGGCAGGGGCTCCTGCAGGAAGTCACCGCCCACGAACCCCATCCGCTTGTCGGACAGGCCCGCGCGCTCGCGCGTGCGCGCGACGAGCGGCTCGGTGGCGGGCAGGTTGTAGACATCCACGGAGAGCGACGGGTGCTGACGCAGCAGGTGCTCCGCGAGCGTGCCGTCCCCGCCGCCCACGTCGAGCAGCCGGGCCTCGGAAGGCCACAGGGTGCCCGCGTGCGTGCGGAACGTCTCCAGGATGGGGCCCAGGCCCGCGGCCATGCTGGCCTCGAAGCCCTCCACCTGTTCGGGCGTGCGCGGAGGCCAGTCGAACGACGTGGCGGACATGGAGTGCTGGCCGCGCAGGGTCTCCGGCATGCGGCCGTGCAGGGCCTTCCAGTCGTACTTCTCGCGATCGCGCTCCAGCGAGTTCGCGCCCAGCACGGCCTCCGCCGCCGCGCGCAGGCCGGGCACGCCCCGGTAGCGAGCCGCCTCCAGCGCGTCGCTGGTCTGCTCGCGCTGCACGAGCCCCAGGCTCTCCAGGCAGTCGAGGAACTTGTAGAGCCGCTTGGGGACCAAGCCGTGCTTCGTGGCCAGCTCGCCCAGCGTCACCGGGCCGGGCTCCAGCGCGTCCAGCAGGCCCAGGTTGAGGGCCGTCTCCACGACGTCCAGCGCGCGGGCGCCGTTGAACAGCAGGTGCAAGAGCGCGCGGGGCGACGGGGCCTCGCGCGTGAAGGGAGGCATCTGGCTCATGCGGCTTCCTTGCGCTGCTCTTCGATGAGCGCGTCCATGAAGGCGTCCACCTCTTCCCGCGAGTTGTAGAAGTGCGGCGCCGCGCGCAGGAAGCCCCGGTGGCTGCAGATGAAGCCGCGCGCCACCAGCCGCGCTGTCACCTGGGCGTCGCCCGGGAAGCTCATCGCCACCACGCCGCCGCGCTGGTGCGGCTCGCGCGGGGTCACCACGCGCAGGCCCGCCTCATCCGCGCGGGCCATCAGCCTGTGGGTGAGCGCCAACGAGTGCTCGCGCACGGCGTGGATGCCCACGCCCTTGAGCAGCTCCAGGCCCGGACGGGACAGCAGCACCATCAGGGGCGCGGGCGTGCCCCCCATCAGGCGGCGGGCATCCGGGGCGTAGTCCGTCGTCTGCTGGAAGCCGAGCGGGGACGCGCCGGCCAGCCACCCTGTGGCGGCGGGCCGCAGCGAGGGGAGCAGGTCCGGACGCACGTACATGAAGGCCGCCTCGGAGCCGCCCAGCCACTTGTGCGCGCCGCCCATGAGGAAGTCCACGTCCAGCGCGCGCACGTCGATGGGGACGGTGCCCACCGTCTGATACGCGTCCGTGGCGATGAGCGCCCCGGCCGCGTGTGCCGCCTTCGCGATGCGTGCGACGTCCAGCACCGCGCCGGTGGCGAAGGCGCCGTGGGCGACGCAGACGATGCGCGTGCGTGTGTCGATGGCCGCTTCCAGCGCGGCTTCGTCCACGCGGCCGTCCTTCGACGGGACGACGACCAGCTCCGCCCCGTAGCGCGCGAAGCCCTTCCAGATGAAGGGCACCGTGGGGAACTCCAGGTCGGTGATGACGACGCGGCGGCGCTCTCCGGTGAACTCCAGGCACGAGGCCAGGCGCGACAGGTGCGCGCTCAGGTTCGTGTCCAGCGCCACGGAACCGGCGGGCGCGCCGATGAGGCCCGCCACGCCGTCCGCGTACGCCTGCATCTGGGACAGCCAAGTGTCCCAGGTGTCATCGCGCCACGCGCGCATCGTGTTCCAGTACTGCGCCAGCACGCCCTCGGCCGCCCGGGGCAGCGCCCCGGTGGAGTTGCTGTTGAGGTACGTGCAGGTCTGGAGCAGCGGGTACTCCGCGCGCAGGGCTCCCGGGAGTGCCGCCAAGGTCACGGCTGGCTCCGCAGCTCCTGGGCGTGGGCGTACGCCGATGCGTGCGCGGCGTGCGAATGCGTGTGCGGCCCGTGAGGCGTCGGAGCGTGGGGCACCGGCGCATGCGGCCCGTGCGCCACCGGCGCGGGAACCGCCGCGGTGTGCGGTGCGGAAGCGTGGACGACCGGCGCGTGGGCCACCGGGGCGTGCGGCGCATGGGCCACGTGCGCCGGCGGGGAAGGCTGCGCATGGGGCGCCGCCGCATGCGCCACCGGCGAGTGCGCGGCGTGGGCCACCGGCGCGTGAGCCACCGCCGCATGCGCCACCGGCGAGTGCGGCGCGTGAGCCGCGTGAGCCGCCGCCGCATGCGCCACCGGCGAGTGCGCGGCGTGTGCCGCCGCCGCATGCGCCACCGGCGAGTGCGCGGCGTGGGCCGCGTGGGCCACCGGCGCGTGAGCCGCCGCATGCGCCACCGGCGAGTGCGCGGCGTGGGCCGCGTGGGCCACCGGCGCGTGGGCCGCCGCTGCATGCGCCACGGGGGCATGCTGCGCGTGAGCCGCCGGAGCGTGAACCGCCGCTGCATGCGCCACCGGGGCGTGCGCCGCCGGAGCGTGCTGCGCGTTCATCGCATGCATCGGGCAGCCGCCACCGACGCGCGCCTCATGCCCATGCGCCATGGACGCGTGAGCCGCATGCGCCGCCGCGGCGTGGGCCATGGGCTCGTGATGCACATGCGCCGCCGGAGCGTGCTGCGCGTGGGCCACCGGAGCCGCCTGCGCGTGGGCCATGGGCGCGTGCACCGCCGTGTCCTTCATCGCGTTCATCGCGGCCATCGGGCAGCCGCCACCGGTGCGGTCCGCGCCCGGCGCGTAGCCGCCCTCGCGCTTCCAGCCCGCGGTCAGCTCCACGCGCACGTCCCACAGCGCGCGGAACAGCGGCAGGGTCATCCGCGCCTGGAGCACCTGCGAAGGCAGCCCGTCCAGCGCCTTCACCGTACGGTCGATGCCAATCGTCCGGCGCACCAGCTGGTAGTGCGCGTACAGCCATCCCTGGAACGTCTCATCCACCGTCACCAGCTGCTCGCAGACGTGCTGCAGGTCCTTCGGCCCCCCAGCCGAATAGACCTGGAACAGCGTCAGCCCGCGGCGCGCCAGCATGCGCTCCATCGCGGACTCGAGCCCGTCCGCCGCGTGGCGGAGCGTGTTGTAGCCCGGCGACTCCTGACCGCTGCCGCTGCCCAGGCTGCGGCGGATGACCTGGTACTCGGCCGGGGTCATCGTCTCCAGGATGGCCATCTCCGCGCTGATGCCGGAGAGGATCTTCTGCACCCGAGGCAGCCGGGCAGCCACCGCCCACAGCGCGTCGCGGTCCATCTCCGCCACCACCTCCACCATCTCCCGCGACGCCAGCTTCAGGTACAGCTCCTGGGACTGGTGGACGATCTGGAACATCAGCTCGTCATGGGAGACCAGCTCGCCTTCCGGCGACTGCAGCGACAGCAGCGTACCCGTGTGCAGGTAGCGCTCGTAGTCCAGCTCGCCCGTGCCGACCCACTTCTTCAGCATCTGGTTGAACAGGGGTTGAGTCAGCTCCTGCTTCAGCTTTTCCGCGTGGCTGTAATCTGTGGACGTGTGCAAGGTGCCTCCGGGGGGACGCAGGCAGTTCGTGGTGGGTGAGGCGCGCCCCAGTCGGGAGGAACAGTGAGCGCGTAAATCTCTAGAAGCGACTACCTTACAGCCCTTTTGGTGAACTTCAAGTCATACAGGGCTTGCTGGTTATCGATTTTTGAGATTCCCATCGTTCCGGAGGGTGGGGTAGCCCGAGGGGTCGGGCTTACCC
>NZ_RAWE01000077.1 GCF_003611695.1 Corallococcus carmarthensis | reverse complement strand
CCTCCCGCCCCTGTCCCACACCGCGTGCCGCCGCTGGTCCCGGACGTGGAAGACATCCAGCGCGGGTATGAGCAGCTGGAGTGCGAGGAGCGCGTCGTCCGGGGCACGCCGGTGCGGCTGTTCACCTTTCCCCAGGGCAACAGGGATGTATCGCGCACGGTGGTCTGTCTTCCGGGGCTGGGCGCCAGTGGCCGGTCCTTCGCGCCCATGGAGCCGCTGGCGCAAGCGTGGAACCTGCTGTTGTGGACGCCGCCCCTGAAGACGCCCGCGACCCATACGCCGCTGCAGTGGAACCTGTCGGTGCTCAACCACCCGGAGGCGGGGCTGCCGGAGCGCTTCGCGTTGATGGGGTCTTCCTATGGCAGCCTGGTGTCCATCGCGTATGCGTTGGAGCACCCGGAGCGGGTGAAGGCGCTGGTGCTGGTGTCGCCGGTGGCCAGCGTGCGCCGGGTGCGGCGGCTGGCGTTGACGCTGTCCACGCTGGTGCGGGCGCCCCGGCCGCTGGCGTATGTGTTCGCGCCCACGGTGGCCCGCGTGCTGGGGGGCCGGTGGCTGCCGCCGGAGGCGCGGGCGGAGATCGTGCGCGAGGCCCGGCGCATGTCGTCGCTGGAGCTGATGCGGCGGCTGCGCGACATCCTGGCCGCGGACTTCCTGCACCGGCTGGGGGAGCTGCGCGTGCCCACGCTCGTCATCGAGGGGGGCCGCGACCTGCTGGTGCCGCCGGCGGCCGCGCGCGACGTGGCGGCGCACGTGCCGGGCGCCCAACTGGAGTTCCTGGAGGCGGCCAGTCACCTGCCGTACATGAGCCACCCGGAAGCGTTCAATGCACGCGTGTCCGACTTCCTCTCGCGGCACCCTGACTGAACAGGCGTTATCTCTATCGTCGGGGGAAATCCGTATGACGACCGCCGCCGATCAGCTGTCCCGTTCCGCGCTGCTGTTCCTGTCGCGCCAGTCCAACCTCAAGGACGTGGCCACGCGGCTCAAACCCTTTCGCCAGCTGGCGTCCCGCTTCATCGCGGGGGAGACGCTGGAGGAAGCGGTGGACGCGGTGCGGGCCCTGACGGCGAAGGGGCTGATGGCCAGCTTCGACCACCTCAACGAAGCGGTGCGCTCGCCCCAGGAGACGCGCGATGAGGTGCGGCATTACCAGCGGCTGCTCGCGCGCATCGACCAGGTGGGCGTGAAGGCCAACGTGTCGATGAAGCTCACGCAATGCGGCCTGTTGTTCGACCGGAACCTGGCGCTCCAGAACGCGCGGGCGGTGGTGGCGGACGCGGCGGCGCGGGATTCCTTCGTGCGCGTGGACATGGAGGAGAGCGCCGTCACGCAGGTGACCCTGGACATCGTGCGGGACCTGCACTCGGAGTTCGGCGAGCCGCACGTGGGCGCGGTGCTCCAGAGCTACCTGCGGCGCACGGAGGAGGACGCGAAGGCCCTGTGCGCCGAGCGCATCCGCATCCGGCTGTGCAAGGGAGCCTACCTGGAGGGTCCGGACGTGGCCTTCCCGGACAAGAAGGACGTGGACGCGAACTTCGTGCGCTGCATGCGCATCCTGTTGGACAGCGGCGTGTATCACGGCATCGCCACGCACGATGAGCGGATGATTGACGCCACGCTGGAGTACGCCGCGCGCCAGCATCTGCCCAAGGGCGCCTTTGAATTCCAGATGCTGTATGGCATCCGGCGCGACCTGCAGGAGCGGCTTGCGAAGGAAGGCCATCCGGTGCGTGTCTATGTCCCGTATGGGAAGCACTGGTATCCGTATTTCATGCGCAGGCTGGCGGAGCGCCCGGCCAACCTGTGGTTCGTGATGCGCAACCTGATGAAGGGATAGGCCATGAGGAACCCATACGCCGCCGCGTATGTCGCCGGGGCCGTGGGCACCGGGGCGCTGGGATTGCTGGTCAGCGCGCGCAATGCCTCGCTGGGCCATCCGCCGCCCTACGCCGCGCGCCACATCGCCCGGCAGGTGCTGAGCCGGCTGTTCCGCCGGAGGATGTCGCGGCGGGAGGCGTCGCGCTGGGCCTTCGCGCTGCGCGCGGGCTACGGCCCCCTGCTGGGGATGGGCTGGGGCCTGGTGCGGATGCGGACGTCGAAGTGGCCCCTGCTGGGCAGCGGCGTCCTGTTGGGCCTGGGGGTGCTGGCGTTCGAGCGGATGGCGTTTCCCCTCTTCAAGGCGACGGCGCTCGCGAGCACCTGGTCGCGCGCGGAGCACGTCTGGCTCTTCGCGCAGACGGCGGTGTTCGGGGTCGTCACCGAGGCGACGATGCGCCAGCTGGTGAAGGAAGAACCCGCGACCCCTTGAGCGCGGGGTCACTGACGGCCGGGGGGCTCCGGGCGCGCGTCCTTCTTGCCGTGTCCGAGCGGTCCGCGCCGGGCCTTGTCATGGGCCATCTCCGGCCGCCCTTCCGCCAGCCAGGCGATGGCATGGGCGGAGCTGGGGATGGTGAGCATCAGGAACGCGGCGACGAGCAGCCCTCGCAACAGGAGCCAGCCGTCCCCCGTCGCCAGCGTGGCGCCGATGATGACCAGCGCCCCGCCGAAGGGGACCGCGCCCGCGGCGTGCACACGCGTGAGCACCGAGGGCAGGCGGTACATGCCGATGACGGCGCAGGTGATGAAGAGCAGGCCCAGCGCCACCAGGCCGTCGGACACCCACTGCTGAAGGGCGGCCATCATCGCCCGTCCTCCTCGTCGTGAAAGGCGCGGCCGTGGTGCAGGAGGCGGGCGCCGGCCACGGTCTGCACGTAGGAGAGCAGGGCCAGCACCAGGGCCGCGTCCAGGTAGCCGGCCTCACCGCGCGTGGCGCCGTACAGGGCCAGCACCGCGCAGATGACCAGGCCCAGGGTGTCCACGGACATGAGCACATCCGCGGCGGAGCGCTGGCGCGAGGCGAGCAGCACCAGCGCGCCCAGCAGGCCCACCATCCACACGATGGCCAGGGTGAAGAAGGTCTCGTGCATCGCGCCCGCCTCCCTAGGGGAACACCGCGCGCTGGTAGCGCTGGTAGAAGGTTTCCTGCTGCCGGACCAGCGTGTCCGGATCCGATGCGTCCAGCGCGTGCATGCGCATCACGCGCTTCTCCCAATCCAATTCCAGCAGCACCGTGCCCGGGGCCAGGGACATCACCCACGAGGACACCTGCACGCCGCGCGAGGTGCGCTCGCCCATGGGGACCTCCACCACGCCCGCCTGGTTCGCGAGCTCGCGGCGGCCGAAGATGACCTTGAGCACCTGGAAGCAGCTCCTGGTCACCAGCACGGCCAGGGCCCAGCCGAAGCGGGGCAGGTGCAGCGTGCGCCGCCAGTACTCGCGTGCGCCCAGGGCCGGTGGCAGGCCGGCCAGTGGGAACAGGCGCACCACGCCCGTGGCCAGCACCACGCCCAGCGCGAGGTCCACCGGGTGGAAGCTGCCCACCACCAGCGCGTACAGCAGCGCCAGGGCCAGCACCTGCGCGATGAGCCGGGGGTTCATGAGAAGGCCCCCTCGCACGAACTCGCGCGCGGTGAGCGCGGATGTGACGGCCCCTTCCGGAGGACGCTCGGGGTCATGGCAGCGTCCCCAGTCCCTGGATGGCGTCGCGCCCGGCGCGCAGCAGCGGCTCCGGCCACAGGCCCACGGCGATGAGCGCCAGGGACAGCGCGTACACCACCGCGCCCGTGCCCCGGTGCAGGGCCGCGCCCTCCTTCAACCACCGCTCGCGCTGGTAGGCGCGGAAGAGGGCCAGCAGCGACAGGGCGCTCGCCAGCACCACCAGCCCCGCGAGCGCCGTGTGCCCCTGCTCCAGCGCCGCGCGCAGCAGCCAGGCCTTGGACCAGAAGCCCGCCGTGGGCGGCACGCCCGCCGTGCTGAAGGCCGCCACCGAGTAGGCCCTGCGCGCCCGCTCACCACCCCGGTCCTGCGCCAGGAACAGCGCCGTCTTGTCCACCGACCCGGCCAGCGCCAGCGCTACCGCCGCGCACAGGCCTTCCCGTCCATCCAGGCTCAGCGCGGCGATGATGAGCCCCGCCTGCGTGATGGACGCGTACGCCAGCACCTCGCGCGTGTCCCGCCGGGAGAGCGCCAGCACGGAGCCATAGAGGATGCTCGCCGCGCCCAATATCTCCAGCAGCGGCCGGGCCTGCGCCAGCACCTGCGGCATCACGTCCACGCCGAAGCGCAAGAGCCCATAGCTGCCGATGTTCGCCAGCGCCCCCGCGAGCAGCGCCGCCACCGTGGGGCCCGCGTCCCGGTACACGGCCGGCGCCCAGAAGTGGAACGGGAAGAAGCCCAGCTTCACGCCGAACGCGCACAGGAGCAGCGTGCCCGGCACCACCAGCGCGAAGGGCTCCCCCGCCTGTCCCCACGCGATGATGGACAGCATGTCCAGCGTGCCGGTGGTCAGGTACAGCATCACCACCGCCGTGAGGAACAGCGTGGACCCCATCAGGTTCACCACCACGAAGGTGAACGCGGCGCGCAGGTTCCGGGGCTTCTCGCCGTACGACGCCAGCGCGAAGGCGGCCGTCATCGCCAGCTCGAAGAAGACGTAGAAGTTGAACGCGTCCGACGTGAAGAACACGCCCGTGAGCCCCGCGCCCAGGAAGACCACCAGCGCGGGGAAGCTGCGCGACGTGATGCCCCCGGCCACGTGTTCGTACACGAGCGTGCCCAGCAGCACCGCCGTGGACACCAGCGCGAACACAATGGACAGCTGATCCGCGCGCAGGCGGATGCCCACGCCCACCGGCCAGTCCCCGGTGACGAACTGGGGAGCTTGCGCGCCCCAGGCCTGGGGCAGCAGCCACGCCGTGCACACCAGCGTCCCCGCGAGCCCCAGGATGGCCAGCCACGCCACCCACGCGCGGCGGCCGTCCAGGAACGCCAGCACCGCGCCCAGCACCCACGGCAGGAGCAGCGGTCCCCAGAGCGGCATCAGTGGCCCTCCTCCTTCTCCACGGCGTGCACGCGCTTGAGCTCCGCTTCCACCAGCCGGTCCGTGCGCAGCGACCCGTGCGCCCGCTGCGTGCGGTGCACCAGCGTGAGCAGCAGCGCGGACACCGCGAACCCGATGACGATGGCCGTGAGCGCCAGCGACTGGAGCACCGGGTCCGTCACCGGCCAGCCCTTCTGCACGCTCAGCGCCTCGCCTCGCACCGGGAAGGAGCCCGCGAGGATGAGCAGGACGCTGGAGTTGGTGATGAGCACCGTGCCGCACGCCACGCGCACCAGCTCGCGCTCCAGCACCATGCGCACGCCACACGCGAACAGCAGGCCCACCACCAGGGACGCGATGAGGATCATGGCCCGGACTCCTCTTCCGTTCCGGTGCGCAGGGCGAAGCGGTCGATGACGGTGACCACCAGCCCGAAGACGATGAGCATCAGCCCTCCCTCGAAGACGAGCGCGGTGTGCAGGTGCAGCCCGCCCACTCCCACCTCCGGCTGATCCGGGCGTGGAAAGAGGCTCATGGGCGTGTAGCCCCCGAGCACGGGCAGGAACGCGGTGCCCACCACGAGCAGCAGCCCCACGCCCGCCAGCGGCGCCGCGTACCGCACGGCCACGTAACGCCGCGCCTGATCTCGGCCCGCCACCACGTACTGGAGCAGCACCGCCAGCCCCGCGAGCGCCCCGGCCGGAAAGCCGCCGCCCACCGACGCGCCGCCCTTCAACCAGAGCGCCAGCGCGATCATCAACGACGGCCACAGCAAGAGGCGCGACAGGGGCGGGACGAAGGACCGCATGGGCTTCAGCGCCTCCCCTTCTTCAGGCCCAGGAGGCTGGTGACGCCCAGCAGCGCCGCCACCACGACGCTCATCTCCCCCACCGTGTCCAGGCCGCGGAAGTCGGTGAGCACCGCGGCGACGACGTTGGGCGAGTGCGCGGCCTCCGCCAGCTCCACCGTGCGCTGGCCCACGCGCTCGGCCTGGAGGTGGGACAGGGCGCTCCAGCTCAGGAGGAAGGCGCTCGCGCCCGCGACCCCGGCGGCGAGCCGGTCGCGTCCGCGCGGCTTCTGGGACTCCTTCTGCGCGCGCCTCAGCCGGGCTTCCGGGAGCAGGGCCAGCAGGCCCGCGAAGAGCAGCGTGAAGGTGGTCTCCACCAGCACGGAGGTGAGGGCCACGTCGGGCGCGGCGGCGAAGGCGAACACCATGGCCAGGCTGAAGCCCACGCAGGAGATGAGCAGCACCAGCATCAGGTGGCCCTTCGCGCGCAGCGTGGCCAGCGCGGCGGCGGACGCGAAGGCCAGCGCCATCACCAGCGTCACGTCCGCCCACCCCACCGTGCCCACCATGAAGCGGGCGCGCAGCGGCGTCACGCCCAGCACCGCGATGCCCAGCAGGCCCGTGGGCACCAGCACGGAGGCCACGCGGTCACGCAGGTCGCGCACCTCCTTCTCGTGCAGCCACGTGGACAGCCGGTCCAGCAGGTGCAGCAGCAAGCGGTAGCCTCGCTCCGCCCCGAGCAGGGCCGTGCGCCTCAGCACGCGGGAGAGCCCGGGCGTCCACGCGCGGCGCGTGGCGAACAGCGCCGCTCCCAGGACCCATGCGCCGACAGCGAGCAGGTTCTCCGCGCGCGCATCCAGGTGGTACGCGAGTTCCAGCGTGGAGGGCTCGCCGCGCATCGTCTCCGCGGCGGCACGGGCGGGAGCGACGAGCAGGCCCGGCAGAAGGCCTCCCAGGAGGATGAGGCCCGCGAGCACGACCACGGGCGCCACGAGCAACCGGGGCGCGGCGGGCACGTCGCGGCGCGGTCCACCGAAGAGGCCCCACCACAGGCGCAGCGTGTACGCGAGCGTCAGGCCCGCGCCCACGAGCCCGGCGGCCATGACCACGGGGCCCTCTTTCGCGAGCGCGTGGAAGAACACCTCGTCCTTGAAGAAGCCCGCGGTGAGGGGCAGCGCGGAGAGCCCCGCCGCCGCGACCGCGCTGGCGCCCGCGAGCACGGGGAGCGAGTGGCGCAGGCCACCGACCTCCGACAGCTTCTTCTTGCCGGTGACCTGGGTGACAGCGCCCGCGGTGAGGAACAGGGCGGCCTTGCACGGCGCGTGGATGGCGACGTAGAGCGGCGCGCCTTCGGAGCCCAGCGCCACCAGCACCAGCGCGTAGCCGTACTGCGCGATGGTGGAGTACGCGAGCACGCGCTTGAACGGATCCGCCACCAGGGCCATGAGGCTGCCCAGGCCCATGGACAGGAAGCCGATGGCGAGCAGGCCGTCGCGCACTTCCGTGGCGGGGGCGAACAGCGGGTAGAGGCGCTGGAGCAGGAAGACGCCCGCGGCGACCATCGCGGCCGAGTGCAGGTACGAGGACACGGGCGTGGGCGCGGCCATGGCGCGTGGAAGCCAGAAGTGGAACGGCACCTGTGCGCTCTTGCCCAGCGCGCCCACGGCCAGACAGACCAGCGCGCCGGTGGACGCGGGGTTGCTCGCGGCGCGCTCGATGACGAGCGGCAGGGAGAAGGTGCCGTACTGGAGGCCCAGCGTCATGGCGCCCGCGAAGAAGACGACGGAGGTGGCGCCGGTGAGCACCAGCGACAGGAGCGCGGCGGCGCGCGACTCGGGGTCCTCGCGGTCGAAGCCGATGAGCAGGTACGAGACGATGGTGGTGAGGTCCAGCGCGACGAAGAGCAGCAGCAGGTCATCCACGGTGACGAGCAGCACCATGGCGGCCATGAACGCGAGCAGCAGCTCGTGGAAGCGCACCTCCTCGCGGGGGGACCGGCCCTCCTCCGCCAGGTGGTGCGGCAGGTACGCGCGCGAGTACACGACGACGAGCGCGCCAACACCCAGCGCCATCGCGGCATAGAGGCCGGACAGGCCGTCGCGCGTGAACTCCAGTGACAGGCCCCAGGTGGGAGCCCAGGGCAGCACGACGCGCGCGGGCCCCTGCGTCCATCCGTGGGCCAGCACCCCCAGCGCGGCGAGGGCCCCCGAGGCGCCCACCCACGCCGCGGCTCCAGTGCGCCAACGGCCCGCGACATACGCGAGCGGCGCGCACGCCAGGGCCAGGAGGATGGGCAGGAGGATGGACATGGGCGAAGTGGCCCACGTTAGGAGTGGCCCGCCGACGCAGGCACACAACCGTCAGGCCCTCTCGCGGAGCGTCACCCCGAGGTCACTCGTGGAGCAGGCGCCGTGCGCTGGTGGACAGCGCGGCGGACTTCGCGGCTCAGGCCAGCAGCTTTTCGAGGACGGTGAACAACCGCTCGCAGTGCGGAGCCTTGGCACGGACCTGGGCGGGGTCCACCTTCCCCAACAAGTCCGAGCAGTGATGAATCTTGTGGTACTCGCCCTTCTGCGTCGCCTTCGTCGCTGTCACCAGCGCAGGTTCGAGTGCCGCCTTTGGGACTGACTCCACGTTGGTCGCCTTGGGCAAACGGCCTACTGCGAAGTTCTTGCCGTAGTACTGCTGGAGCGTACCTAGGTCGGCCATGAGCCAGGCCTCGACGGTCTGGACCATCAGATGGCATGAATCGTCAGAGGCGCTCTTTGGACGCAGCCACGGGTCCCGCGTCGCAAGATGGGCCCATGGCGCCTTGCTCACCGGTCCCTCTGAATCCACGAGCAGGATGTTGAACGCGGAAGGGTGGTCCTTGAGCGCCTGCTTGAAGCCCTTGAACGCGGCATCACGCGGCCCACACATGACGAACACCCATCGAACGTTGTTGCTTCGACCATGCTCAACCAGGGTGCCGAAGAACTTGCTGAATCCAGCCCGAAGCCGTTCCTTGCCGTACCGGGTATCGCCTCCGCCCTCGATGTAGAGCCGGATCTCCCTTACCAACGGTTCCCTCCCAACTCGCCCATCCTCCACACCTCGCCCAGTCCATACTTCTTCAGCCACTCCGAGAGCTTCGCCTTCTCCAAGCGACGCAGCGTCGTCCCGGTTCCATCCCTTTCGCAGACCACCACGGCTTCTGGGACTTCTGACAGGGCCGAAATCAACGTCTCCGAGTGCGTCGTCACGATGAGTTGCGTGCGGGTGCTCGCCTCCACCAGTAACCGCCCGACCTCAGGAAGAATGTCCGGGTGCAGCCCAAGCTCTGGCTCCTCGATGCAGACCAGTGGCGGAGGCGTGGGATGGCAGAGGAGCGTCAACAGGCAGAGGTATCGCAAGGTGCCATCAGACAAGCGCGTTGCCGGCACGGAGGCGTTCAGGCCTTCCTCCTGGAAGAACACCTGGACGGTCCCTCCTAAGATGCGGACCGAGTAGTCCCTCACTCGTGCGTAGAGAAGCTTCAGGTTCTCCAGCAGAAGCTGTTTCATGCCCCTGGCTTCCAGGTCACTGAGGACGAGGCACAAGTTGCTCGCATCCTCCAACAAGAAGTCCCCCCGCAGATCCACTCGTTGGGGAAGCCGTGGGGGTGTGTACCGTCCCATGTTCCATTCACGGTGCAGCGAGAAGCTGCCCAGCAACGAATTCACGTAGGTCAGCTCTGGATACACGTCCGGGTCGCGTCGCTGCGACAAGATGGACTGCTCCGAACTGATCCGAGCGTTCTGCAAAAGTCTAAATTCACGCCCCTGCCTAGAACCAGGCTTGGCGCTCAACTTTTTCCGCAGGCTGATGACGGGCTGGCCAGCGTTGTACCGATAGAAGCCTGGCGACGTTTGAGCCGACTCTCTTGGTGGTTCAATCGAAACGACTTCGTCAACCAAATTGAGATGCTGCCCTGCGGCCGAGAAGGCCAGCTCGTAGCGTAGTGGCACATCTCCTTCGGGGTATTCCAGAACAACTTCCACACGAGCCGTAGGCAGCTTCGAGTCCTGGCCCCCTTTCCACAACCACTCCGTCACGCCTCCACCCTCGCGAATAGGATCTAGAAGGTTGCCGGGCGTTGCCCTCAGCAGCCCCAGCGCCTCGATGAGGTTGGACTTTCCGGACGCGTTCGGACCAATCAGGACGTTGAGCGCCCGAAGGGGGAAGGCTTCGGAGTCAGGTCCGAAAGAAAGGAGGTTCTGGAGACGGATGCTGCGCAGCATCCCGCCACTCTACCCGGGACCCCATTGCTCCGGTCTCATTCCGCGTCCTTTCCGTCTCCGCAAGGACGCTGCCTTCCGGTGCTACAGCGTGTCCAGCAGCTCCCGGCACTCTCGACGCCAGTGGAGCGCGGTGGCGGGGACGGGGTTCACGCGCACGGAGCCGTCCGTGGGCTCTCGCGACAAGAGGCGCACCTCTTCCGGACGCACGTGCTCCAGCAGGTCCGGCGAGTGCGTGGCCAGCACCACCTGCACCGGCTGGCCTCCCGTGGACTCGCCTCGCGTCATGGCGCGCAGCAGCTCCAGCACCTCGCGCACCAGGCCCGGATGCAGGGCGCGCTCCGGCTCGTCCAAAGTCAGTAGCTCCGGCAACGGCCGCTGATAGGGCAGCACCAGGAACGCGAGCAGCCACAGCACCCCGTCCGACACGTGCTCCGTGCCGAACCACACGTCCGGGCTCCAGCGGTCGCGGAAGCGCAGCCGGAAGGAGCGGTCCTCCAGGTCGCGCGACACGTCCACCTCCGACAAGGACGGCACGCGCTTCGCCAGCTCCTTCGAGATGACCTCCCGCGTGGACATGGGCAGCGCCGCGAAGACGCTCGCGAGGTTGCCGCCCTTGCGCTCCAGCCACGTCGCCTTCGCGGACGAACCGCCCCCGCGCAGCGCCTCCATGCTCAGCGACAACTGCTGCGTGGAGTGGCCCTGGCCGGGCAGCGTGTCCATCACGCTGAACGGATACTCCACGCGCGTGCGGTCGCCGTGCACGTACGTCCACTCGATGGAGAGCGGACGCGATTCATCCCGCCGCCAGAAGTCCGACGGCTCATACGCGAGCTGATGCTGGAGCCCTTCCAGCATGGCGGTCTTCCCCGATGCCGAGGGCCCCACCAGGACGGTCATTGGCTCCAAGGCGAGCTGCACGTGAAGCAGGCACCGGAAGTGCTCGAAGCGAACGGAGGCAATCACGGCCGCGAGACTAACGGCCTCCCCCCAGGGGCCGTCCATGGCTCCGCCTGGACCCATGCCCCAACGAGGGGTGTCCTCCACGCCCTCCAGGCGGCCAGGCCCTTCCCCGGAGCGGCCTTCGCCACGAGTGAATCAGGTCCCCTCCGCGCGTGGCCGTTCCTACTTTTGACGCAGGAGGATCAGCCCGGAACAGGAGCAGGGGATGCGGACGCGGAGACGGACCCGAGCCGTGGACCTCGCGGTGGTGACGTGGAACCCCCTGCGTGACGCCGTGCTTCCGGGCGCGCTCGCGGGGACCCTGGGCGCCTTCGCGATGGCGGTCCTCGCCTGCGCGTTCTCGGCCGTACTGCATGGCGAGCCCTGGCGGCCGGCGCTCCTCGTGTCCGGCCTGTTCTTCCGCGATGGCGCGGCCCGCGGTGCCGGGGCGGTGCTGCTCGGGCTGTGCATCCACTTCGCCGTGGCGGGCGGACTGGCCACGGGCTTCACGCTCCTGCTGCCACGCCGGGGGACCGCCGTCGCGGCGCTCTGTCTGGGACTGCTCTACAGCCTGGGCCTCTGGGCCATGATGACCTGGCTGGTGATTCCCTTCGCATCGCCACCCCTCTCGCGCGAGGCCCCTTCCGCGCTGCTGTTCCTCCTGCACATCGCGTTCGGCGCGGCGCTCGGAACGGTGCCTGCCTTCCGGGATGTCTTCACCCGCGTGGACCGGCTGCGCCGTCAGCTCCGGGCCCTGAGGACCACCCCGCCCTGACGCTCACGGCTCCCGGGGCCCCGCGGGCCCTGACGGGTGCGCGCCTCCCGGGTCCTCCAGCCTCCCCGGCAGGGGCTCCACCGGAAACGGACCCGGCGGAATCGTGGGCCGGAAGCGCGTGCGTGTCTCCAGCACGCACACCGTCAACAGCACCGCCACGAACACCACCGACGTGAGCAGCACCAGCCCGTTGCTCGCGCGCTGCTCGCGCAGGTGCATGTAGAACAGGGCAATCAACAGCCCCTTCGCCCCCGCGATGAGCAGCGCCACCGGCAGCGACCACGCGCCGTGCGGCAGCCGGTGCAACAGGTACGTCAGCGCCGTCAACGCGAGCAGCACCCCGCCCACCGCCAGCACCCCAGCCACGCCCAGCTGACGCCCCGGCCTCTCCACCGCGTCCTCAGTCACGCGCCCCCTCCTCATGCCAGGTACAGGATGGGATAGACGAACAACCAGACGACATCCACCAGGTGCCAGTACATGCCGCCCAGCTCCACCGGCGTCGCGTACCCCGCACCGAACGTCCCCGACGCGGACCGCACGCCCAGCACCGTCAGCACCCCCACGCCCACCGTCACGTGCAGCGCGTGGATGCCCGTCAGCAGGAAGTACAGCGTGAAGAAGAGGCTCGCGCCCACGCGGGGCACTGCCTGGAACCGGTACGCGTCTCCCGGCAGCCCGCCCTCCTTCACGTGGTGCGCGTACTCCACGCCCTTCACCGCCAGGAACACGACGCCCAGCAGCGCCGCCGACAGCAGCAACGCACCCCCCAGCCCCGGCTTGTCCCCACGCACCGCGTGCACCGCGAGCGCCACCAGCACGCTGCTCGTCACCAGCAGGAACGTGTTCAGCGTGCCCAGCCCCACGTCCATCGTGAGCTGCGCGGCCCGGAACACCTCCGGATACACCGAGCGATACACGCCATACGCCGTGAACAACCCCGCGAACAGCAACACCTCCGTCGCGATGAAGACCCACATGCCCAGGTACGCCGCCTGACGGCGCGCGCCCTCGGAGCCCCAGTGCTCCGTGACGGCTTCAGGCGGCATGCGGCACCTCCTCCCTCGCGTACTCGTGCGGACCCGTGGGGTACGCGGGCGGTGTGGAGAAGTTGTGCGTGGGCGGCGGGGACGCGGATTTCCACTCGAAGCCCTCGCTGCCCCAGGGGTTGTCCCCCGCGACGGCGCCGTACCGCAGGCTCCACGCCAGGTAGCCCGCGATGCCCAGGAACCCGAACGCCAGCAGCGACGCGCCCGCCGTGGACGCCACGTGCAGTGACTGGAAGTGCGGCGGATAGTCCGCGTAGCGCCGGGGCATCCCCAGGTTGCCCAGCAGGAACTGCGGCACGAACGTGGCGATGAAGCCGAAGATGATCAGCACCGCCGCGCCGTTGGCCAGCTTCGCCGGGAAGCAGCGCCCGGACATCTTCGGGAACCAGTAGTGCAGCGCCGCCAGGAACGCCATCACCGTCGCCCCCACCATGATGAAGTGGAAGTGCGCCACCACCGAGTACGTGTCGTGCCAGTGCAGGTTCAACGACGTGGTCGCGTACGCCACGCCAATCATCCCCCCGAAGAAGAGGAAGAACATGAACCCCAACGTGTAGAAGAGCGGCGCCTCCATCGCGATGGAGCCCCGGTAGAGCGTCCCCAGCCAGGAGAAGATCTTGATGGCCGTGAAGATGGCCACCAGCATCGACATCGCGCCGAACGCGCCGGAGCCGAAGGTGGACTGGCCGGACGCGAACATGTGGTGGCCCCAGGTGAAGAACCCCACGAACGCGATGCCCAGCGTGGAATAGACAATCATCCGGTAGCTGAAGGCGTTCTTGCGGCTGAAGGCACACACCGCCTCGCTGATGACGCCCATGGACGGCAGCACCATGATGTAGACGGCCGGGTGGCTGTAGAACCAGAACAGGTGCTGGAAGAGGAGCGGATCCCCGCCCCGAGCCGGGTCGAAGATGCCCGCGCCCACCACCCGCTCCAGCGCGACCAGCAGCAGCACCATGCCCAGCACCGGCGTCGCCAGCACCTGGATGATGGACGTGCCGTAGATGGCCCAGACGAACAGCGGCAGCTTCATCCACGTCAGGCCCGGCGCCCGCAGCGTGTGCACCGTGGCGATGAAGTTGAGCCCGGTGAGGATGGTGGAGAACCCGATGATGAACACGCCCAGCAGCACCGGCAGCACCGCCGTGCCCGTGGTCGTGCTGTAGGGCGTGTAGAAGGTCCAGCCCGTGTCCGCGCCGCCCTCGAACATGCCCCACAGCGTGACGCTGGCCCCCAGCACGTAGAGGTACACGGACGCCAGGTTGAGCCGGGGGAAGGCCACGTCCCGGGCGCCAATCATCAACGGCACCAGGAAGTTGCCGAAGGCGGACGGGATGGCCGGAATCATGAACAGCCACACCATGGTCACGCCGTGGAGCGTGAACATCCGGTTGTACGCCAGGTGCCCCATCACGGTGCGGCCGGGCGTGAGCAGCTCGATGCGCAGCGCCAGCGCGAACACACCGCCCACGAGGAAGAAGAAGAGCGTCAGCGCCAGGAACATCAGGCCGATGCGCTTGTGGTCGTGCGTCGTGAGCCACGACCACACGGTGCGCCCGTCCGTCAGGTAGGACTCAGCGGCCGGTGGGGACATAGACGGGCTCCTCGGCCGCGGGGATGCCCGGGCGCGTGGGACGCAGGGACTTGATGAACTCCACGAGCGCGCCGGAGTCCTCCGCGCTCAGCCGGCCGTGATAGCCGGGCATCACGGGCGCGTAGCCGGCCACCACCTTCGCGAGCGGATCCATCATGGACTCGGTGAGGTACGCCTCGTCCGCGAGCACCGCGCCTCCGCCCTCCAGCGGCTCCTGCCTGCCGTATAGCCCCAGCCACGTGGGACCGATATGCGGCGCGCCCGTGACGGTGTGGCATTGCAGGCAGCCCTGCGCGGCGGCGATGTGCTCGCCCCGGACGGCCATGGTCTCTGGCGTGCGGGCGCCGGGCAGCGCGGCCACGGGGAGGGAGCGGCGCTGCGCGTCCTGCCAGGATTCGAAGTCCGCGGGCGGCAGCACCACCACCTCGCCGCGCATCTGCGAGTGGTCCAGTCCGCAGTACTCCGCGCACAGCACCAGATGGCGGCCGGGCTTCGGCGCTTCGAACCACAGGTCCGTGTAGCGGCCGGGCAGCGCGTCGCGCTTCATGCGGAAGTCCGGCACGTAGAAGGAATGGATGACGTCGCGTGAGGTGAGCAGCAGCCGCACGGGCCGGCCCGCGGGTACCACCAGCGTGTCGATGGCGCTGGGGCCTCCGGGATAGGTGAACTTCCACATCCACTGCTTGCCGGTGACGTACACGTCCAGCGCGTCTCGCGGCGGGCTCATCACCCAGACGAACTGCCTGAAGCCCAGGACGAACCAGAGCAGGAACAGCGACAGCGGCACGCCGATGAACAGCGCCTCCAGCCACGCGGGCGCCAGCACGCGCGGCGTGGGGTCCGACGCCGTGCGCCGGTGGTAGCGCACCAGGAAGACGATGCCGACGGCGCCAATGCACGTCCCCACCGCGAGCGTGGTGAGCAGCAGGAAGTAGTGCAGGTGGTCCACCTGCACGGCGAAGGTGGAGCCCTGCTCCGGGAGGAAGAAGAGGCGGCGCAGAAGCTCGTTCATCGCGCGCCTCCTTCGGAGCCGGAGAGGAGCTGCCGCATGGCCGCGTCGATGGGCTGGTGGATGACGCCCGCGTCCGCGTCCACCCAGCCGTAGCCTTCCAGCCTCTCGCGCTGCCGTGCCTTCAGCGCGTCCGCCCGCCGGTCCAGCGTGAAGGGGGCCTGGTCCACCATGCCCACCTGCACGGTGCCCGGGGGCATGGGCAGGGGACGCTCGGACTCGGGACGCCAGAGGATCCACAGGCCCCACGCCGCGACACTGGCCGCCGCGAGCAGCCCGAGCGCCACGGCCCCGACGCGCACGAGCCATGCGGTGGGCAGCCGCTCCAGCTCCGGAGGCGGTGGGCGGGCTTCGCTCATGGCGGGCGCACCTGGAGCGAGTGGACGAGGTACGGATCTCCCACGGGCACCGGGTACGTGCCGCGCGCGAGCCAGAGTGCCGCCGCCACGGACAGCCCGCCCACGCCCACCCACGCGGTGAACGCGGTCCAGGGGATGAAGACCTGTCCCGGGTAGAGCGAGGGGAACAGCAGCCACGCCACGTCCACGGCGTGCATCGCGAGCAGCCACAGCGCCACGGCCCCCAGCACGCGCGGGCGGGACTTGAGTTCGCGCGACAGCAGCAGCGCGAACGGGAGCACGAAGTGGCCCAGCACCAGGGCCAGGGAGAGGGTGCCCCAGCCGTCTCCCATGCGGACGCGGTACCAGCCCACCTCCTCCGGCAGGGCGGCGACCCACATGAGCATGAACTGCGAATAGGCGATGTAGGCCCAGAAGCAGACGAAGGCGAACAGCAGCGTGCCCAGCCGGTGGTAGTGGCCCGGCGACAGCAAGCGTCCGAAGTGCTGCGTGTCGCGGGTGGCCGTGCCCGCGATGATCATCAGGGCCAGCGCGCCCACGAAGGCGCCGGAGAAGACGTGGACGGCGTAGACGGTGGACTGCCACGTCGCCTCCAGCGACATCATCCAGTCCAGCGTCATGAAGGAGAACGTGAGGGCCAGGGCGGGCAGCGCGCCTCCGCCCAGCCGCCGCTGCCACAGCGTCCAGCGCACGTCGCCCGTCGAGTCCTGGCGCACGGACCAGCGGTGCAGCAGGTGGCTCACGCCGCCCCAGATGAGGAAGTACAGCACCGCGCGCGCCAGGAAGAAGGGCACGTTGTTGTAGGGCCGCCGGTGTTCGAGGACATGGCGCGTGTGTTCGCCCAGGTCCGCGGACGGCTCGACCCACGGGTACAGGTGCCGCAGGCCCAGCGCGAGGGGCACGAAGAGCAGGAGGAACAGCGGCGCGGTGGCGGCCGTGACCTCCAGCGCGCGACGCAGCACCACGGGCCAGCGCGCCTTCGCCGCGTGGAAGATGGCGAGCAGCAGGAGCGCGCCCAGGCACAAGCCCAGCCAGTAGGTGAAGCCGAAGAGGTAGCCGGCCAGTGCTTCACGCACGTCGCGGAAGGCACCCAATGCGGTAGCGGCAAGACCCACGACGCCAAGCGCTGCGCTGAGGACCCGCGCGCGTTGCCCGCCCTCGAAGCGTGGGAGCACGGGAGGCGTCATGGCGCGCGGACCTCCTGGCGCAGCCGCGCCTGCACGGCGGGCGGTGCGGCCGTGAGCGGTGCGCGCTGGCTGCGGCCCAGGGCTCGCAGGTACGCGACCACGGCCCAGCGTTCATGGGGCGTGAGCTGCGGACCGTAGGCGGGCATCACGCCGAAGCCGTGGGAGATGACCGCGAAGTAGAAGCCCGGTGGATGCGGCAGGTCTCCCGCCGCGGAGGGCGCGTCCAGCCGTCCTTCCATCGCGGTGCCTCGGGGGCCCACGAGCGCCACCTGCCGGGCCCGTGCCGCGTCGCTCACCGTCACACGGCCCGCGTCCGAAGTTCCCCCGACCTGTCCACCACCCGGGCCGCCCGGTGTTCCGGACCGCGAATCCGGATCCACTCGGGACTCCGCCCACGCTCGGGGCCATCCCGCATCGCGCGTCCATGCGACTGGCACCCCAGACGGTCCCGCATCGGACGTGTCCCTGACGGCACCCCACCCGTCCACCCTCCGGGGCAACGGGAAGGCCTCCGGTCCCACCCTCGCGGTCACGGCCTGCGTTCCCGTGTACGGGGCTTCGTTCTCCGCGACGCCGTAGACCACCTGCGTCGCATGGTCGTGCGGCACGAACAACCCGGGCGGCCGGCGCTGCGGCATCTTCCTGGCGACGATGGCGTCCCCGTCCCCCGTCAGCCCGTGGCACACCGCGCACCAGGTCTCATAGGCCGTACGTCCCTCCTCCAGCAGCTCCCGCGTCAGCGGCATCGGCACGGCCTGAAGCCAGGCCCCCTCCGCATCGAGCCCCTGCGTGTCTCCGCGAGTGCGCCACTCCTGCGCCACAGTGCCCGGCACCAGGGGCCGCATCGCCCGGCCGTCCTCGAAGAACGCACTCGCGCCGAACGCCTCCGCGCGCGGCTGCGACGCCATCGGATCCGTGTCGTCGCACGCGGTCATCCCGCCCAGCAGCACCAGGAGCACGCACCGCCTCATCGCGCGCCCTCCGCCACCACCGACACCTGCCGCGCTCCCAGCTCGCGCAGCGCCGCCTCCACCTTCGGTGCGTCCTCCGCGTCCACCGCCACGCTCGCCCAGAAGCCGTCCACGGACGCGCTGCGGAAGGACTCCACGTCGAACACCGGATGCGTCACGTGCGGGAAGCCGAAGAGCACCATCAGCGCGCCGAACACCGTCAGCGCCGCGCTCAGCACGCCCAGCTCGAACGTGATGGGCAGGTTCATGGGCACGCTGTGCAGCGGCCTCCCTCCCACGTCCAACGGATAGTCCACCGCGTTCGCGAACCACTGCGCCACGTACGCGAACCCCGCCCCACCCAGCCCCGCTCCCAGCGCCAGCAGCGGCAACTTCGAACGCTTCAGCCCCAGCGCCTCGAAGGTCTCCTCCACCGGGAACGGCGTGTGCGCATCCAGCTGTTCGAAGCCCTTCGCGCGCAGGTCCTTCAGCGCGGCCACCAGCGCGTCACTGGATGCGAACTCCCCCAGCACCCAGTGGCGGCTCACGGCGCACCGCCCGTCGGGCGTTCGTGCTCCCGCTGGAAGCGCAGCGAGGCATCCACCTCGCGCTGGAGCTCCTTCACCTCGCTCACCGGCACCGGGGGCACCCACTTCAGGAACAGCAGGAACGCCGTGCCGAAGAACGCCACCGTGCCGCCCAGCAGGCTCCAGTCCACCCACGTGGGCCGGTACGCCGCCCAGGACGACGGCAGGAAGTCCATGCTCAACGGAGACACCACGATGAGGAAGCGCTCCGTCCACATCCCCACGTTGATGAGCAGCGCTGCCACCCACAGCACCGCCACGTTCGTGCGCAGCCGGGCCGACCAGAACAGCTGCGGCACCGCCACGTTGCAGAACATCTGCAGCCAGAACAGCGGCGCGTACGGCCCGGAGACCTGCGCCTCCATGACGTGCTGCTCGTAGGGGTTCGCGCTGAACCAGGCGAAGAAGTGCTCCTGGAGATAGCCGTAGGCCACCATCCACCCCGTCGCGAGCAGCACCTTCGCCATGTTGTCCAGGTGCAGCGGCGTCACCACGTGCTCGATGCCCAGCGCCTTGCGCGCCGGGATGAGCAGCGTGAGCACCAGCGCGAAGCCGCTGAACACCGCGCCCGCGACGAAGTACGGCGGGAACACCGTCGTGTGCCAGCCGGGCAGCTGCGCCACCGCGAAGTCGAAGGACACGATGGTGTGCACGCTCACCACCAGCGGCGTGGCCAGCCCCGCCAGCAACAGATAGCCCGTGCGCCACTGCCGCCAGTGCCGCGCCGAGCCCCGCCACCCCAGGCTCGCCAGCCCGTACCAGAAGCGCGCCCTGGGCGTCCTCGCCGTGTCCCGCGCCGTGGCCAGGTCCGGCAGCAGCCCCAGGAACCAGAACAGCAGCGACACCGTCAGGTACGTCCCCACCGCCGCGATGTCCCACGTGAGCGGCGAGCGGAACTGCGGCCACGCGCGCAGGCTGCTCGGATAGGGCACCAGCCAGTAGAACTTCCACGGCCGCCCCAGGTGCAGCAGCGGAAACAGCCCCGCGCACGTCACCGCGAAGAGCGTCATCGCCTCCGCGAAGCGATTGATGGACCCGCGCCACTTCTCCTGGAACAGCAGCAGGATGGCGCTGATCAGCGTGCCCGCGTGGCCAATGCCAATCCACCACACGAAGTTCGTGATGCCGAACGCCCACCCCACCGGGATGTTGTTGCCCCACGCCCCCACGCCCACGAAGAGCGTGACGCCCACCGCCACCGCCAGCACCGCGGTCCCCGCCAACCCCAATCCCAGCAGCCCCCACCACGTCCGGCCCGCAGGGCGGTGCACGTAGGCCAGCAACGATTCGCTGTACTCGAGGTCGGAGTGGCGCCCCACCAGCAGCGGGTGCTCCGTCAGCGGGTCGCCGGGCGCGGGTACCTGCGGGTCGGCCGTGTTCATGCGCCTCCCTTCGGCGCCGGGTTCTTCAGGCGCACCAGGTGCACCGTGCGCGGCCGGGTGCCCAGCATGTTGAGCAGCTTGTAGTGCCGGGGGTCCTCGTGCGCGCGGCGCACCGCGGACTCCGGCGCGCGCAGGTCCCCGAAGGTGATGGCCTCCGTGGGGCAGGCCTGCTGGCAGGCGGTGCGGACCTCGCCTTCACGAATGTCCCGGTGCGCGGAGCGCGCGACGGTGCGGGCCCGCTCGATGCGCTGCACGCAGTACGTGCACTTCTCCATCACCCCGCGCGAGCGCACCGTGACGTCCGGGTTCTGGCGCAGGCGCGTGAGGGGTTCTCGCCGCTGGTACTCCAGATAGTTGAAGCGGCGGACCTTGTAGGGGCAGTTGTTGGAGCAGTACCGCGTGCCGATGCAGCGGTTGTAGACCATCTGGTTGAGGCCCTCGTCCGAGTGGACGGTGGCGTTCACCGGGCACACGTACTCGCAGGGCGCGGCCTCGCAGTGCACGCACGCCACGGGCTGGGTGATGAAGCCCGGATCGTCCGGGTCGCCCAGGAAGTACCGGTCGATGCGAAGCCAGTGCATCTCCCGGCTCTTGAGCACGCCGTCGCGCCCCACCACCGGCACGTTGTTCTCCGTCTGGCAGGCCACCATGCACGCGCTGCATCCCGTGCACCGGTGCAGGTCGATGGCCATGGCCCACTGGTGACGCTCGCTCGCCAGCAGCGCGGTGGGCGGGTAGAGGCGCTCGCCGTCCTCCTGGAGGGACGCGAGCGCCTGGGGCTTCGCCCGGAAGGCCTCGCCCGTGAGCTGGAGCGCCAGGTCGCGGCCCTCCATGCTCCAGTGCTCCTGAGTGAGCGCCAGCGCGTGGTGCCGGCCCGTGCGGGTGACGGTCGGGCTGGCGCCGCCCCATGGCAGGTCCCGGAACCGCAGCGTGTATGCGTTGACGCCGACGCCCTGGCCCACGGGTCCCACTCGCTCGCGGCCATGGCCCAGCGCCAGCGTCACCGTGTCATCCGGCTGGCCGGGCAGGACCAGGACGGGTACCTCCACCGCCTGCCCCAGCACCTCGATGCGCGCCACGTCCCCCTTCTCCAGCTTCAGCACCCGCGCGGTCGCCGGAGAGAGCAGTGCCGCGTTGTCCCAGGTGAGCTTCGTCACCGGTTCGGGCAACTCCTGGAGCCACGCGTTGCCCGCGAAGCGGCCGTCGTACAGCCGCGAGTCCAGCACCAGCGACAGCTCCAGTCCCTCGGGTGCTTCCCACAGGTGGCTCGCGCGGGCCTCTGCTCGGAGGTCCGGCGCGTTCCCGATGATCAGGGAGGGTTCCTGCCCCGAGACCTCCCGCGCGTCCTTCAACACCGCGGCTTCGTTCAGGCTGGCCCGCGAGGGCGGTGCCTGGGTGCCGGGGATGACTCCATCCGTGAGCCACTTCTCCCAGCGCGCCTCGAAGTCCGGTGGCGTTCCCGAGCGTTCGCGCCACAGGGACTTGAGCAGCTCGTACGGGCTCTGTGACTCCAGGCCCGCGAAGACGGACAGGAGCTCCACCTCTGAGACCGCGCCAGGGAACAGGGGCGCGATGAGCGGTTGCAGCACGGACGCGGTGCCGTCCGGCGCGCGGCCGTCGCGCCAGGACTCGAAGGGGTGCGTCGCGGGGACAAAGGTGTGGCAGAGCGCCGCCGTCTCGTCCTCGTGGAGGCCGTGGTACAGGCGGAAGGCGACGCGCTCCAGGTGGCTCGTGAAGCCCGAGTCCGCCTCCGCCGTCCAGGCCGGGTTCCACGCCGTGATGATCAGCGTGTCCACCCGGCCCTCGGACAGCTCCTTCGCCAGGGAGAACAGCGCCTCCGGGCCGCCCTCTGGCAACGCCACGGGCTCCAGCAATCGGGGGGTGTTGCCCAGCGCTTCGTCCACTGCGAACGCCAGCTCATGCACCAGCGGCGGCTGCATCGGGCCCACCGTCACCCGGCCCTGCCCCCTGTGCGCGAGCAGGTCCCTCGCCGCGCCACGGACCCAGGCGCGCTGCACGTCCGTCAACGCGGTCGGAGGAACGCGCAGGCCCGCGAGCCCCTCGCCGAATGCGGGCGTGACCCGCGAGCCCGAGACGCCTCCCGCATCGTGCGCATGCGTGGGCGTGACCCGTGAGCCCGAAGCGCCTCCCGCATCGGGTGCATGCGTGGGCGTGACTCGCGAGCCCGAGGCGCCTCCCGCATCAGGTGCACGCGTGGGCGTGCCCGGCGAGCCCGAAGCGCCTCCCGCATCAGGTGCACGCGTGGGCGTGCCCGGCGAGCCCGAAGCGCCTCCCGCATCGGGGGCATGCGTGGGCGTGCTCGCTCCCAGGCCCGCGCCCACCTCCGCCGCCAGCGCGAGCATCAGCGCGACACCCTGCGATGGCCGCATCCGCAGCCGCTCGTCGGCGAAGCCGCCCGTGAGGGTGAGCGTGCTCTCCGCGACCCACAGCCGGTTCAGGGCCTCCGGATTGCGCGCGTGCATGAAGTCCCGCGCCGCGCGCAGGTTGCCGGGCTGTGACGTGGAGAGGAAGTCGTCGTCCAGCGCCACCACCACCGCGCGCCCCACGTCGTGCACCACGTCCAGCGGCCTGCCATACGCCAGCCGAGTGCCCTCCCGGCGCCCGTCCGCCAGGGCCGCGCCACACGGGATGATCCGCGCCCGAGGGAAGCGCTCCTGGATGCGCGCATACAACGCCTGCACCAGCGGACTGCCCGTGGGCTCCACCAGGAAGCGCAGCCCCGCGCCTCCGTCCTCGCGCTCGGCCTGCTTGCGCAGCGCGTCCCGCACGGTGCTCCACGCGGCCTCCACGCCCTGAAGCCGGGCCGTCTTCGCCCTCGCGGGGTCATAGAGTCCCAGCAGCGCGGCCTGTTCGAAGACACCCGCGGCGCCCAGACTCGCCGGATGCAGTGGGTTGCCCTCCACCTTCGTGGGCCGGCCCTCGTGGCTCTCCACCACCAGCCCCACCGTGCGTCCGCCCCACTCCAGCCCCGTGGCGAAGTGCAGCGGCACGCCGGGCGTCAGGCCTTCCGGCGGCTTCGCATACGGGAGGATCTTCTCCGGCGGCTGACGGAAACACCCGCTGAAGCCCGCCGCCGCCAGCGACGCCGCCGCCAGCTGCAAGAAGGTGCGCCGGGCCACTCCCTCGGGCGGAAGCATGGCCCCGGGAGGATGCTCGCGCGACACGGCCTCACGCCCGGGACCTCCCGCGTGCCACTCCTCCAGGCTCCGCCACGCGCGCACCTCGCCCGGTTCGGGGACCTCCGTCGGTAGGGGGTCGGTCAGAAGTGGCATGTGTTGCAATCCGTGCGGGGGTGCACGTCGAGCGCGGCCTGCACCGCGCGGCCTGTCTCTCGCGCATCACCGGGAGGACGCCAGGTGAGGTTCGCGACCTCGGACACGGGGCGCAGCCACGGCGTCGGGTCGCGGTGACAGTCCAGGCACCAGCCCATGGTGAGGGGCGCCACCTGCTGCACCGCCGGCATGGTGTCCACGCGCCCGTGGCAGGTGACGCAGCCCACGCCCTTGTTCACGTGGATTTGATGGCTGAACCAGACGTAGTCCGGCAGCGCGTGCACCCGGTTCCACGGAAGCGGGGTGCCGTCGAAGCCGCTGGCGCGCACCGGCTCCAGCCGCGCGCTCTCGTTCCACACCTGCGCGTGGCACCCCAGGCAGCGCTGCGTGGGAGGCACTCCCGCCACGGGCGAACGCCACGCCCCCTCATGGCAGTAGCCGCACGGGATGCCTTCGTCGCCCACGTGGTGCCGGTGGTCGAACGGCACGGGCTGCTCGCGGGGCGTGAACGAACCGCGTCCCAGGGGATTGCGCGCGAGCAGCAGCAGGCCCGCCACCGACACCGCGGGCACACCCAGTGCCAGCGCGATGAGCGCCCGCAACACCGAGTCCGTCCCGGGACGGAACAGCGGAGCCATGGCCCTCCCCCCTGCAGCGTCAAACCCTCCGGGCACGCATGCGCGAGAGGTGGGCGCGACTGTGGGCGAGGCCTGCTGGGAACCACCAGCCTCCCGCGCGCACCCCGTCGCGTTTCACACGGCCAGCACGCGTGACGTTGGCCAGCCCACAGGAAGGCCGCCCTCGGGTGCGGCGCGAGCGCGCGAGGCCCTGCTCAGGTGCTCGACCCAAGCCCCTGGCCGCCTCGCGATGCGCTCAGGACCGCAGCGTGTGCCCGCGCACGGACGCGGGGGCGGTCATCACCGACGCCGCGCCCACGTACACGTCCACCGGCGACAGCGGGCCGGAACCCGGCAACGCCGCCAGCTCGCGCACCACCGCCTCCCGCCCGGGGCACGCTGGCCCACGCTCCATGCAGTCGCGCAGCGCCGACTGGAGCACCGCGGCGGAGTCCGCCCCGCGCGCATCCAACAGCACCCCACGCAGCACGTCCCGCAGCGCGGGCGACACGCCCCCCAGCGCCGCGTCCACTCCGGCCGCATCCTGCGGAACCACCGCGTTCCCGGAGACCAGCGACAGCAACACCCGCCCCAGTGCGCGCAGGTCCTCCCGCGCCGCCACCGGCGAGCCCACCGCGTCCTCCGGGGCCGGCGGCTCCACCACGTCCGGCCGCGACGGCGACGTGAAGCGCCGCAGCAGCGCACGCGCCGGCCGCAGCCCGAAGTCCGTCAGCGTCACTTCACCCCGGGGGCCCACGCGGATGCGGTGCGCATGCACGTCCCCGTGCACCACGCGCGCGCCGTGCGCGGCCTGCAGCGCTCCCGCGGCCTCCGCGCCCACGTGACACACGAACGCTTCCGACGGCCGCGCGCCCCGCCCCACCACGCGCCGGCGCGCCGTGGCCAGCGAACAGCCCGGGACGTAGTCCGACACCACCGTCAACGTGTCGCGCGCGTCCACCTGGAAGCCGTGGAGCCGCGCGATGCCCGGATGCCGCAGCGGCACCGCGTGCGTCAGCGCGTCCTCCAACGGACGCCGCGCCTCCGGCGCCAGCCCCGACGCCAGCAGGAACGTCTTCACCACCAGCGGGTGCGCTCCCGCGGAGTCCTGCTCCAGCGGCCACACCAGGGACACCCATTCGCCCAAGGGGCCCCTCCCCAGCGGATGCAGGGGGGCGAACGCGGGCAGCCGGGATGCGAACGGAAGCACGGACATGGCAACCTCCAACCCAACACATCCAACCCGTGACGTCAACGCGCTGCGTCCTACGTCACGGGTCTTTCATTCCCCGACACCCGGGCAGCAAGCCCGGGGTGCCAGGAAAGGCCCGAGGCTAGAAGTAGCCGCCGACCGTGGTCGTGATGCCGATGGTCACGTCGTTGCCGGAGAAGTTGCCCTGCTCCGAACCCAGGCTGCCCACGCTCTGGCTGATGACCGCGCGCACCTGCGGGCCCGCGCCCACGAAGAAGTGCGGCGAGACGTGGAACAGGATGGGGGCGTTGAAATCCAGGACGAAGTTCACGTCGCTGGCGTTCGGCACGTGCGCGAACTGCACGCCGAAGCCCACCTTGGGCCACAGCGACACGCGCTCGTTGAGCGGCAGGTGGTAGCCCACGCGGCCCAGCACGCCCAGGCCCACGACGGTGCTGTCACCGAAGCCGAAGGCCACCAGCGCGGACGCGCCCACCGACAGGTTCTGCTGGAGGAAGTAGTCCGCGGACGGCTCCAGCCGGACCAGGAACACTTCCGAGGCCGTGTTGTAGCCCAGGAAGCCGTTGAGCTCCTGGCTGATGACGACCTGGCTCTCCTGACCGAACTCCGACGACTTGCCGGGGTCGCTGTTCAGGTTCGGCTCATCCGCCGCCACCGCCTGCGACGACACCGCGAGACCCGCCACCAGCGCCAGGCCCGTCCACTTGTTGTTTCCACGCATCGAGGTTGCTCCTCACGTTCGCGCCCGGCCGACCCTTCCCGGTGCGCATGCGGGGCCCCTTCTAGCCAAAGCCCGCCGCAACGCGAGGATGTTTTCCCGTCGTGTGGACACTTCGTTGACACGACACCATCAGCGCCACGAACAGGAAAATTCTGATCGCGTTGCGCGCCGGGTTTTCGGGTCTGAAATCTGTACCGCGAATGAGAAGGTGAGAACCCCGCGTGGACTCCCCGTCCACAGCGCGCCGCCTGAACCTGTCCGGCTGTCGGACAGGTTTGGACGGCCGCGCGCCGGAAGAGCGGTGTCCCGTTCAGCGCACCGCGCGCATCAGGCCGCGAGCGCCCAGCACCGCGCCGCCCACCACTCCGCCCGTCAGCGCCGCCAGGCCCAGCGTCGCGCTGAAGCGGACCCACGCGGGCGTCGGCGGCACGCTGCCTCGGGGGCCCACGCCTTCCGCCATGGGGGTGAAGAGGTTGCCCTCGGGGCGATCCAACGGCGCGTCCGTCGTCTGCATCCGCGCGCCGAAGCGGCTCAGCACCGCCTTGCCCACCGACGGCGCCACGCCGTTGAGCCACAGCATCAACCGTCCCTGGAGGAACGCCGGCACGGACGTGCGGCCCGGCCGCTTCGCCAGCCGCACCACCGCGCGGGCCACCAGGTCCACGTCGTACGTGGGCGGCACCGGCACGGGCTTCCACCCCAGCATCGTGGGCGCGTGGTCGAACATGGGCGTGGACACGGACGGCACCATCACGTTGGAGACCTGGATGCCCGTGCCCGCGAGCTCCATCTCCAGCGACTGCGCCCACCCGAGCGTCGCGTGCTTCGCCGCCGCGTACGCGGACAACAGCGGCGCGGCCCCTGACGACAACATGGACTGGATGTTGAGCAGGTGGCCGTGGCCCTGCATCCGGAAGTGCGGCAGCACCGCGCGCGCGAAGCGGAAGTAGCCGAAGCACGCCACGTCGAACACGCGCGTGATGTGTTCCCAGGGCAGCTGGTCGAAGTAGCCGTAGGACTGCACCGCGGCCGCGTTCACCAGCAGGTCCACGCGGCCGTAGTGCTCCACGCACTCGCGCACCACGCGCTCCACGTCCTCCGCCACCGTCACGTCGCCTTCACTCACCAGGCACTCGCCGCCGCGCTGGAGCACCTCCACGCGCAGCCGCTCCAGCGCCGCCTGACGCCGGGCGGTGACGCACAGCCGCACGCCGGCTTCCGCCAGGCGCAGCGCGGACTGCCACCCCACGCCGCTCGACGCGCCCGTGACGATGGCCACCTGTCCCCTCAAGTCCTCGTGACGCGCCATGCGCTTTCGCCCCTCCTCGCCTGAGGTGGGCCTTCCGGCCGGGCTTCGCACGAGGCAAGCCCCCGGAATCTTTCAGCGCATGGCCCGCTCGGCTGGCTGCCCTCCGGGCCGGGAGACGGGAGACGCGGGCCTTACGACCAGGACACGTCGTAGACGGCGTCCACCAGCGACTGCGCCTGCCCGCGCACCTGCACGTCGTGCACGCCCGTCACCTCCAACGCGGACTGGAGGATGCCCTCGTTGTAGGGCACCGGCATCAGCGAGCGCTTCATGATGACCCGGCCGGACGTGGGCCCCGTCCACTCCACGGTGCGCTCGCCGAAGTTCAGCGCCGTGCGGTAGCCGGAGTGCATCAACTCCAAGAGCCGCTTCGGGTCGCCTCCGGCCTGCTGCACGAAGTCGCGCGCGAACATGGAGTTGAGGAAGTCCAGCATCGCCTGCGTGCCAATCTGCCGCTGCGCCGCCTCATGACCGCCGACGAGCGGCGAGAGCTGTTCGGCCGCCACGTAGGACAGCCGCAGGAAGCGCGGGAACGGATAGGTCTGCATGGGCATGAAGTCGGCGGTCTCGCCCACCTGCTCCAGACAGCGCGTCACCGCTTCCGGTCCGCCCAGGAACCGCACCGCGTCCAGCACGCCCAGGAAGAACAGGCCCCGGCTCGTGTCCTCCGGCGTCGTCGCGGCCAGGCGTGCCTCCAGGTCACGGGCGACGTCCTCGGGAAGATTCAGCGCGCCGTGCGGCATCAGCGTCGTCCTTTGAATGAGGGGGAATGGACCAGGCGGGGACCTGACGGGGCGCGAGGATTCCACAGGTCTCGTTCCATCGCGAGTCCTGGATGGACCCGCCACCCATCACGCGACACATGTTTCACGACGTGGGAGGTCCTTCCGGGCCTTCCCCGGATGACGGCAGGAAGCGGCGCACCACTTCCATCAGTGGATCCACCGCCACCGGCTTGCGCAGGTAGGCCACCGCGCCTGGCGGACGGAAGGGGCTGCCGGACAGCACGATGATGGGCACGCCCTCCAGCATGCGTTCCTGGGACAGCTTCGCGAGGAAGGCCTGTCCGTCCATCACCGGCATCATCAGGTCCAGCAGCACCAGGCCTGGGCGGGGATGGAGCCTCAGCCAGGTCCATGCGTCCTCACCATTGATGCACTGCGCGACGCGATAGCCTTCCATCTCCAACAGCGTCGCGACCGCGTCCCGGATGTCTTCCTCGTCCTCGATCAAGAGGATGAGGGGGGCACTGTCTGTCATGCAGTGTCTCCACTCGCTCTCCGCCACGTCCGGCCGTCACGTGGCTGTGGGTCCTCCGGCTCCTCCTGAAGGCACGCAGGCCAGCGGGGAGGGGGCAGCCGGAAGAGGCGTTGGCACCATGGAGAAATAACGATTCGAGCCCCCCGGTCTGATTTCGGGCACCGCGCATTTTCATGCCTGCCCGCCTGCTCCTGCCTTCGAGGCACTGGCCCGCGCCAGGGTGCGTCTCCATCTTGGGGGACGGGGTACCCCGTGCGTCCCGGAGTGGAGGAGCGGCCTTGAAGTTCCGCGACCTGTTGAACGGTTGGCCCGTGCTGCGGCAGCTCACCCGAGGAGACGGCCGGGCGCTGGGGGACACGGCGATGACGGCGCGCAGCCGCTCGCTGGAGCCGCGCACGAAGTCCGCTGATGCGGTCGTGAAGTCCATCTGCCCGTACTGCGCGGTGGGCTGCGGGCAGGAGGTGCACGTGCGCGATGGGCGCATCCTCGACATCGAGGGCGACCCGCATTCCCCCATCTCGCGCGGACGGCTGTGTCCCAAGGGCGCCGCGACCTTCCAGCTGGTCACGGGAACGCAACGCGTGCGGCAGGTCCTCTACCGACGCCCCGGCGGCACGGAGTGGGAACCCATCCCGCTGGAAGAGGCGATGGACAAGGTGGCCGAGCGCGTGAAGCGCACGCGCGACGCGACGTTCCAACAGCGTGACGCGCAGGGCCGTCAGGTGAACCGGACGTTGGGGATGGCGCACCTGGGCGGTGCGACGCTGGACAACGAGGAGAACTACCTCCTGAAGAAGCTGTTCAGCGCGCTGGGCGTCGTGCAGGTGGAGAACCAGGCTCGAATATGACACGCGTCCACGGTGCCCGGTCTGGGCATCACGTTCGGCCGCGGTGGAGCCACGACGTTCCAGCAGGACCTGCAGCACTCGGACTGCATCCTCATCCAGGGGTCCAACATGGCCGAGTGCCATCCGGTGGGCTTCCAGTGGGTGATGGAGGCGAAGGCCCGGGGCGCGAAGGTCATCCATGTGGACCCGCGCTACACGCGCACCAGCGCGGTGGCGGATCTCTACGCGCCCATCCGCGTGGGCACGGACATCGCGTTCCTGGGCGGGCTCATCCACTACGTGCTGGAGCACGAGCGGTACTTCCGCGACTACGTGGTGCAGTACACCAACGCGGCCACGCTCATCCGTGAGGACTTCGTGGACACGGAGGACCTGGAGGGGCTCTTCAGCGGCTTCCAGGCGAAGCACCACCGCTACGACATCCACACCTGGCAGTACGAAGGCGTGCCCGGCGTGGTGCCGGCGGCGGGCCACAAGGAGCTGACGGACGAACCGGGCGCGGGCGGCGGCGGGCACGAGTCCCAGGTGGACCTGCGCAACGAGCACCGCGACGAAACGCTCCAGCATCCGCGGTGCGCGTTCCAGCTCCTGAAGCGGCACTTCTCGCGCTACACGCCGAAGGTGGTGTCCCAGGTGTGCGGCGTGGACGAGGCGCTGTTCCTCCAGGTGGCGGAGACACTGTGTGCCAACTCCAACCCGGAGCGCACCAGCGCGTTCTGCTACGCGGTGGGTTGGACGCAGCACTCGGTGGGCGTGCAGTACATCCGAACGGCGGCCATCCTCCAGTTGCTGTTGGGCAACATCGGCCGGCCCGGCGGCGGCATCCTCGCGCTGCGCGGGCACGCGTCCATCCAGGGCTCCACGGACATCCCCACGCTCTACAACCTGCTGCCGGGCTACCTGCCCATGCCGCACGCGGAGGCCACGGTCGGGCTGGAGCACTACATCCGCGACAACAAGTCCGGCAGCGGCTGGTGGTCGGAGTTCCCCAAGTACGCGGTGTCGCTGCTCAAGGCCTGGTTCGGGGACAAGGCCACGAAGGACAACGACTACCTGTTCAGCCACCTGCCCCGGCTGACGGGCAATCACTCGCACATGCAGACGGTGGCGGACATGGCGGACGGGAAGCTCCAGGGCTACTTCGTCATGGGCGAGAACCCCGCCGTGGGCAGCATGAACGGGGCGCTCCAGCGCAAGGGGCTGCGCCACCTGGACTGGCTGGTGGTGCGCGACTTCACCCTCATCGAGACAGCGGAGTTCTGGCGCACGGCACCGGAGGTCCAGTCGGGGCAGGTGCGGCCGGAGGACATCCCCACGGAGGTGTTCTTCTTCCCCGCCGCCGCGCACACGGAGAAGGACGGCAGCTTCACCAACACGCAGCGGCTGCTGCAATGGCACCACAAGGCCGTGGAGCCAGCGGGGGACACGCGCAGCGAGCTGCACTTCGCCTGGCACCTGGGGCGCAAGCTGCGGCGGCTCTACGCGGGCTCCTCGGACGCGAAGGACGCGCCGCTCTTGGACCTGACGTGGGACTACCCGACGCACGGGCCGCACGCGGAGCCGTCCGCGGAAGCCGTGCTGAAGGAGATCAACGGCTACACGGTGGCGGATGGGAAGCTGGTGGACGGCTTCACGGCGCTGAAGGACGACGGCTCCACGGCGTGCGGCTGTTGGATCTACTCGGGTTGCTACAAGGACGGCGTCAATCAGGCCGCGCGGCGCAAGCCGGCGCAGCAGCAGACGTGGGTGGCGCCCGAGTGGGGCTGGGCGTGGCCCGCCAACCGGCGGATGCTCTACAACCGCGCGTCGGCGGACGTGGACGGCAAGCCCTGGAGCGAGCGCAAGCGCTACGTGTGGTGGGACGCCGGGGAGAAGAAGTGGACGGGCGAGGACGTGCCGGACTTCATCGCGGACCGGCCGCCGGAGTACCGGCCGCCCGAGGGCGCGACGGGGCTGGCGACGCTCGCGGGCAATGATCCGTTCCTCTTGCAGGCGGACGGCAAGGGCTGGCTCTTCGCGCCCAGCGGGATGCTGGACGGGCCGCTGCCCACGCACTACGAGCCCATGGAGTCGGTGGTCTCCAACCCGCTCTACGCGCAGCAGTGCAACCCCACGCGCGAGGAGTGGAGGCGCAAGGACAATCCCTACCACCGGGCCTGGGGCGACCCTCGCTACCCGTACCTGGTCACGACGTACCGGCTCACCGAGCACCACACCGCGGGCGGCATGTCGCGCTGGCTGTCCTGGCTGAGCGAATTGCAGCCGGAGATGTTCTGCGAAATCTCCCCGGAGCTGGCGCGGGAGAAGGGGCTGAAGAACGGGGACTGGTGCACGTTGGCCACGGCGCGAGGGGACCTGGAGTGCCGGGCGCTGGTCACGGAGCGCATCCGCCCGCTGAAGGTGAAGGGGCGGCAGGTGCACCAGATTGGCCTGCCGTATCACTGGGGCGTCACGGGGCGCGTGCGCGGTGAGGGCGCCAACGAGCTGACGGCATTCGTCGCGGATCAGAACGTGGACATCCAGGAGTCGAAGGTGTTCACGGCGGACCTGCGAGCGGGACGGATGCGCTCGGGAGAACGGGCCGCGGCGGGAGCGGCGCCGCCTCCGCTCACGGAGCCAGAGGTGCCGCGCGACGTGACGCCGCCGCAGGACACGGACCACTCGGAAGCGCAGGAACCCGAGGGGAAGGGATAGGCGCATGGGGAGCCGCAAGGGGTTCTTCACGGACACGACGCTCTGCATCGGGTGCAAGGCGTGCGAGGTCGCGTGCAAGCAGTGGAACCAGCTTCCAGACGACGGCTTCCACTTCACGGGCATGTCCTACGACCAGACGGCGCACCTGGGCGCGTCGACGTGGCGGCACGTGGCGTTCGTGGAGCGGCCGGTGCCGTTGCAGGGGCAGACGTCGGGCGCGGGGGACTTCTCGTGGTTGATGATGTCGGACGTGTGCAAGCACTGCCAGCGCGCGGCGTGCCTGGAGGCGTGTCCCACGGGCGCCATCGTGCGTACGGAGTTCGACACGGTCTACGTGCAGCCGGACGTGTGCAACGGCTGCGGCTACTGCGTGTCGGCGTGTCCGTTCGGAGTGATTGACCGGCGGGAGGATGACGGGCGCGCGTGGAAGTGCACGCTCTGTTACGACCGCATCGGCGACGACCAGACGCCCGCGTGCGCGAAGGCGTGTCCCACGGCGTCCATCCAGTACGGCGACCTGGATGAACTGCACGCGCGAGCGGAGTCGCGGGTGCGCACGCTGCATCAGCAGGGCGTGACGGACGCGTACCTGTACGGGAAGGACGCGGAGAACCAGCCGGGCACGGGTGGGCTCAACGCGTTCTTCCTGCTGCTGGACAAGCCGGAGGTCTACAACCTGCCGCCGGATCCGGTGGTGCCGACGAAGAAGGCGCTGCGGTCGTGGGCCTCGGTGGCGATGGGCGCGGTGGGCATGGTTGCGGTGGCGATGGGCGCGGTGGCGTTCGGGCGGGAGGGCCGAGGATGAGCGACGACACGCTGCTGGACCGGCTGCAACGCAAGGCGGACGGACGGAACATCGACCCGCGCGCGGGCATCCTGGAGGGCGAGGGTTCCCAGCAGCGGGTGAAGGATCCGGAGCCCGCGAGGCAGGGAGCGGGGGTGCTGTCCACGGTGCCGTCGAGGTCGGGACCGGACAGCGCGGAGGCTCCTAGCTACTACGGCATGCCGGTGTTGAAGGAGCCGCTGTGGATCTGGACCGTGCCCGCGTACTTCTACGTGGGCGGGGTGGCGGGCGCGGCGAGCGTGCTCGGAGTGGCGCTGGAGTCGCTGGGGGGCCGCGGGCTGGAGCGGCTGGCGGAGCGTTGTCATTCGGTGGCCCTGGCGGGGGATGCCGTGAGCGCGGGGCTGTTGATCCACGACCTGGGCCGGCCGTCGCGGTTCCTGAACATGTTGCGGGTGTTCCGGCCCACGTCACCCATGAGCATGGGGTCGTGGGTGCTGGCGGGTTCGGGCGCGGTGAACACGGCGGCGTTCGTGTTGAGGCGGCGGCCCGGAATCCTGGGGGGCTTGGGGCGAGTGGCGGGGCGGATGGGCGCGGTGCTGGGTCTGCCGCTCGCGGGGTACACGGCGGTGCTGGTGAGCAACACGGCGGTGCCGCTGTGGCAGCAGGTGGGGCGCACACTGCCGCTGTTCTTCATGTCTTCCGCGACGGCGAGCGCTGGGAGCCTGTTGTCACTGTTGCCGCACACGGACGCGGAGGAACGCGTGCTGCGCCGCTTCCGCGTGGCGGGCAAGGTGGCGGAGGTGCTCACGCGCGAGGCGGTGGAGCTGGAGGCGCGGCAGGTGGTGGAGGTGGGCAGGCCGCTGCGCTCGGGAGTGTCTGGAGCGCTGTGGATGCTGTCGCGGACGTGTTCGCTGGCGGGCCTGGTGGTGGACGTGCTGCCGGGAAGGTCGCGGTGGAAGCAGGTGACGGCGGACGTGCTGTCCACGGTGGGCGCGGTGGCCGCGCGCTACGGCATCATCCAGGCGGGCAAGGCGTCCGCGAGGAATCCACAGGCCACGTTCCAGGGACAGCGACAGGGACTGGGCGCGGCGCAGGTGGAGGGGAACGCGGTGGCATCGGATGGGAAGCCGCTGAGCTTCCCGTTGCCCGTGCTGGGTCAGGGCGCGGCGCGCACGGCGCCACGGCCGGATGCACCGTATGCGCGGTTCATGGAGACGCAGCCGGAGCCGTGACGCCGCGCCTTACCTTGTCGGTAGGGAGTGCTACGTTCGGCGCATGATTGAGTCCATCACGCTCCGGAACTTCAAGAGCTTCGGCGAAGAGCAGACCATCCCACTGGAGCCCATCACTGTGCTCGTGGGGCCGAACAACTCCGGCAAGTCGAACTTCATGAGCGTGGCGCGGTTCCTCTCCAATGCAGTGACCGCAGGACTCACAGCAGCCATTGATCAGGAGGGAGAAGTCTTCTTTCGCCGTCCAGATGCAGGTCCACAGCCTTGCCACATTGCATGGGCCGCTTCACGAAGCACCTACGCCATTGGCTTGTCGCCCAACACCAACAAGCCCCTGCTCGAAGAGAAATTCAACAATCAAGACGACGCACTCAATTTCAACAGACTCAAGGGCAACCGGCTTTCCAATCCGGCAATATCCACCCCCTTGGCCGGACCGCCCCCCCTCGACGGAAACACGTTCATTTTCCAACACCGAAACATGATGACGTCGAAGCAGCACGCAGAAGTCGATCAACTTTCGATCCCATTCGCAGGCAGCAAGACAATCAAACTATCCATCAGCACTCTGCGCAGTGACGCCGAGGTAGTGCCTAGCCCGGAAATCGGTCTCGATGGCCGAGGCATAGCGGCAGTCCTTGGACTATGGCGCGGTGCCATGCCCGAAAAGGCTGAAGCACTAAATAAGTTCTTGTCCCAGTGCCTACCCGAGATTGTCGACGTCCTTGTGCGGCCTGCTCCTGTCCCAGGGTTTCAAAGACTCTGGTTTCGCCAAAAAGATGGTTTGGAGTTTGATGCAGCGCACGTATCGGATGGCGTGCTCGTATTCACGGCACTTGTCATGCTCTCTCTCAGCGTAGAACCTGGGCAACTGCTGTGCATCGAGGAACCCGAGCAGTCCATCCACCCCAAGCGGCTTCGCGAACTGGTCGACCTCCTCAAGGACATCGTCCGCGAGCGTCAATGCCAGTTCATCATCGCCACGCACTCTACCGTTCTCCTCAACGCCTTCCGCGATGAACTGGAAGCAGTCCTCCTCTTCCGCCGCTCCGACACAGGGACGCGCGTAAAGCGCTTGAGCGATGTGCCCGAACTCGTTGAAGCGCTCCAACAGGCCCCGCCGGGAGATCTTCTGGAGACTGGCGCCTTCAGCACTGCATTCTGAGGTCCCGTGCTCACGGTCGCCATCGCCAGTGAGTTCCACGCCTATGACGGGGAACTCTACCGCTACCTCCTTGAACGGGTTCTCGGCACTCCCGTGCAGGCATGGAAGAGCGAGATCGAATTCAACGGCTGCAAGCACGTGCGCAAGCAGGCAGGTCTGTACCTCAACGCGGCGGCGCAGCAGGGCGTCCGTCACGCGCTCGTCGCCATCGACAACGACGGTGGGAGCACGCACGGGCTTCCTCACCACCCATCGCACGACTCCGCCCAGGAATGCGCGAATGAGCGTGGGTGCCGCGTGTGCTGGCTGCACAGCACCATTCCCACGAGCTGGCGCGAAGACCCTTATCGTTCCTGCGTGGTCGTGCCCGTCCAGACCCTGGAGACCTGGCTCCTCATCGCAAAGGGGCATGCGTTCACGGAGCCATCCCCCGAGCAGCGCTACCACCGGCCTGTTCTGAAGAAGGACTGCTTTGGCAAGCCGCTGCCATCCAGTCGAGATCAGAAGCGCATGGCTCTTGATTGTCTCCAACACCCGGAAGCCATCAAGCGACTTTCAGCACGCCCAAGCTTCCAGGCCTTCGTCGACCAAGTGAATGCGTGGAAGGGCTAAAGCGGAGGCTGAGTCTGGGCATCCAGGCCCAGTACCCGAGGCGGCTGGGAGATCCACTGCGCCAGCGCCCCATCCAAGATCCGTCCGGTCTTGGCCTCGTCGTACTTGAGTGAGCGCCCCAGCGCGCGAGCCAACCCGACCAGGACGAAGTCCAGCTTCTCAGCGGCACGGCGCACGGCGCTGTCCACATGCCGCGAAGACCGCAAGTGCCGCGCGGCCTCGCTAGCGCGCGGCGCCCCCAGTGCGGGCAGGTGGTTCGACATCAGCGCCATCAGCACGTCCGGCCCAACATCATCGGCGAGCACCGCGAACCGTTCACCCAGGAGCAACACGAACCGCGACTGCTCCTGTTGCTCGTCGGCCATCCGCGTCCCCGTATCGAACGACCAAGCCGTGAACGCCTCCGAGTGGGGAACCCGCATCTCCGACAGCTGCTTGTGCAGCGACAGGATGAGGACGTACTCCGGTTTTCCTCCAGCGTTCTCCAACCGGACACTGACGACCTGACTCCCGGTCCGCAGCCGCTCCTTGAGCAGGCGCAGGAAGGGCTCACCCTCCGCGCCCTCCAGGGCGAAGCGAATCAGCGAGTTCCAGTCCCGGGTCATCCTGAAAGGGTCCATCCTTCGCCCTTCCCCGTCAACCCGCCCCGCACGCCCACGTCCCGGACTCACCGCTGCGGCAACGCAACGCCGTAGCGCACCAGATCCTCCGGCGTGTTCACGTTCGCCAACGCGCGCAGCTCCGGATCCACCGCGCGCAGTGCGTCCACAGGCAAGGTCCGCGTGCGGAACCGCATCAGCACCCGCCGCATGGACGGATCCTCCACCAGCGCCTCCCCCCACCGTGTCACCAACTCCGAACGGTACGCCGCGAAGAGCGGCTCCCACCGTCCCTCACGCTCGAAGCACACCGCGTCCACATCCACGCCCCGTGCGTCCAGCACCACCCGGGCCGCGGCCTCCGTGACGAACGGCATGTCACACGCCACCGCGAACACCCAGGGCGTGCGGGCCGCGCCCAGCGCCGCGTGAACGCCTCCAGGCGCACCCTTGCCCTGCACCGTGTCCGCCACCGTGCGGATCCCGAAGCGCTCGTACGGTTCTGGAACATTCGCCACCAACACCGTGCCCCCGAAATGCGACCCGAACGCCCGCAGCCGTTCCAAGGTTGTGAGCCCCTCCACGCTCAGCAGCCCCTTGGCCACGCCTCCCAGCCGGGTCCCCTGCCCTCCTGCCAGGATGGCCAGCGTTACGTCGGGAAAGGTCGCGGATCCGTCCATGTGCGCCGACCCTACACAGCTTTCCTTCCGTCCACTCCTCCCCCACTCCGCCCGGAAAGCACGCCACTCCCCGGATTTCGCCAAGCCCCAGAGGGAGGGAGCAGCCGCCATTCCCATGCCCCCCGTGGACAAGGCACGCGCACCCCGTCGTAGAGTCAGGCTCCCCCTCCTGGACGCATGCCGCTGACTCCCCTCCCCGCCGCGCGACTGGCCGCGCTCGATGCCATCGTGCCCGCGGCCCCCGCACGCCTTCCCTTGCTGGAAGCCCATGGCCGGTTCCTCGCCGCTGGCGTCGCCGCGTCACGCGCGCTGCCCGGCTGCGACAACTCCGCCATGGATGGTTGGGCCGTGCGCGCCGAGGAGACCCGGGGCGCCAACCGCGACCGTCCCGCGCGCCTGCGCATCGTCGACACCGTCTACGCCGGACACCTGCCACGCCTCACCCTCCAGCCCGGCGAGGCCGCGCGCGTCTTCACCGGCGCCCCCCTCTCCCCCGGCGCCGACGCCGTCGTCCGCCAGGAGGCCGCGCGCCCCACCGACGACGGCACCCACGTGGACCTCTTCATCTCCGTCACGCCCGGCCATGACCTGCGCCGCGCCGGCGAAGAGGTGATGGCCGGCACGCCGCTGTTCCCCGCCGGCCAGCGCGTGGACGCCACCGTGCTCGGCGTGCTCGCGTCACTGGGCGAGGCCACCGCGCTCGTGCGCCCCGCGCCGCGCGTCGCCGTCATCGCCACCGGGGACGAGCTCGTTGCTCCCGGCCAGCCCGCCCAACCCCACCAGGTCTTCGAGAGCAACCGCCTCCTCGTGGCCGCGCTCGCCCGCGAGGCCGGCGCGGACGTCACGCACCTGGCCCGCTCGCGCGACGACGAGACGGAGCTGCACGCGCAGCTGGAGACGCTGGCGCCCCAGGTCGACGTGCTCATCACCACCGGCGGCGCGTCCGTGGGCGACAAGGACTACGTAAAGCGCGTCCTCACGCGGATGGGCGCTCGCTTCCTCGTGGACGGAGTCGCGCTCAAGCCCGGCAAGCCCGTGGCCGTGGCCCGCCTGGGCTCCACCGCCATCGTCGTGCTGCCCGGCAACCCCGGCGCCGCCACCGTCGCGTTTGATCAGTTCGCGCGGCCCCTCCTCTTCAAGCACCAGGGCGTCGTCGAACAGCGCCGCGTCACCCGCGCCCGCCTCTCCGAGTCACGCCACAAGCAGGCCGGCCTCACCTACCTGGTCACCGTCGCGGCGCTCGAGGCGCGCGAGGACCGCGCCGAACCGTGGGCGCGCTTGCGTCCCCAGGGCGCCGGACAGATCCTCCAGAACGTGGCGGCCCGGGGCTGGGCCGTGCTCCCCGCCGGCCGCGCCGACTTCGCCCAGGGCGAGTCCGTGGACGTGCAGCTCTTCGAACAGCCGGACTTCCAGGCCGTGGAGGCCGCGTGAAGCCGCCTCCCATGATCGCCGTCATCGGTGGGGCCGGCGCCGGCAAGACGACGCTCCTGGAGCGCCTGCTGCCGGAGCTGGCCTCGCGCGGCCTGCGCGTGGCGTACGTGAAGCACTCCTCGGATGCGCACCCGCTCCACCGCCCGGGCAGCGACACCGCGCGCCTGGCCGCCGCGGGCGCCGTGCTCACGGGCTTCGCCACGCCGGACGGCACGCAGCTCACCACCCGGCAGCCGCTGTCCCCCGCGCTCATCGCGGGAGCCGAGGACCGCGTGGACCTGGTGCTCGTGGAGGGCTGGAAGGACGGCCCCCTCCCGAAGCTGGAGGTGTGGCGCGAGGGCCTGGAAGCACCGCTCGCGGCCTCCCGCCCCGGCGTGCTCGCCCTGGTGACGGACGCCCCCGCGCTCCCGTCCTCCGTGGCCTCGCGTCCGCGCCTGCCCGCCACCGCGCACGCCGTCGCGGACTTCCTGACCGCGTGGCTGCGTGATCAATCCGCGACGCCGAAGGTCTTTCGTCCAGAACCGCGCGGCGTCACCCACCGCGCCGTGCGCCGCTTCGACGGAGACACGCTCCGTGCGGCCGAGGATGACCGCGTGGCCGTGGAGGAGCCCCTGGAGATCCGCGTGAACGGTGACACCGTCGCCACCACCATGCGGACCCCCGGACATGATCGCGAGCTCGCGGTCGGCTTCCTCTTCGCCGAGGGCATCCTCCAGGACGGCGAGGACCTGGGCAGCCTCTTCCACTGCGGCCATCCCGGCGAGGAGGGGTACGGCAACGTGCTGGAGGTCATCCCCGCCGCCGGTGCCGTGCTCGACCTGGAGCGCGTGGAGGCCACCCGCCGCGGCACCCTCACCACCTCCGCCTGCGGCGTGTGCGGCCGCCGCGACGTGGACGACCTGCTGGCCCGCTGCGAAAGCGTCGCCCCCGGCCCCGTCCTCTCCGCCCACACCGTGGCCCGCGCCACCGAACGCCTGCGCGACATCCAGCACACCTTCGAACACACCGGCGGAGTCCACGCCGCCGCCGCGCTGGATGCCCACGGCGAGTTGCTCGCCGCCCACGAGGACGTGGGCCGCCACAACGCCGTGGACAAGGTGGTGGGCGCCCTGGTCCTGGCCGGCGCCGTCCGCGCCCCGCGCC
>NZ_RAWE01000076.1 GCF_003611695.1 Corallococcus carmarthensis | reverse complement strand
TGAAGTCCGCCGCCGTCTTCAACAGGTGCTGTTGCACTGGATAGGCGTCTGCCCCCTCTGCCGCAGGCTCGTCGACGACTCGAACCTGCCGCGCGGCCCCTCACGAATCTGATCAGGTGGTACTAGCAGGCACTTTGCCCGTGGCCAGTCCACAGGAGGCAAAATGGGAAACGGGTGCTCGCGTGGGCTGTCAGCGAATCCGGTGCGGCCCTGGAAACTCCTCGGACAGGCCAGGGACTACGGACAGGTTTCGGTTGAATCGGAAGCCCTGATCGAGCTGCTTCACAAGCCCTTCTGGCGCCGAGGCCCCGGCGCCCGCCAGCGGACAATAGATGATCTCTTCCTGTGAGGAGAGTGCCGCCGAACCGTCATCGCAGTGTGGGTGCATAGTCCAAATAGCAGCCGAAACGGACGTGTTGTCGACAAATCGACCGCTGTCTTTTTGCACGCTCGACGTTCGCGAAAACGAATTGGAGCGCCCAATCGAGTGGTGCCAGTAGAGGGATTGGCCTTTGATTCCATAATGGGCATTGTAAATTCGCCCGGAGTAGCGATAGCGCAGCCCTTCGTTATCAAGATAGCCGTCGGGAAGAAAGTCCAGCGGCAGTAGGAGATTGGAACTAACAATCACGTTCAACAGTTTCACGCCGTAAGCGACACTCTGCTTGCTCCCCGATTTAATGCTTCGGAGCTTTGATACCGTGGACCATCCGCCACCAAAACGCTCTGGCTGAGGAACGACTCCGCCAAAAGCGCCGCCCCGGCCTGACTTCTTCGCCGCCTTCACGGCACTGAGAAGTTCGTCGAGAAATCGGTTGCGGGCACCGACTCTCTCCTTCGTCTCACTAATGGTCGCCACCTCGACGGCGACATTTTGGCCTCCCCAAGAGAAGACGAACTCCGGGGACTTGCCCAAATTGTTCCCCCTTTCCGTGGGAAACGAAACGCTGAGCCCCGATCTCACTACGGAGTAAGCCGAGCGAATTTCGTTCCATTTAGCCCAAAACTGGTGCTCATCTCGTAGGTCACGCAGGCCGTCAACACGCTGATCGAAATGTTGCGCCGACGCCAACTCACTGAATGCGGCATTCGCCGTCCGGAGCGTCGCCCCATCGCCGGCACACACTATGCGCAGTAGAGGATGGCATTGGACTTGATGGGTCGCAACCCCTAGCTCGCCAAATTGGCCTCGCAGCCACTTGCCGCCAATTGCTTCTTCGTAGGCCGGTGCAGACGCCAGCCGACTCTCACATAGCTCAATCCACCAGTTCTTCGAATACTGCTCCGCAGGCATTGTGCCCTCCAATTTCGCCCCGGGCGGGTGCCTGATGAGCATGTCTTCCGCCTCCCGTAGCGGATGGGGATGGTTTGAGTCTTGAAGACCCTCGCTCGGGAGGAGTTCGCAGACGCCCGCTGGGCTTGGCAACACTACCACTGTCGCCTCGATGAGCAGAGCCTCAGGCAGAGCGCGGAATGCGACGAAACACCGTCGCCGCAGAAGCCCTTCGATGCGGAGGTGAGTCTCGCGACAGCACTTGTCCAGCGCTCAACGAACCGCAAGAAGCGCTCCTCGGGCGGCTCATGCGGGCGGTCCAGCCGCTTTGGGACCTGGACCGTCATTCGCCACCTCGCCCGCTGGGGCGCACGGGCGTGGCGTCGCGCGGAGGAAGCTCCCACAGGACTTGGCCCGGCGGGCGCGGGCACCGCGACGAAGCACCGGTCCTTGTGCTCCGCCGTCTTCGGCAGACACTGCGCCGTGTCGCTCAGCTCCAGCCAACACCCACCGTTGACTTCCCGCTCAGGCTTCATTCGGGGCGGCACCTTCTGCCTGCACAGAGGCCTGTTGGGTACGAGACGACGAAGAAGCCCCGCTGGATGAAGTCAGCGTAGGGCTCCAGCACTTTACGCTGGTTGCGGAAGGTGCTGCGGTCTTCCTCCCGCGAGCGATTGAGAGTCATCGGAGGGATGCTCAGACCCTTCGCTGAGTTGCTCAACGATAGGCACGTCTCCGAGCTCGTGTACCGGTCCACGAACTTCACGGCTAGCTGTTGGGCAAGAAGTCGCGCCTGCTGGGCGTCCATCTTCTCGGCCAGGTCCGCCGCGAGGCGCAGGGCCTCCGGTCGCGTCTTCGGCACCGCGAAGGTGGGCGCGGCGAACGGAGGTGCCTACCCGGTGGCTACTGCAATGAACGTCTGAATGACCGCGACATCGAAAGGCGGGGACACCTATGCCGCGTGGGTGGTGGCGAGTTTGTGGCAGACGTAAGTGCCCAGCTCGGGACCGCAGTTGATGACCTCGACAGGAGCACTTCTCACTTCCGAGAAGTGGTCCAGCGCTGCTACCAAATCGCGCGCCGAGTCGATTCGGAGGGAAATGGCTAGTTTGTGCTGGGCCTCTCCGTCGGCTGCGCTGTGCAATTCGTTGAGACGGTACCTGCCGCCGGCGTCCTTCGTGATTAGGACTACGGCGACCTGGATGCTGGTGGGCCTGCGGTTCGATATGCTGACCTCGGAAAGACACCTCGCCCGCAGATGCAATGAACACCGGCGGTGCGGCGGCACCGACTGGCCCGAGGATGGGCTGGTGGCGACGAGATGGTGGGAGCGGTCTTCATGGTGCCGATACCCCACCGTCTCCCGGCGTGTGGACAAGGTTCAGAAGCAGAGGTGACGCTCCGAGGAAGAAGCTCGCGGACGAGGTTCAGCTGGCGCCCCAGCGCCCAGGGTGCCCGTTGACGGGGCCGGGCGGGGCGCGGGAGGCTTACCCGCATGCACCTCTCCGTTCTCACAGTTGGCATTCTGCTCGCCAGTACCGTATCTGCGGCCCCGCCGAAGCCTGAACTACGACCTATGTTCGGTGACATCCCGGCCATTGGGAGCAATGCATGGCTGTCGATGGACTGTGACGGCGAGCCACCGTACCAGACGCTGAACTGTCGTTTCATCCAGACGAGCATCAGCCGCAAGTCCGATGCGGAGGTGGCGGCGGGGCTTGCGAAAGATCGAGAGAGTCTTTCAGCCGACCTCAATGGTCTCATGAAAGAGAACACGAAACGCTGCGCGGTCGCCCATCTTTCAGATTGGCGCAAGAAACTTGCCGCCGCTTCGACGCAAAGCACAGAGGCTCGAAATCGAGCCGACACGATGGTGCTCGAACAATACGAGGCCGCGTGTGAATGCAAGACGCCACAGTGCGTAGTCGAAGCCTACTTGAAAATGAGGGAGATCATCGCAAAGACCTGCCACATCAGCACCAATGCATTCGAGGTTTTGTTCACACGAATGAATAAAAAGAAGTGGATCAATCAGCCGAGACCCAGCGGCATTTGTAATGTGGTGACGGCTGTCATTCTGGAACGCCAGGACGACACGGGGGTCATGTGGACGTACACGCAGACGCGAGTCGCCGTTGATGACGATGCGGCAGTTTGCAAGGGCTTTGAACTAAATAAGCCGCTGACCTTTACAAGCGGTGGCTCCAGCGCAGTCGTCCTCGACTGCTCCGGCATCGACACATCGGTCTTTTAGGGGGACTGACCGCGCCTTGCTCTGTTGCGATCCTCAGGCGGCCTGCAGGAGCGCACAGTTGTGCAGCACTCCATGCAGGAGTGTTTCGCGGGCGCGTCGACGCCAGGTGCGTCCCGCGAGCACATCTCCGAAGCGCCGTTTGTGGCTGGAGAAGAAGCTCTCGGCCTGCCAACGCTGGCCATACAGGCGTTTGGGAAGGTGCAGCAGCAAGGTAACCGTCCGGCCAACGACGTGCCGTGAGGGATTGCCGGGGGCGCGGCGCGCAGCGGACGCTTCTGGGTATGCCGAAGCAGGTGGAGAAGCCGGAGTGGGCGCGCATCGCGGAGGCCTTTGAGGCGAGCGGGCAGACGCAGCGGGAGTTCGCGTTGGCGCGGGGCGTGCGGCTGAGCACGTTGCAGTCGTGGGTATACCGAGCACGACGGAGCGCGCCGTCGCGAGTCGAGCCGGTGAGACTCTTGCCGGTGCAGGTGGCGACGACGCCCGCGGCGCCGGAGTCCCTGCTGGAGGTGGTGGCCGCGAGCGGGGCGCGGGTGCGATTCGCCGTGGGCACCGACGTGACGTACGTGGCCCGGCTCGTCGCCGCGTTGGGACGGTGAGAGGGTGTTCGCGCTGCCTGCCTCGGTGCGCGTGGTGCTGGCGGTGGAGCCGGTGGACATGCGCAAGTCGATTGATGGCCTCATGGCGCTGGTGCGCACGGCATGGGGGGAGGACGTCTACTCGGGCCACCTCTTCGCCTTCGTCTCCAGGAGGGGCGACCGGGTCAAGGTGCTGACGTGGAGCCGGGGCGGCTTCGTGCTTCTGTACAAGCGGCTGGAGACGGGCCGCTTCCGGCTGCCGCCGGTGGACGCGGGCGCGCAGGCGGTGACGCTGGACGCCACGCAGTTGGCCATGCTGCTGGACGGCATCGACGTGGCCCAGGTGAGGCGCCAGCCCGCCTGGACGCCTCCCGGGCGCACGGGCACCTGACGCGCCTGGCCCGGGACGCGGCGCGGCGCAGGCGTGTTGAGGTGAGGTGCCCCGAGAGCTGCCTCAGGACCACTTCTGCCCCTGGCGCGAGGAGGCGGAGGAACTCAAGGAGCGCCTGACGTCGCTGGAGGCGAAGATGGCGACGCTGGAGCGCCACGTCTTCGGCCGCAGGGCGGAGAAGCTACCTTCGGTGGCGACGGAGCTGCGCGGGGACGGCGCGGACACGAAGGCGGCGCGGGCCGAGGCCGCGAAGCAGAAGCGCCAGCAGCGAGCCGCCCGCAAGGCCGAGGAGGCCCCGGCGCGGGAGATTCGCCACGCGGTGCCTGCCGAGGAGCGCCACTGCCCGGCGTGCGGCAGCGAGGACTTGAAGCCCCTGGGCCAGGGCCGCACCTCGGTGGTGTACGAGTACGTGCCGGCCCGCTTCGAGAAGCAGGTGCACGTGCAGGAAGTCCTCTCGTGCGCGTGCGGCCGGGGCGTCGTCACCGCCCCGCCTCCGGCCCGGGTGGTGGACCGGGGCGAGTACGGCCCCGGCTTCCTGGCCCACGTCGTGGTTTCCAAGTGCGCCGACGCGATGCCACTGCACCGGCTGGCCCAGCGGATTGAGCGCGGTGGGGTGCCCATGAGTCGCAGCACCCTGACGGACCTCTTCCACCAGGCCGCCTCGGTGCTGCTGCCTCTGTCCCAGCACCTCTTGCAAGTCATTGCCGCCGCCGAGGTGGTGTGGGCCGACGAGACGCCGCTTCGCGTGCTGGACGTGAAGAAGACGCGCCAGGGCTACCTCTGGACTTTCCTCACCCAGACGCCCGCGGGTGAGTGGCTGCTGGGCTACCGCTTCAGCCTGGGCCGGGCCAGCACGACGCCCAAGGAAGTCCTGGGCGGCACCCGGGGCGCCCTCGTGGTGGATGCCTATACGGGCTACAACGCGGTGACGCTGCCCGAGGGGCGCGTCCGCGTGGGCTGCTGGGCCCACGTGCGTCGCCGCTTCTTCGAGGCGCTCCCCACCGCGCCCGAAGCCCGCCAGGCCCTGGACTTCATCCTCGCCCTCTACCGCGTGGAAGCCCTGGCTCGCGACGCGGCCGTCGTGCGCACCGACGCGCACCGCGAGCTGCGCCAGCAGCAGAGCCTCCCCGTCCTCACGGCGCTGCGTGCGTGGATGGAATCGCAGACTCCGCGCCACCTGCCCAAGGGCCCCATGGGCCAGGCCCTCTCCTACGCCCTGAAGCAATGGGACGCCCTGACGCGATTCTCTTCCGACGCGCGCCTGCCTCTGGACAACAACCGCTCGGAGGCGGCGCTGCGCAAGGCGGCCCTGGGCCGGAAGAATTTCCTCTTCGTCGGCCACGAGGCCGCGGGGGAGAATCTCGCCGGCCTCTACGCCCTCGTCGCCACCTGCGAGGCCAACGGCGTCAACCCCGAAGACTACCTGGCCGACGTGCTGCTGCGTGTGCAGACGCATCCCCACTCGTGCATTGGTGAGCTGCTACCTCACGAGTGGAAGCGGCGACGCACCGCCGACCCGCCCGAGTCGCCCCTCCAGCTCAGTCCCTGAACAACTCGCTCCTCGCGGCGCCCGCCGAGCACGGCCGGGGCCTGTCTTCAAGCGTCCCGGCACGACGTCCACCGGACGGTTACGCAGCAAGTGCCTCCGCTCAGGATTCTGCACCCGCGAAGGGTGAGGACAGTTGGGCGGGGGCTTCACTCGGATAATCGGGCGCAGCCGTTGGGTGTGGCAGAGCTGAAGCGTCTGCGCGGAGTCATACCCGGCATCGGCGAGAAGCATGCGCGAAGAGCGGCGGTGCTGGGCTTGGAGCACCAGCTCTTGCACCTCGCAGGTGTCATGGCGCGGGCCCACGTCGGCGACCTGGGCCAAAAGCAGGTGGCTGCGCGTGTCGACTCCAATGCTCCACTTGGGATAGCCCCGCCAGCCCCCGCGAGCGCACGCGGAAGGGCGCGTCTTGAAGCGGAAGAAATGCCGGCTCGTCCACCCGGACGCCAGACTTGTGGAGTCCAGCGCCAGCGTAGAGCCCGCACTGCCACTGGGGCGAATCAGGCCCGAGCGCTCCGTCATGCGGACCGTTTCATCCAACAGGCGCCCCAACCGAGGTGGGGGGAGTCGGCGTTGTGCTCGCCAGAGCGTCGTGTGGTCCGGAGCGCTCTTGAGACCGAGCACCTGACGCAGCGATTCATGCTCAACGAGCAGCACTTCCGCTCCTCGCAGGTCCAAGCGGTAGAAGCGCTGAACCAGCAGGCACGCTGTCAATTGAGGCAGGGTGAAGTCGTGGCGACTGTACTTGGAGCTATAGCGCGGCAGCGCCTGCTCGGCCGCCGCCAGCGCCACCCGAGCAAGCTTCAAGCACGATTTGGTGAGCATGCCTCTTCACCTGGGCATGCCCATCGAGGATCGCAACAGAGCAACCGCGCCTCACCGCTGCCGCGCGCTCTCGCTGCATCCGTTCGTCCTCGTCGCTCGTGAGCGCAGGCCGTTCCTGTCGCGCGGGGGAGCGGCATCGTGCGCCCCTACTAAAGGCACCACCTTCCTTACTCACTCAAGGAACGTGGGGCCGCCGCGCTCCACCGCGCGCTGGTAGGCCGGGCGCTCGCGAATGCGGGCGAGGAAGTCCTTGAGCCGCACCATCCGAGTGGTGTCCCCGCGCGACAAGAGCGCCTCCACGGGGTAGCTCATCTGGATGTCCGCGACGCTGAATGCCTCCCCGGCGAACCAGGGCGAGCGCGCAAGCTCTGCTTCGAGAAAGCCCACGTGGCGCGTGAGGTTGGGGCGCACGAGCTGTTGCTCCAACGTCCCCCCGATGCGCCCGGTCACAGGCTTCAAGAAGAAGGGCACCGGCGCCTTGCGGATGCGCTGCGCGATGAGCGCGACCAGCAGCGGAGGCATGAGCGAGCCCTCCGCGTAGTGCAGGAAGTAGCGGTAGCGCAGGGCTTCGGGCGTCCCTGGTGGCGGCGTGAACCTGCCGCCCCCGTGCCGCTCCACGAGGTACTCGAGGATGGCCGCGGACTCCGCGATGGTGGCGTCACCGTCGGTGAGGACTGGGGACTTGCCGAGCGGGTGCACCTGGGCCAGCTCTGGCGGAGCCAGGAGCGTCTTGGGGTCCCGGCTGTAGTGGACCACCTCATAGGGCAGTCCCAGCTCTTCGAGCAGCCACAGCACCCGGTGCGACCGCGAGCGTTCGAGATGATGAACCTTGAGCATGGCGGGTTATCTATCCCGCCCCTCAATCGCGAACCAGCTGCCGTGCGCAGCGCTCTACGGGTGCGCGGAGTGCGCGATGTGCGCAGGGTGCGCGGAGGGCACGGGGAGGGTGACAGGCTCCATGGGCGCGGGCGCGGGCGCGGGGTGCACAAGGCCTGCCCCCAGGAGCGCCTCCTCGATCGAGCCATGCATCCGCGCTTCGAGCAGGTGTTGCGCAATCGGCTCGAGCGCGGCCTCCAGCTGGGGCGGCACCTTCACCAGGGCCAGGTGCGAGCTGCGCACGGCGAGGAACTCCGCCAGGTACTGGAGCGTCGCCGCACCGGCGGCGTCCACCAGCGACACGCGCGACAGGTCGATGACCACGAGCTTCGCCCAGGGGGGGCCGTCGACGAGCTCGTAGAGCTTGAGGTGGTTGATGAACAGGATGGGCCCGTCCACCCGCGCAACCAGGAGGTCCAGCGCCTCGGGGGCGTTGGGTGCTTCCGGGGACTGCACGTGCAGACCGCGCTGCAGCTGCGACGCATCCGTCACCCGCTGCACCTCCAGCCGCAGGGCGCCATGGCGCCGCACGTAGAGGAGGCTCGCCAGCGCGAGCCCGGCCCCGATGCCAGCAAACACATTGAACACAGCAATGCCCAGCGCGGTGACGACCACCACGCTCAACGTCGACTTGGATTGATTCCACATGGCAACAAGGCCCTCCAGGTTGAGCAGACGCACCCCCACGACCAGCAGGATGGCGGTGAGTGCGGCAATGGGGATGCGCGCCACCAGCGGCGCGAGCAGCGCCATGGCCACGAAGAGCCACAGTGCATGCATGACAGAGGCGGCGCGGGTGCGCGCACCCGCTTGAATGGACGCGCTGGCGCGCACGATGGCGCCCATCACCGGAAAGCCGCCGAACACACCGGCCGCGAGGTTGGCCAGCCCTTGCGCGATCAGGTCCTGGTCCAGGTCACTGTGCGTGCGCGCACCCGTGAGCGCATCCAGCGAGCTCGTCGCGAGCAGCGAGCCGAGCGACGCAAGCAGCGCGAGGCCCAGGGCCGCAGGCAGGAGGCTCGCGAGGTGCACGCCTTCGAAGGACGGCAGCGACGGCGTGGGCAGCGAGCGGGGCAGGGCGCCCACCGCGTCGTAGCCCGCCCCCAGCCAGACCATGAGCCCGGTGCCGAGCGTCAGCCCCACGAGCACCGCGGGGATGCGCTTGTGCAGCCGGGGCAGGGCGACCATGGCCAGCGCCGTGAGGGCTCCGGCGGCGACCCCGAGCCAGCCCACGTGTCCGCCCCAGGTGCGCTGCGCCACGAGCGCCACGGCGTTCGCGTGCGTGTCCTCCACCGCGAACAGCCGCGGCAGCTGCGTGTTGAGCAGCAAGAGCCCGATGCCCACCGTGAAGCCCATCACCACCGGCCGGGGGATGAGCCGCGCGAACCGCCCGGCGCGCGCGAGCCCCAACGCCACCTGCATGGCGCCCGCGAGCACCGTGGCGATGGCGAGGCCCGCGGCTCCATGCGCCGCCACGATGGCCGCGGCCAGGGGCAGCAGCGCCGCCTCGGGGCCCGTGACCTGGAAGCGGCTGCCGCTGAGCAGCCCGCCCACGACGCCCGCCACCACGCCGGAGACGAGCCCCACGCTCGCGGGCAGTCCCGCCGCGGTCGCGAGCGCGACGTTGAGAGGCAGGGCCACGCACGCCACGCTCAGGCCGGCGGCCGCATCGGCTGGCAGGCTGCTTGGGTGCACCATCTCGCGCCAGCTTTGGAGGAGCTCGCCCGCACGCCGGGTCGAGAAAGGTCGCTTGGAGAGAGCGGTCGTTGAACGCATGGACGACGGCACCTTTCAGGTGCCGTGCCAGACGCCGTGTCAGAGGGCGGCGTGCCCCCGCTGTCGGTCCATCCCAGCAGCGCCCCTGTCGGCTCGGACCGACACTGTCGGGACCGGCAGACGGTCGTGAGAAGGGACGGGCCGCGTGCACGGACGCGCGTTAGATTGCGCGCCATGTTGGTGCTCCGACTGCGCGCCCGGCTCCTGTTGTCCTACGCGGTGGTCACCGCGCTGCTGGTGGCGGCGTTCTCACAGATGGCCGTGGGCCTCATGCACACCCACGAGGTGGTGGCGAGCGTGGGGCAGGAGGAGCTCGCATCCTTCGAGCGGGAGCAGCGTGTGTACGTCGCGGCCTGGGCGCTCGAACTGGCGGTGCGGCGCGGGGTGGTGGCCTGCGAGCAGCGCGACAGCAGCGCGGCCACCGTGCACCGCGCCGTCGCCAGCGCACGCCGGGATCTCCAGACCGCGCTCGGCGCTGGCACGGAGCAGCTCGATGCGGGCTTCCGCGCGAGCGCCCAGGACTATGTGCAGTACGCCCTGCAATTGGAGCAGGCCGGCACCTGTGAGTCGATGCTGTCGTTTCCCCTGCGTGAGCGGCGGCTTCAGCTGGATGAGGTCCTCACCACGGTCTGGTCCGAGCGCACGCGGGACATGCGCCTGGCCATCCAGGCGAAGGAGGACCACGCGCGTGCCATCGGCTCGGCGGCGCTGAGCTCGGGCGGACTCTTCGGCCTCCTGGGCATCCTCGCCGCGGGAGTGCTCGCCTTGTCGCAGGCGCGCGCGGTGTCGAACTCGGTGGCGCTGCTCTCCACGCACGCGCGCCGCATTGGCCAGGGGGATTTCAGCCCCCTGCCCCCATTGCGCGGACCCGAGGAGCTGCGCGCGCTCTCGCTGGATCTGGACCGCATGCGTGCGCGCCTGGCGGAGCTGGACCAGCTCAAGAGCGCGTTCGTGGCCTCGGTGTCCCATGACCTGCGCACGCCGCTGGCGCGGGTGCGTGAGGCCCTCTCGCTCCTGGGCGATGGCAGCACGGGCCCCCTGACGCCGCAGCAGGCCCGCGTGGTGAAGCTCGCACAGGCCGCGTGCGAGCGTGAGATCCGCATGGTGACCTCCGTGTTGGATCTGTCGCGCGTGCAGTCCGGCCAGCCGCTGCAGCGCAATGCCGGGGCCTCGGTGGACCAGATTGTCCGCAACGTCCTCCAGGACCTCGCCTTTGAAGCGGATGAGCGCAAGGTCCAATTGGTCTACGAAGCGGCCTCGAAGCCCGTGCGTGCGCCCATCGATGACCCTCTTGTCGAGCGTGCCCTGTCCAACCTGGTGAGCAACGCCATCTCTGTCTCCAGCGCGGGCAAGACGGTGCGCATCTCGTGTGAGCTGGTGAGCCGCAAGCGCCCTGGCGCCGCCAGCCCCGTGCCGGCGGTCCAGCTGTCCGTCGCGGACCAGGGCCCGGGCGTGCCCGCGCACGCGCGCGAGTGGATCTTCCGGCCCTTCGCGAGCCTCGAGGTCGGCGGGCGCCGCAGCACGGGGCTGGGCCTCACCATCGCGCGCGAGATGATCACCGCGCACGGAGGGGAACTGTCGCTCGCGGACACGCCCGGGCCTGGAGCCACCTTCACCTTCTGGATTCCCCTCGAGGACCCCGCGTCCCCTGGAGGCCGCCTTGACACCTGAGTCCCCCGTCCAGCAGCCCCATGTGCTCCTGGTGGACGATGACCTCCAGCTCGCGGAGCTCATGTCCATGCGGATGACTTCACGCGGCTATCGCGTGACCGTGGAGGGCGAGGGGAGAGGCGCCCTGCGCAGGCTCGCGCAGGAGCGCGTGGACGCGATGGTGCTCGACCTGCGCCTGGAGGACATGGATGGCATGGAGGTGCTCCGGGCCGCGCGGCAGTGTGCTCCCGAGCTGTCCGTCATCATGCTCACCGCGCACGGCTCCATCGAGACCGCGGTGCAGGCCATGCAGGAGGGGGCCTACGGCTTCCTCACCAAGCCGTTTCACGACCACGAGCTCATGCAGAAGCTCACGCACGCGCTCGAGCGCTCGCGTCTGCGCCGGGAGGTGGCCGAGCTGCGGCTGCGCATGGGTGAAAGCGGCGAGCCCTTGCTCCTGGGGATCAGCGAGGCCATTTCGCGCGTGCGCGAGGTGCTTGCCCGCATTGCCCCCACTGACGCCACCGTCCTGCTCACCGGCGAGAGCGGCACCGGCAAGGAGCTGGCGGCGCGGATGCTCCACGTGCTCTCGCGCCGCAACACGGCGCGCTTCGTCGCCGTCAACTGCGGCGCCCTTCCGCCAGAGCTGCTGGAGAGCGAGCTGTTCGGACACGTGAAGGGCGCGTTCTCCGGGGCCGTGCGCGAGCGCGAAGGCCTGTTTGGCGCGGCCAACGGCGGCACGCTGTTCCTGGATGAGATTGGCGAGGCGTCCCCGTCCGTGCAGGTGAAGCTCTTGCGCGTGCTGCAGGAGCAGCGGCTCACGCGCGTAGGCGCGGACGTGGAGGAGCCCGTGGACGTGCGGGTGGTCGCCGCCACCAACCGGGACCTCGCGGAGGAGGTGGCCGCGAAGCGCTTCCGTCAGGACCTCTACTTCCGGCTGCACGTGGTGCCCATCGAGCTGCCACCCTTGCGCGAGCGGATCGAGGACATCCCCTTGCTCGCGCAGCTCTTCCTGGAGCGCACGGCGAACCGCTATGGCCTGCGTCCGCCGCGCCTCGCGCCCGCGACGGTGGAACTGCTGCAGCGCTATGGCTGGCCTGGCAACGTCCGGGAGCTCATCCACGAGATGGAGGCCGCGGTGCTCCTGGCCGGCGCGGACGAACTCCAACCGCGGCATGTGCCTCGCCTGGGTCAGGCGCTGGAGCGGCCCCCCGCCGAGAGCGCGCAGCTGCCAGGCGTTCCAGGCGGGACCGCGGACCTGCCCTCGCTGCGCGAAGCACGCGATGCCTTCGAGCGCGCCTACCTCGCGGAGGCCATGCGCCGCAGCAGCGGCAGTGTCAGTGCCGCGGCTCGGATGGCCGGACGCAACCGGAGCGACTTCTACGACCTGCTCAAGCGGCACGGACTGTCCGCCGCGGACTTCAAGGCAACCTCCGAGGGCGGGCCCACGCGCTGAGCCCGCCCATCCATGAGCGCCTGGGCGGTGTCTCCATCCGGCGCCCATGGCTTGACCGCGCTTCACGGCATCTCAGTCGTCAAGGTCCTCGCGTTCCAGCGCCCACCATTCCCGGCCCGTGGGTGAGAAGCCGAGGAAGAAGTAGACGTGCTCGCGCGTGGCGGTGAAGAGGTACGGGTCACCCCCTGTCAGTCCTGGCGCCAGTTCCTGGAGCTGGCGCGTTCCGCGGCGCGTGCCATCGCTCCGCCACAGCTCCGGCCCGGTGTGGCCGCCATCCGCGGAGAACAGCAGCTTGCCGGCCACGGGGAAGAGCCAGGCAGGCGACGCGCTGGCGGGCCCAGGGGCGATGTCCTTGAAGAGCCGCGTGCCCGCGTGCGTGCCGTCGCTCACCCACAGCTCCCGGCCCGTGGGCCCCCCGTCCTGGGCGCTGAAGAAGAGGCGTCCGCCGAAGGCCACCAGGAACTGCGGCGGGTCCATCACCGCGCCGGGCGTGATGTCCTTCACCAGCGCGGTGCCCTCACGGGTGCCGTCCGTCACCCACAGCTCGCGGCCGATATCGGGGTTGTCCGCGACGAAGAAGACACGCCGGCCCACCACGGTCAGATCCGTGGGGAAGGAGCTGTTGCTCCCGGGGAAGATGTCCGCGAGGAGGAAGGTGCCTTCCGGCGTCGCGTCACTGCGCCACATCTCGTCGCCGAGCTCCGAGTATTGGTGGAAGATGAACAGCCCGCCCGCCGCGACGGCGCCCGTGAAATCGAGGCTCTCCTCCCCGGGCATGAGGTCCAGCGCGACGGTCCCCGCGGCCGTGCCATCCGTGCGCCAGAGGTCGAAGCCGGTCGCCTCCTCCGCGGCCATGAAGTACAGGCGGCCCTCCAACTCGATGAAGGCCTGGGGACTGGAGCCGTCAGGCCCGGGCCACAGGTCCTTGACCATCCGCGTACCGGCCGCCGTGCCGTCCGTACGCCAGAGCTCCCACCCGTGCGTCCCGTCGTCCGCCGCGAAGTACGCCACGCCGCCGTGGACGAACGGGGCTTCGAAGAAACGGCTGTCCTGGGGGCCCGGGTGGATGTCCTTCACCATCCGCGTGCCACCCGGGGTGCCGTCGCTCCGCCAGAGCTCGAAGCCGTGGATGCCGTCGTTCGCGAAGAAGAGAAGCGCCCCACCGAACGGCGTCATGTCCCTGGGCTCGGAGCTGTCTGGTCCCGGGCGGATGTCCGCGACGAGCCGGGTGCCTGCCGCCGCGCCGTTCGTCACCCACAGCTCGGCGCCGAAGCTCCGGTCATTCGCCGTGAAGAAGAGCGTCCTGCCCACGCTCGCGCTCTCGGTGATGCGGGGATCGTCCGGTCCGGGGGTGATGTCCTGCACCAGGAAGGCGGGCCCCGCGCCGGGGTCGCGGCTGCGGTTGCCCTGCTCGCTCCCCGACGCAGCGCCGTCCCCGGTCTCGGGGAACACGGCCACGTCGGCAGCCAGCTCCACACTCCCGTTCCTGGCGAGCTTCAGAGCCCACAGCTCGGTGCCCCGCGCCGGTTCGGTGGCAGCGAAGAACACGCGCGAGCCCGAGCGTGTGAAGTCATGTGGCGCGCTCGAGAAGGCGCCCCGCACCAGGTCCGCGATCCGCGCCGTCCCTCGGGCCGTGCCGTCACTGGTCCACGGTTCGTGGCCCCGGCCCTGCTCTCGCGCGGTGAAGAAGAGCCGGCCACCCTGTGCGGTGAGCTGCGCGATGCTGGATCCGGCGGGGCCAGGCATCACGTCCTTCAGCCGGGAGGTTCCGCACTCCGAGCCGTCACTGCGCCACAGCTCGTCCCCCGCGTCGGGCGTGTACGCGGAGAAGTACACCGCGCCGCCCAGGGCGGTGAGCGACCGGATGCGCGGGCTGTCCGCGCCAGGCAGGATGTCCTTCACCATCCGTGTCCCCACGCGCGTGCCATCACTGGTCCACAGCTCGGAGCCGAGCACTCCGTCGTCCGCGCTGAAGAAGAGCCTGCGGCCCACGGTGACGAGCGTATTCGGGCCGTCGAACGCGAGCAGCGCCGGCACATCCGCGACGGCCACGGTCCCCTCGGGCGTGCCGTCGCTCTTCCAGAGCGTGAAGCGCCGGGGGATGTCCTGGCGCACGCCGTCCTTGCTCTTCGCGCCGATGATGGGGGACTGGCCGATGATGAAATAGAGCAGTCCGTCCGCGACGACCGGGCCCGCCGTATAGACGTCGAACCGGTCGGAGAAGTCGAGCAGCGTGACGACCGCTCCCGTCGTCCCGTCCAGTCGCAGGAACCTGTCGCCACCGAAGAAGAAGAGCTGGCCGCCCATCGGCACGAGCGCGGAGGGGGGATAGGCCAGTCCCGTGGGCACCACGCGGGTGGTGCCCGGAAGTCCCTCGGTCCGCCACAGCTGGGTGAGACCGAGCTCCGGCGAATACGCGGTGAAGTAGAGGACTCCCTCCAACGCGGCCAAGGTGGACGGGTACGACGAGTCACCTCCGGCGGCGATGTCCCTCACCAGCCGGGTGCCCGCGCGCGTCCCATTGCTCGTCCACAGCTCCAGGCCATGCGTGCCATCGTCGGCGGCGAAATAGACGCGCCGCCCCGCGGTCATGAGGCCGCGGACAGAGGCACCTGTCTGGCCGGGCCGGATGTCCTCCACGATGCGTGTCCCGCCGGGCGTGCCGTCGCTCTTCCACAGCTCGGAGCCGTGTTCGGCGTCGGTGGCGATGAAGAAGAGCGTGCCGTTCACATCCGTCAGCTCGAACGGGCCCGCGCTGAGCCGGCCAGGGACGCTGTCCTCCACCCGGGACGGGGTGCTTGTCGACGACGCGTTCTGGCTTGCCCCGGCCTCCTGGAGCGCCAGGGCCGCGGGTTCGCCTCCGGCCTCCTCGCCAGGCACCGCCGCGGGGCCGCTACAGGCCAGGCCCAAGAGCAGGGCCAGCGGGGAGATGAGGACTCCGGCATGCAAGCGCATGGGGCTCCCTTCTTTGCGCATGGACGCGCGGAGAGACGGTGCCCAAGGTGAGCACAGTGTCCTGCCGGCACGAGGTGCTCTCCCGGCCGTCCCGCGTGTCGGCTACCGCCCGAAGTGCCCATCACGTCTGGCTTCAGTACCGCCATCGGGATGGAGCGCCGCGCGGCAAGTCCGGCGGAGGCACGGAGCCTCGCGCATGCGGCGGACGCCATGACCTGGCTCCGGACGCACTGAAACCCTTTCAATCACAGACGTGGGCGCGTTCCCGTGGCGAAGCTCATCGGGTCGCCGGGGGCTGAACCGGGTTATGCGGGTCCGCCGTGGCGGGCCCCCCATGCCCCTCCGCGCCTGTCGTTGACCCTCATGGCGCCGCTCCTCGCGAGCGGCTCCGCCACCGCCGCGGACACCGGCTCGAGGCGGTTCGCCGTCTCCATGCAACAGGGACTCTCCTCCCATGTCGCCGGCGTCTGCGTCACCGCTGGCGGCCCGGACCTCCGCTCCGTGACGGTGGACCTGGCCCCCACCCACGGGCGTGTGGGACGGCGTCATTGGAAACATCCCCGCCGGCAAGGCCGCCGGCAGGAGCTCCGCGAGCTGCTCGACCGGGCGGTCTCTCACCGGGGACCGCACTACAGCGAGCGCGTCACGCCCTGCGAGGACGGCCTCCCGCTGAATCCGCCCGGGAAGGCGTTCAAGGACGTCGTGCTCTGAGCCGGAGCGCCCGCCGGGGGCCCAGGGGCCGAGCCGCGCTCCCCGATGGAAGCACCGGCGCGTGAGCGCCATCGGGGTGAGGTGGAGGCCAAAAAAGCGAAAGGCCCGGAACCTTTCGGTTCCGGGCCTCTCTAGTGGCGAGGAGTACGGGACTTGAACCCGTGGCCTCCGGCGTGACAGGCCGGCGTTCTAACCAACTGAACTAACTCCCCACAAAATCTATATGGGCGGAACAGGGATTGAACCTGTGACCATCGCCTTGTAAGGGCGCCGCTCTACCGCTGAGCTATCCGCCCTGCGCGGCCCCGCCGTGATTCAGTGAGGCGGCTTGTACCGTCCTCATCCGCCCCCGTCAAGCATCTGTTTTCGGGGCCCCTGCATTCAGCTCAGCCCCCTCGGAAAGGGGCGGATCCGACGAGCGCGGATCCGCCTACCCGGCCCGCACCTTCCACCGCCGCACGCGGCGGCGGGAGCGGGGAATCATCACCACGGCGGCCACCAACAGGGCCACCGGCACGAACACCAACATCGTCTGCATCATCGCCTCCAGGTACCCCGCACCATACGGAGGCCCTCTGACATCCTGACGGGGAGTTCGTGACTTTCAGGAAACGACACTCCAAACGCCGGGTCTCCGGCCGCCCAGGCGAGCAGGCGGCCGGACTGCCGGTGGAGGGCTATTCACCCCGGGGAGGACCGCCCCGGCCGCCATGGCCCGGGCCGTGGGCGGGCCGCTCGGCCTCCAGGAGGGTGCGGGCCTGGGTCTTCTGGGCGTCCGTCAGCACCTGCTCCGCTTGCTGGTAGGCCGCCATGTCGTTGGCGCGGAGCTGCTCGAACAGGCCGCGGGCCTGCTCATGCCTGGCCTGGTCCTGGGCGGACGGCGTGCCCTGGGGCCCGCGGTCCGGCGGCGCGGGAGGGCGCAGGGCCTCCAGGGACTGTTTCACGGGCGCGTTCTTCGCGTCGAGCGCGGTCTGGATCTGCGTCAGGCTCGAGGCCTGGGCGTCGGTGAGAGCCAGGTCCTGGCGGTGGTCGATGAGCACCTGGACCGGCGACTTACGCTCGAACGGGGGCGGGCGGCGCGCGCCCTGGGATGCGTCCTGCGTGGGGGTGGTGGAACCGGCGACGGCGGGAACGGCGAACAGCAGGCCCAGCATGATCAGATGGCGCTTCATGGTGATGTACCTCCAGCTTGCGCGTGAAGACCGCACCCGGAAGCCATGGGCCTGATGGCACGGTGGACACCGTGAGGGACCGACTGGGAGGGGTTTGCCCCCCACGGAGTCCCGTGCCGTTCAGGCCCGGGGCTTCCGGGCTGACACGGTGCAAGGTGCTCCCGCCATGTGCCGCGAAAATGTCCCGCGCGTTACCGAATGTGTTTCCAACCGCGGTGCCGCCTCATGGGGCCTCGGTCCGGGCTTCCTGCTCCGGGCCTGGCTTCTCCCCGGCGACCGGGAGCGCGCCATCGGTGCCGCTGAGCGCCAGGTAGATGTTGAACCACGCCAGATAGGCACGCCAGGCCGGGTCGCGCTGCTCGATGAGGGTGCGCCGCGCCTGGAGCATCCGCTGGGGCACGTCGAAAGGCATCCGCGTCGTGTCCTCGGACTGCAATTGCGCCGCGAACCAGAGCACGTCCAGTTGACCGGCATCGACCGGCGCGTGGGTGCGGGCCATCAGCGAGTCCGCGTGCTCCAGCGCCTTGCCCAGCCATTGGCCCGCCTGTGCCGGGTCGCGGCGGTCCACGGCGTTCTCGGCCAGCCGCAGCTCCGCCAGCGTCACCGCGCGGATGTCCTCGTCGCGGTCCGATTCGTCGAACTGCTCCAGGAACAAGGCGCGCCGCTGCTCCAGCGCGTGGGCGGCGGCGTCCATGCGCCCGAGCCGGGTCTCCGCGTTGGCGCGCAGCCCCGCGGCGATGATGCGATACGCGCGCTGGACGAACCCGGGCGTGGCGTGCGCCTGCTTCAGCGTGGCCTGCACGGCGGGCGTCGTCAGGTCCCGGTCCACCTCATCCAGGTCCTCCAGCGCCCGCTGCGGCTTGTCCGCGCCCAGCGCCGCGGCGCAGCGGGCCAGCCGCGTCACCAGCCGGTTGCGCAGGCCCTCCTCGTCGCGGGGGCTGGCTTCGATGCCGGGCAGCGCGCGGTCGTAGAGCGCCAGCGCCTGCTCGAACCGGCCCGCGGCCAGGTTGTAGAGCGCCGCGCGGTCCATGACCAACGGGATGAACCGGGCCAGCTTCGGCGCGGCCTCCACCATGGCCAGGGCCTTCTCCGCGGACTGCGCGGCCTCCGCCTCGCGGCTGACGTGCAGGAGCGCCCGGGCGCGGGCCAGGGCCACCGACAGCCCCGACGCGCTGTCCACGTAGGGCAGCTTGTCCCGTTCGTCCAGGTAGCCCAGGGCGATGTGGTAGTTGCCCACCTGCGTGTGCAGCAGCCCCAGCGCGCCGAGGAGCATCGCCTTGTAGCGCGGATTGTTGCGCACCAGGTCCAGGGCGACCAGGTAGTGCCGGTTGGCGCGCTCGGCGGCGGCGGGGGTCCGGCTTCGCAGGAAGTCCTCGTGGTGGATGGCCCCCATGAGGGCCTGCACCTCGCGCTGGTTCTTGAGCTCCTGCCAGGCCGCGCGCAGCTCCGCGAGGCCGGTCTTCACCGCCTGGGCGTGGGCGTCGTCATCCAGCTTGGACAGCCGGCGCGTCGTCACGTAGGCCTTCACGAAGTGCGCGAGCGGCACGGCCTTGCTCTGGACATCAGTGGTGACCTCCTGGATCACCACCTCGGGCGCGACGCCCGCGCGCAGGCGCAGGCTCATGGACTCGACCGCGCTCTCCAGCGAGGCCGTCCTCCGGGTCACGAGGTCGAAGTCGGCGCGGGCCTCGTCCATCCGGTCTCGCGCCATGCGGCGGTAGGCGCGGCCCATCAGCGCGCGGCGGAACAGCCGCTCCGCCCGGCGCCGCTCCTCGGTGCCCGCGGGGGCGTCGTCCACGTAGAGCGTCGCCAGGGCTTCCATCACGCCGTCCGCGCCCAGGCTCGCCGCGCGCTCGGCGGTGTCCTGCACCACCATGCGGCGGCGGAGCGGGTCCTGCTGCTGTTTGTAGAACGCGACCAGGGCGTCCCGGACGGGGCGGGGAGGGCGCTCCTCGTGCAACGCATTGACGTGACGGCCCAGCTCCAGGGCGAACGCGTACGGTGTCCCTGCGGGCTCCGCCGCGAGCGCCCGGGCCATGGCGGCGTCCGCTTCCGCGTAGCCGCGCCCCCGGTACAGCGCCCGGACGGCGGCGCGCGCGAAGTCGAGCTGATCATCCGCCTTGAAGATCTTGTTCTGGGAGAGCCGGAGGCCGGCGGAGGCCAGCGCCTCCCGGTCGTCGAGCTCGCGGTACAGCGCGTCCGCCTGTTCGTACCAGGCCTCCAGCACCGCGCGCGGTGTGGTGTCCGTCAGCCGCGCCGCCTCCAGTTCCTGCCTCGCGAGCGTGAAGTCGCCGGATGACTGCGCGAACTCGCTGCGCAAGACGTGCTGATAGACGGCGGAGGGCGGGCTGGGCGCGGCGGCGGGGTCCAGGGCCGCCATGCGTTGGCGTTCGGCCTCCTGCAACTCGTCCACCATGCGGCCCCGGTCGCGCTCCTTCAGGGCGCGCCGGTGGGCGATGAGCAGCCGCAGCGGTTCCGACAACCCCGCGGTGGCGGGGTCTTCCACCGAATGCATGTGGCGGGCGTAGAAGTCCGCGGCGTCGAAGTCGCCGTAGGCCAGGTGGAGCTGGCTCAGGCGCATCATCAACAACCGGCGGGGCTTGGGCCGGGTCTCGCGCAGCAGGCGCTGACGGTAGAGGAGGAGCTGATCCGCGCGCCGGCCCACCATGCCCAGCTCCTCGTTGAGGCGGGGCACGTCCCACTCGCTGGGGACCTGGCCATCCAGCGGCAGTTGATACACGTCCAGCGACTGGCCACGGGAACAGGTCGCGATGAGCGACGCGGCGGTGGGGGCCGGGTACTCGCAGCTCCAGGACTCGCTCGTCAGCTGATCCGGGCTGGCGGCGGCGGCCTGGGCGGGCGCGTCGTCGCGCTCGGGGGAGAAGGGCACGCGGAACAGCACCCCGCTGTCGCTCGCGTCAATCACCCCGTCCCCGTTGGAGTCGGTGAAGAACTGCACCACGTACAGCGAGCGTCCGTCGCGCGCGAACACCGGCTGGCCCGTCTGCCCCGGGATGTCGAGCGTCAGCGGGACGGGCGCCGCGCCGGGGACATCCAACCGGACCGCCTCCAGGTGCGGCGCCGCACGCGCGGCGAAGCCCGGGCCCACCTCCCGCACGGAGCGTTGGACGGGGACGTACACCAGCCATCGGCCATCCGGAGAGAGGGCGGGGCTGGTCAGGTTGCGCTCGAGCAGGGGCGTCACGTGCCACGCGGCCCCCAGCGCGACCTTCGACAACCGCAGGTCGCCCTGGATGGTCGCCCGGCTCACCAGCGCGATGTGCGTGTCGTCGATCCACTCCGCCTGCAGCGCGCTGGTCTCTTCTTCGAGGCAGCGGCGCTCCTTCGCCTCTGGCAGCTCGCGCACGCAGAGCTGTCCGCTGGCCTGGGTGCGGAACGAGATGTAGAGCAGTTGCTTGCCATTGGGGCTGATGCGCGGCCACGTCACGTCCGCGCCTTCGTCGAAGAGGCGGCGCTCGCGCCCCCGCTCCAGGTCCTGGACGAAGATCTCCGTCGCGATGTCCCGGTTGGACACGAACAGCAGCGAGTTCTCATCGGGCCCGAGCTGCCCCAGGAACTGATCCCCCATGCCCACGGTGAGCCGCTCGGGCAGGCGCATGCCTCCGTCGTTCTCGTCGTCCTGGGCCCAGGCGTCGCTCACGACGAGGACGGCGAGGGCCAGGACCCAGGGGGCTCGGGGCGTCAGCACTTCTTCTCTCCCCAGGTGCCGTCCGCGGCCTCCACCCAGCCGCCGCAGACGACACCTTCCGCGTGGGCCTGGTGCCAGTTCTGGCGCAGCGTCTCTTCAGGCACGCCGGGGCGCACGGTCCGCATCCACTGCCACAGCTGCCGCCGGGCGCGGTTCACCCGCTCCACCAGGGCGGCGTCATCCGCCGACACGCGTCCGGCCGTGCACTGCTTCCGGGTGACCACCAGCAGCCCGTCCTTGCCCTCGCCCACGCAGTGACGCCGCACCAGGTCGTCCACGCGGTCCGCCTGCGTCTTGCCCAGGTTCTCCACCAGCGGCGGGGGCTGGATGCCCAGGTCCTCCAGCTGGTTGGGCGTCAGCGGCACCGGCGTGGGGTTCATGCCCGCTCTCGCGAGCCGCTGCTCCACTTCCTTGTACGAGCCCGCCGCCTGCTCCTCGAGCGCCGTGGCGCGGTCCACCATGACGATCTCCGGGGCGCGGATGCACCCGGGAGCGGCGAGGGCGGCCACGAGCAGCAACCCACGGTGTTTCATGGCAGAGCCTCCGGAGGGGTCATGGTGGTGATGAGGCGGTCGACGATGGGCCCCAGGGGGATTCCCCGGATCTCATCGATGCTGACCAGCTGGGCCAGACCGCCCATGGTGATGAGCAGGCTGCCGAAGCCCTGCTTGAAGCTCACGCGCACGTGCTCCGGATACCCCAGGCCCAACGCGTAGCGGACGCGGTTGGTGGCGGGGTCGGTGTGGCGCGGGTCCTCCAGGTCGAGCAGGTCCAGCAGGTGGCGGTTGCCGATGCGCAATATCTCCGCGCGCCCGTTGATGCTGCGGTCCCTGGCGGAGATGACCATGGCGGCGTTGCCGTCGAAGGGCTCGCCCCGGGAGGACTTCACGCCCGTTGCCCGCACGTGGGCCTCCAGCGTGGAGTGCTTGCCCTGATAGTCCAGCATGCACTGGCCGGTGATGCGGCCTCCCCGGACGCCCATCTCCAGCTGGCTCATGGAGAACACGTTCTGGTTGATGGACAGGTTGCCCGCCAGCGGCGCGATGGTGATCCACGGCGTGGTGATGCGGTCCGCGGACAGGAAGCCGCTGCGCGTGAGCAGCGGGTGTTGATCCGCGAAGCGCAGCATCGAGTACGGATTGACGTTGAGGTCGTTCAGGAGCCGCACCCCGTCCTGGGAGACCTCCACGTTCTCCGTCAGCGGCACGTCGCCGTTGAGCGCCTCCACGACGATGCCGGATTCGGGCATCCGCACGTTCACGTCCTGGAGCTTGAGGTTGGAGGAGGTGCGGAAGACCACCAGGTCGGGCGACGCCACCCGGAAGTCCACCGTGGCCTTGCCGCTGCTCTCGACCTGTCCCGGACGCGCGAGGCGGGCCAGGTCCTGCTCCAGGGAGCCTCGCAGCCCCATGCGCTGCTGATCATTGCTCAGGTCGAGCCGCCCCTGGACCTTCAATTGCGTCTGGGTGCCCCCATTGGACACCCGCAGGTCCGGGACGTGGATGACGCCCGTGGGCTTGCGCAGGACGGAGACCGACGCCTCCACGTCCTGGACGGGGTAGGGCAGCGCCGGCTTCTGTTCGAGCGAGCGGACCTTCACGAGCTGCTTCAGCTCGATGTCGCCCTTCTCCCATTGGTCGGTGAAGGTGGCGGTGCTGTCGCTGGACAGGTCCGCGAAGGTCAGCCGGCGCTCATTCATGCTCACGGTGAGCTTCTCCACCGCGAGCGTCGTGCGGACGGTGCGCTTGGAGCCTTCGGCGTGAGATTCACCCTGCCAGCGCAGGGCGGGGACGTTGATGGTCTGATCCACCTGCTTCCAGCGCAGCCCTCGCAGGTCCACCTGCGCCTTGCCTTCGAAGCTGGCGCCGCGCGGAGGCATGGGGGCCAGGCGGACGGTTCCGTCGGAGCCGAGGTGCGTGATGAGGCCGGTCAGGGTGCCGTGCAGCTCGCCGGTCATCGCGAGCTTCGAGGGATCCACTTCTGGAGGCACCCGCGCCTTGGCCAGGAGCGGTGACAGGGGGCCCAGGGGCGGGAAGTCGCCCTTCACGTCCACGCGCAGCGCGCGGGCCTTCCGGTCGAACGCCAGCGCCGCGTCCGCGGCGACCTTCAGTCCTTCGTGGCCGGTGAGTCCCAACCGGAGCGCGAGCTTGCGGCGGTCCACGTCGAACGTCAGCGTCTGGTGCTGGGTTCCCGCGTCGGTCTCTCCGATGCGCAGCCCTTCGACCTTCAGGTCCAGGTCTCCCTTGTGCTTCCAGTCGTCGCCTTGGGACCGCAGCACGAGGGCGGCGCTGCCCGCCGACACGTCGTCCCAGCCTGGCCGTTGCAGGCGCAGCTCCGTCTGGTGATCCACGCGCGGCGAGGGCTCGAAGAGGGACGTCAGCTTGCCTTTGGAGGCCAGCGTCACGGCCAACTGCTTCCAGGGGAGCCGTGCGGCGACGTCATCCGGGAGGAAGGGGCGGGCGGCGACGAGGTCCGGCGTCTGGACGTCCAGCGTGTACGCCACGTCGTCGCTCCCCTTCGTGGCATCCAGCGACGCGTGCAGCGTGCCCACGTCCAGCTCCAGCCGTGCGCGGGCCTTGCTGAGCCGTGGCTCCTCCATCGTGGGGAAGGCCTCCGTTACATGCAGTTGCACGCGTGCGGGGCCCTTCAACACCTCGCGGCCTTGCGGGCTGGTCACCCGGAGCGCCTCCACGGGCAGGTCCGCCTTCAGCGCGAAGGGAGGCTTCGCCGTCAGCGGCAGCTGGAGCTGGAAGCCCAGCCGCTCCGCCAGCGCACGGTGCCCGGAGGCACGGACGTCCAATGCGTCCACCTTGGCTGACAGGGCCGCGTCGCCCACGACCCTCAAGGGCGAGCCGAGGTCGGGCCGCAGCTGGCGCCCCGTCAGCTCGCCGGAGGCGTTCGGGACGCGGAGCGGGGTGGGGCCTCCGACGTCGAGCCCCTGGAGCGCGAACGTGAGCCGTGCGGCCAGCCCCTGCGGCGCATCCGGGGTCGCCGCCAGTGAGATGCGCCCACCGCCGAGGTTCACCCGGAGCGCCTCCTGAACGAAGAGGAGCTGCGCCACGTCGACATCCATCCCGACCCGGCCCTGGGCTCCCAGCTGGGGCATGCCGCTGAGCGTGACCTCCTGGGCCTCCAGGTGCACCTTGCCGCTCTTGAGTGTGAACGGCAGCAGGTCCGCGGGGATCCATTGCAGCAGCCGGCCCAGGTCCACGTCCGCCAGGGCTCGCGTCAGGACGGGCGGGATTTCCGATGCATCCGGAAGCACCACCTGGGCCTGCACGTCGGCGCTGTCGGTCAGCTGCGTGTGCTCCAACTCGACGGTGGTGTGTTGCTTCGTGGCGTCGAACTTCGCCGTCACCGCGCCGTGCAGCAGCGTGCGGAGCGTGAAGCGGGGATCGAAGGTCTGCCGCGCGACGTCCAGGTCCACCTTCACGCGAGCGGCGTCCGCGTTCGCTTCCACCGCCAGGGCCAGCTCCAGCAGGGCCTCCGCGGAAGGCACGGCGGGGCCTTCACGGTTCAGCGCCAGTGCCAGGGGCTTCCCGGTCTGGCCCAGGTCCACGAGGAGCTTCCAGCCCGGGTCCTGCGGCTTCGCTTCGATTCCGGCCTGGAGCCCGCGCAGCGACCAGCGGTCCACCACCGCACCGCGCTGGACGCGGATGTACGTCAGCGACACGCCCGACAGTTCGATGGTTCGAACGGGGAACGGTGCGGCGAAGAGGTCCGCGACCTGGCGCGAGGTTCCGGGGGCCGCTTCATCGGGCGGCTCGGGCGTCGCCGGTCCGGTCAGGTTCGTGAGCGAGGTGGTCCCCGCGTCATCCGCCACCAGCACGACGGTCGCGTCCCGCACCGACACCCGCTCCACCCGGACCGGCCCCTTCACCAGGGCCCCAAGCGACCACGACGCCTCCAACGTGCCGACGCGCAGCAGTTCGGGCGCGACGGCCTGGAACGGCGGCGGGGTCCACACCACCAGCCCTTCCAGCCGCAGCCCGGAGAGCACGTCGATCCGCGCCGTCTGGTAGTCCAGCCGCACGCCCGTGGCCGCTTCCACCTGGGCGACGATGCGCGGCTTCAGCCAGGGGTGGGCAAGGTTGTGCAGCGCTGTCACCCCCGCGAGCAGCAGGAGCGCGAACGTCGCGAGGATGATCAGGAGCGCGCCCGCGATGATTCGCGTCAATCGCCGACGAGGCCGTCCAGCACCGGGGGAGTCCATGTTGTTCCGTCGAGGCGACCGGCCAGCCTCCTCCTACCATGCGGCGGAATCGGGCTTCAATCCAGGGACGCCTCGGGGGCGGAGCGCGAGCCGGGCGGTGCCGTGCGCCCGGAAGCCGCTTCAACCGAAGCTGGACGAAGTCATTCCCGCGGTGCCGCCCGCCAGGGGCTTGTAGGGGAAGTAGAGGTTGCGCACGAAGCGGGTGAACAGGTGCTCTTCGTTCCACCGCTGGCGCGCCATGCCGTACACGCCGGGTGCGCGCAGGTCGTGCGCGGAGACGCCGGTGACGAACTCGCGCTCGCTGTAGATGGCGAAGACTTCATCCACCGCCGCGCGGCTGCGGTACGTGCGGAGCATCGTGCGGTAGATGAGCTCGCTCTCCTTCTGGGTGAAGGCCAGCCCCTGGATGGCGTGCGCCATCTCGTGGAAGACCAGGTACTGCTCCGACTCCATCCGGTCCTGCCTCAGCGCGATGCGGGCCCGGGGCCAGTCCGGATGGTCCCAGAACAGGCCCGCGGCCTGGGGGGACACCGCCCGGGGATAGCCGTACTTCGCCAGCGTGTGCCCGGGCGGAATCAGCTCCAGCGTCAGGGGCCGCGCGGCCTCCAGCCGTGCGATGAGCTGGAGGTTTCCGGAGAGCTGCCGCGCGATCTCCTCCTGCACCCGCTTCACCTGTGCCGCCGGGGCGCCGTACGGCTTGAGCTCCAGCTTCGCGCTCACATAGGCGCGGGCTCGCGTGGGGCCTTCCGCGGGAGGACGGCCTCCGCGCGCTTCGAAGACGTCGCCGCCCTCCAACAGCGTGAAGGCGCTCAACGGTTGCTTGAGCCCGACCTCCGCCGCCAGCGGGGTGACGTCCGGCGTGGAGCCGTCCAGCGTCTCGTAGCGTTCCGGAGCCATGCGCTCAGGCGCAGGTCTTCGCCTGCTGGTTGCAGGTGTCGACGCAGCCCGGGGTCTGGGTGTCGGGAGTGAGCCGCTCCGCATTGCCCTGCACGGAGTCCGGCGGCTGCCGCGAGGAGGGCCGGCCTTGCGGCTGGCAACTGTTGAGACAGGCGTCGTACTGGCTGCGGCACGACGACGAGAGGTTCGACGTGTCGAGCGTCGCGCAGCCGCACAGCAGCGACAGCGCGGCCATCCACGGTGTGAGGGCAGGAAGCGTCTTCATGCCCTGCAATCTACCCCCGGACGTTGGACGGCGCGAAACATGAAAGACATTCAAAACATGCTTGTCGGTCACGCGCTTGGGCTCCCGGGTCGGAATGCACCACGGTCTTGGGAGGGACGCGGGCCTTATCGTGGAGGGAGGCTTTCAGGTAGCGTCTGTCCTTGTCGCCGTGCCGCCCCGTCGCGCATGGACTGACACCTCTTCCTGACCTGAAAGTCCTCATGGCCTCCCGCCATTGTCCCCGTTCGACCTCCGCGTTCGTGGCCGGTCTGGTGTTGCTCCTCACCGCCTGCGCTCCCACGCAGATGCCCGAGGAGCCCGCCGCCGGTGCGTCCGCGCCCGAGGACCCTGCCGCTCCCGTGGACGTCTCGCCCCCCATCGACTTCCAGGCCGTCATCCGCCGCGTGAACCAGTCCTTCCGCGCCGAGTCCGGGGCCTTCACGAGCGGGCAGGGGACGTACTCGGTCCGGGTCGACGCCGGTGGGACGCTGGAGGTTTCGCCGCGCCACGTGCGGGAGGGGCAGGACGCTCCCGTCGCAGGCTCGCCGCTGCGGGTGAGGACGGCGTCGGTCTCCCGGGGGGGACGCTCGCTGGCGAAGGCCGCACGGGCGTCGGTGCGCGACGACGGGACGCTGGCGTTGGCGCGGGGCCCGGTGGTGGAGGTGCTCCAGAATGGCGACGCGGGGCTGGAGCAGCGCTGGGAGCTGGCGGCGCGGCCGGAGGGCTCGGGCGACCTGGAGGTTCGCGTCGAGCTGACGGGGATGGCGTACGTCAGCGAGACAGCGCAGGGACACCACTTCGTGGACCGCCAGACGGGCCTGGGCGCGCGTTACGGCCGGGCCACCTGGGTGGACGCGGCGGGCACGCGCACTCCCGTGACGTCCGTGCGGGAGGGACAGGCGTTGGTGCTGCGCGTGCCGGCGCGGGTGCTGGAGCAGTCGGCCTTCCCGGCGGTGTTGGATCCGATCATCTCTTCTGAGATGAATATTGATTATCCGGTGCCCGCGCCCACCCGGAACCCGGAATCCGAACCCGCGATCGCGGTGGTGCGCGCCGCCGGCCTCTACCTGGTGATGTGGACGGTCGACAATGGCAGCAATCTGGATGTCATCGGGACCCGCGTGACCACGCTGAGTGGAACGGTGTTGGACCTCAAGGGATTGTCCCTGGCGACGGGCCCCAACAACCAGTCCCGTCCTTCCGTGGCCTCCGACGGACACGACTTCCTGGTGACCTGGGATGAAAACGCCTCCGTGCAAGGGGCGCGGTTCAGCACCTCCAGCGGTCAGCGCCTCGGCTCCACCTTCTCCCTCTCCACGGCCACCGGCGGTCAGGACTCCTCGGCGATTGCCTTCGACGGTACCCAGTACCTCGTGGTCTGGAACGACCACCGCAGCGGGGTTACCAGCGACGTCTACGGCACGCGGGTGAGGGCGTCGGATGGCGTGGTCCTCGACCCGGGCGGCATTCCCATCAGCACCGGGGCCGGCTCCCAGGGCACGCCCGCCGTGAGCTTCGATGGCAGCCGCTTCCTGGTGGCCTGGAGTGATTCCCGGAACGATCCGGTGTCGAGCGACGTCCATGGCGCCCGCGTCGATGCCGCTGGAACGGTGCTCGACCCGGCGGGCATCCCCATCTCCACGGCGACGGGCCGACAATCCAACCCCTCCATCGCATCCGTGGCCGGGACCTTCCTCGTGACCTGGGAGGACACCCGCGACGGCTTGACGGGGATCTCCGGCGCGCGCGTCAGGGCATCGGACGGCGCGGTGCTTGATCCGCAGGGGCTGGTGGTCGCCACGGGCGGCACGACGGCGCAGGACTCAAGCTCCGTCGCCTCGGACGGAAGCCGCTTCCTGGTCGTGTGGCGGAAGCAGGCAGACATCCTGGGCCGGCGGGTGGCGTCGGATGGCACGGTCCTCGATCCAGGGGGAGTCCTCCTGTCCACGTCCGCCTCGCGCGACAAGCAAGCTCCCGCCGTCCTCTTCGACGGGACCCGCTTCCTGGTGGTCTGGGAGCACAGGACCGAGCTCCTCCAGGACATCTACGGCGTGCGGGTGCGGGCGTCGGACCTGGCGGTGCTCGACACGCCTTCGATGTTGCTCTCCGCTTCGGCCAACGCCGAAATCGACGCCTCGGTGGCCGCGGGCACGCAGAGCTACCTCGTGGTCTGGAGCGATGACCGCGACCGTTCTGGCGCCTCCAGTCTCTATGGTGTGCGCGTGAGGGCGTCGGATGGCGGGCTCCTCGACCCGAAACCCTTCCCCGTGGGCAAGGGGAACCGCAGCCGGAGCACGCCCTCCGTGGGCTTCGCGGAGGGCCAGTTCCTGGTGGCGTGGAGGGACAGCGAGCCGGGCAGCCTGGACGCGGACATCCACGGCGCGCGCATCCGCGAGTCGGATGGCGTGGTGCTGGACGCGTCCGACCTCATCGTCAGCGCCGCGGCCAGGCCCCAGGGGAACCCGAAGGTGGCTTCAGGTGACGGGCTCTTCTTCGTGACCTGGGAGGATTCCCGGAACGGGACAGGGACCACGACCGACGTGTATGGCGCGCGGATCCGGGCCTTGGACGGAGCCGTGCTGGAGCCCGACGGCATCGCGGTGGCGACGGGGAACTCCGACGAAAACAGTCCCGCGACTGCCTTTGGCGAAGGCTACTTCCTGGTGGCCTGGACGGATTATCGCAATGGGAGCTCGAACCCGGACATCCATGGCGCGCGGGTGCGCGCCTCGGACGGTACCGTGGCCGACAGCCCGAGCCTTCCCATCACGACCCGCGCCGAAATACAGCGGACACCCGCCGTGGCCTTCGACGGAAGCCACTTCCTGACGGTCTGGCATGACCAGCGGAGCGGCGTCCCGTCCGAAGTCTACGGCGCGCGAGTCCGGGCCCGGGACGGCGCCGTCCTGGACAATGGGGGCCGCTCGCTCTTCACGAACACAAGCATCTCCAGGGAGGTGCCCGCGGTGGCCTGCGATGGCAAGGAGTGCCTGCTCGTCTGGCGGCAAGTGACCCCGACCAGTCTCGAGCTCTATGGCGGACGGCTGGCGCCGGATCTCTCCCAGGTCGACGCGACGCGGTTCTTCATCTCCAATCTCACCAGCTTCGACCGGACCGTCGTGAACACGACGCCGCTTGCGCTGGCCTCCTGGGGCCGCGGGCGCTTCCTCCTGACGTATGAGCCCCATGACTGGATGCCTGGCCAGTTCCGGGTGAGGTTCCGGCTGGTGTCCGACCCCGTGAACGGGGCGAAGTGCGCCACGGCCCCGGACTGCACCAGCCGCTTCTGCGTGGAGGGCGTCTGCTGCCAGAGCGCGTGCGCGGACGGAACGTGTGGAGGTGGAACGTGCACGCCGGTGCCCGCGAGCATCACCTGCCCGGGAGACGTGGTGGCCGAGGCCACAAGCGCTTCAGGCGCGTCCGTGAGCTATGCGGCCGCCAGTGCCACGGGCAAGCCTCCGCTCGCGGTGGCCTACAGCCAGGCGTCCGGGAGTGTCTTCGTGTCAGGCAGCACCTCTGTCACCGCCACGCTGGTGGATGGCATCGGGCGCACGGCCTCCTGCGGCTTCTCCATCACCGTGCGGGACACCACCGCGCCGACGCTCACGTGCCCGGGTGAGGTCGTGGCGGAGGCCGTGGGACGCACCGGGGCTCCGGTGGACTTCCCGGCCCCGACCGCCACGGACGCCGTCACGGCCGCGCCCACGCTGTCGTTGAGTCACGAGAGCGGCAGCACGTTCCCGTTGGGCACCACTTCGGTGACGGCCACGGCGACGGACGCGGCGGGCAACGCCGCCACGTGCTCCATCCCCGTCACGGTGCGGGACACGACGCCGCCCTCGCTGTCCTGTCCGGCGGACGTCGCCGTGGAGGCCACGAGCCTCCAGGGCGCCACCGTCACCTACGCGGCCGCGAGCGCTTCGGATCCGGTGTCCGACGTCACGGTGGAGTACATCCTCGCGTCGGGCTCGCACTTCGACGTGGGCGGCACGCAGGTGCGCGTCCTCGCGACCGACGTCGCGGGCAACAGCGCTTCGTGCGCGTTCGCCGTCACCGTGGCCCTGCCGCCGCCGCCCACGGTTGCCTGTCCCGCGCCGCTCGTGGCGGAGGCCACCAGCGCCCGGGGGGCCCCGGTTGTGTTCCCTCCCGCGACGCCTTCCGGGCGTGGGCCGCTCACCGTGACGTACAGCCAGGATCCCGGGACGGACTTTCCGCTGGGCCAGACGTCCGTGACCGCCACCGTCACGGATGGACTGGGCCGCACGGACGCCTGCGCCTTCACCGTCACCGTGCGCGACACGCAGGCCCCGTCCCTGTCGTGCGGCGCGGACGTGGTGGCCGAGGCGACAGGCCCCTCCGGCGCCACGGTCGCCTTCGCGACGCCCTCGGCCACGGACGCGGTCACGGCCTCGCCCCAGGTGGCGCTGAGCCATGTCAGCGGCGCTGCCTTCCCGCTGGGGTCCACGCGCGTGAGCGCCACGGCCACGGACGCGGCTGGCAACACCTCCGCCTGCGCCTTCACCGTGACGGTGCGCGACACCACGGCTCCGGCCGTGACCTGCGGCGCGGACGTCGTCGTCGAGGCGACGGGGCGCTTCGGCACCGCCGTGGACTTCGCGGTCCCCACGGCCGTGGACGTGGTCACGGTCCAGCCGGCGCTCGTGGTCAGCCATGCGCCCGGAGCGCTCTTCCCGCTGGGCCTCACCCGAGTCAGCGCGAAGGCGACGGACGCGGCGGGCAACACCGGTCAGTGCGCCTTCACCGTCACGGTGCGGGACACCATCGCGCCGGAGGTGGGCTGCCCCGCTCCGTTGATCATCGAGGCCCAGGACCCCATGGGCGCCAGGATCGGCTTCTCCGTGCCCGCTCCTCGCGACGCGGTGACGGCATCTCCCCTCGTGTCGCTGAGCCATGCTTCGAATACCCGCTTCCCCCTGGGCATGACCGAGGTCGTCCTCTCCGCCACGGACGACGCGGGCAACACGGGGTCCTGCGCCTTCCGCATCACGGTCCAGGACACCACCGCGCCGGTGCTCACCTGTCCCGCGCCGGTGCGGAAGGCGGATGCTCCCGCGGAGGGCCTGGCCGTGGACTACCCGGCGGCCCTCGCGCAGGACGCGGCGTCCACCTCCACGCTGAGCTACAGCCACGCCTCCGGCGCGGTGTTCCCCGTGGGCACGACGCAGGTGACGGCCACCGCCACGGATGCCTCGGGCAACAGCGCCACCTGCACCTTCCAGGTCAGCGTGGCCGCGCGTGTCCAGCAGCCTCCCGAGGAGCCGCTCCCCGCGGGAGGCTGCGGCTGTGACGCGAGCAGCGGAACCTCCGCGGGTCTCAGCTGGGCAGGGCTGATGATGTTCGCCTGGGGCGTGACGCGCCGCCGGCGTTCGCTCCCAGCCGCGATGCACGGTCCGCCGCCCTCACGTCCGGGCTGTTGAAGGCGGGGCTCCAACTGCCCGGGAGGGATTGAGCGGGACGCCGTGCCGGGCCATGAAGGCCCGCAGCGGCATGGCGTCCTCGTTCTCCTGGATGCTCAGGTGGGAGTACCGGTACAGGCTGCGGCAGATGAGCGCCACGCGGGTGCCGAAGCCAATGGGGCCTCGCGGATCCAGGCGCACGTCGTCCACCGCGGACACATCCCCGCGCTGGCAGTAGAGCGCGTAGCTGATGCGGGGCACCCGGGCGCGCTGACTGCTTCGGCTTCCCCAATGATAGATGTATTGGTTCCAGCAGGAGACCGTGCCCGCCTGCGTGGGCAGGGCCCGGATGTCTTCCAATGCGATGCGCTGGCCCCCCGTGCGCAGGTTCCGGAGGGCGTTGGGGTACTGCGGGTCGCGGTGGATGGGGACGACGTAGATGCAGGAGTTGAGGGGCGTGGCGTCCGTGAGGGCCACCCAGACCGTGAGCACGGTGGGCATTCCATCCACGCCAATGGTGTCTGGGTATTCCGCGTCCCGGTGCGGCTCGAAGCCCTTCCCGTCGTCCTTCGTCTCCACGTAGTAGACCCAGAAGTTGGGCACGAGCTGGAAGTCCTCACCCAGCATCGCCTCCAGCGTGGGCCGCGCATGCGCGAGCGCCTGGTAGAACACGTCGTAGACGAGCGCGAACATGGGCGGGAAGCCCGCCTTGCGCACCGCCTCGATGCAGGAGCGCATCTGGCGGATCATCGCCTCGGGCACCAGGGGCCCCGTCTGGAAATACCCTTCGTGCCGCAGCCGCGCCGCCAGCTCGCGCGCTTCCTCCGGACGCCCCGGGGCCGGGATGTCTCCCAAGGCCTTCCAGGGGTGCTCCGTGATGGGGGCTTCGGGCTGGAGACGGCGCCAGAAGTCCAGGTCCTCCACCACCGACAGACGCTCCATCAACTGCCGCAAGGCAAAGCCCTTGCGAAGGACCTGGGCCTCTTCCACGTGACCTCCCGCCGTGACGCAACGGCTTCCCATCTCAAACCCAGGCACCGCGATCCATGGCCCGCGAGGGAACCCTGCCTGCGGACCGCTGGACACCGCCGCCGCTCAGGGCTCCCGGGCAGGCAGCCGCCGCCGCGCCCGGCGTGCTCCCGACAGCATCCAGAACGCCCACAGCAGCCCTGCCGCGGCCGCCGCTGAATCCCCCGGACCCGCACCGCAGCCGCCCACCTGCCCGTACGTGCCCGGCACCGACTGCTTGCGCTGTGCCATCGCCTCGTCCGGGACCGTGCCCATGACCGGCGCGGCCGGGTTGCCCCGGGTCAGCTCCTGGTAGCGCTGGATGAGCCGCAGCCGTGCCGCGTCGAACGCGGCGCCGTCGTCCGGCACCTGCCACGCGGTGGGAATCAGCTCCCGCGCCACCCCCCGCGCGAAGTCCGGGTCGCCCGCGTCGCTCACCGCCTTGAGCCACTCGTAGTCCTGCATGCCCTGGCGGACGAGCTTCATGCGCAGCGACGCCACCGGCACGTGCGTCAGCCCGCCAATGGCCGAAGGCGTGCCCGGGTAGAACAGCGTCCCGTCCCCATTGCCATTGAAGTGGTACTGGTCCGACCACGCCGTGGGGAGCATGCCCGCCGTCTCGTAGTACAGCTCGCCCGTGCCGCCATGGAGGAAGGTCAGCCACTCCATCGCGCGTGCCTTCGCCGCGGAGCGGTCCACCCCGTACGACGGCCAGCCCGCCCCCGGCAGGTTCTCCGGCATGCTGCTCCCGGGGGGGCAGCCGTGGCTCATGCAACTCTGATACGTCCACAACTCCGTTCCAGGACGTGAGAGGAAGGCCGTGTACGTCGCGGTCTGGTCCCCCACGAAGTCCGGCTCCGTGCCGTCCAGGTGGTTCACCAGCGGCACCACGATGTCCACCAGCGGCTCCAGGGAGTGGTTCTTCAGCTGGAGGGAGTTCGTCGTCAGCATCGTGCGAAGGTCGGGCGCGAGCTGCCGGACCATGGCTCCCGCGGCCTTCACCTGCGAGAAGCTGGACTGGTAGGGAGGCTCGTCGCCAATCTGCACATAGGCCCGGTCCAGCCAGCCCCGCGACCGCAGGTGTTCGGTGAAGTTCCGCAGGCCGTCGGGGGTGAGGGGGCCCTCGTATTCCAGGCGCGTCATGCGCGCGCCGGGCAGGCGCGTGGGCGCGGTGCCATCCAGGAAGGGGCCCCACGTCGCGTCGAAGTCTTCCCATGACGGACGCCAGGGCTCGCGCGGGAAGAGGCCCGGCAGCGTGAGGCGGTGCTCCAGCGCCAGCTGTTCGTAGCGCGCGAGCAACGGCTGCAGCTCCGAGGCGGAACAGTCGTCGCGGCCCATGTGCGCGCGGCACACCTGCACCGGCGACAGGAGGAACGCCGTGGACAGCGAGGACGTGCTGGGCATCACCGCGTCCACCACGGTGAGCTTCGCGGTCACCTGCCGCAGGAAGCCGCCTTCCCCCTCCACCGTCACCGTGCCCGTGTACTCGCCGGGCGGCGCGTCCTGGGGCACGTGCACGTCCACCCAGATGGCGCGCGCCTCGTTCGCGGGTACGTCGAAGGGAAAAGCATTGCGCGCCTCCCGGGCGATCTCGTCCGTGTCCGGCACCAGCCCGTCCGGCCACCGCCCCACCGCCTGCCAGGACTCGGAGGTCTGCCGCGTGGTGAGGTAGGCCTGCCGGTACAGCGTCACGTCCGGCCCCATCAGCGTCGCGGGCCCTTCCATCGTGGGCAGGCGGGCGCGCACGCCCTGGAGCCCCGTGTCACCGCCATGGAGCGCCACCTGGAAGGAGACGAACTCGTTCCGGGCGGCGGTGAGCTGCACTTCGGTGGCACTCCCGGGAGTGGTGTCGTCGGGACGGACCTTCACCATCATCCCTTCGCCCCACACCGCGGGCCCGGCCGCGAACACCGGCCAGGCCATGAACAACGACAGCCACCCGAGGCCGCACTGTCGAATTGTCGGCATGTCGGAATGAATGCTCACGGATAGTGAACAGCTCCAGGCTTCCCGGCCGGTCCGTCATCCAGGCCCTCCAGCGCTCCGTGGCCCGGATGGCGGTGGCGGGCACCATTCCCAGACGTGAGGGGCTGCCGGTGGCTTGCTCCCATGGCTGACGCCGGGTGGCCCATCACAGCGCGAGCGGATGTTTGAAGTCCTTCCCGCTCTGGGATGCGCGCGGCGCGCAGGGGCCGGGTTTTCCAGTGTGATGAATGCCATTGGGCAATGGCCCTCCGGTAGTAGTGTGCGCCGCTCGGATGATGGCGCGAAGCCTGGGAGGACTCCGGTGGCTGGCAGGGAATGGCGGGTGCGGGTCCTGGGGCTGGCGCAGCTGTGCGGCCCCGAGGGGCAACGGGTGAGGTTGGAGCGGCGCACTGCGGCGCTGCTTGCGTGGCTGGCATTGCAGGGGCCCTCGCCCAAGTTCCCGCTCGCCGCCCTCCTGTGGCCAGATTCGCCTCCCACCACGGTGCGCGGCAACCTGCGGCAACTGCTGCGCCGCCTGCGGCTCGCCACGGGGGAGGAGGCCCTGGTGGAAGGCGACACCGAACGGCTGGCACTGGTCTCGCCCCAGTCCGTGGACGCCGCGTGCCTCAAGGCCGCCGCCGAAGCCCGAGCCCACGCGGAGGCGCTGGAGACCGTGGACGCCGAAGACGGCACGCTGCTGGCCGGCTTCGACTTCGATGACTGCCCGGAGCTCGCGCGCTGGCTGGACGGCGCCCGCGCGGGCGTCGATGGCTGGGTGCGCGAGGCGCGTGAGGACCGCATCGGCCAGCTCACCTCCACGGGCGACTGGACCGCCGCGCTGGGACTCGCGCAGGCGTGGGCGCGGCAGGAGCCCGAATCCGAGCAGGCAGGCCGTCACCTCATCCGCCTGCACTACCTCCAGGGCGACCGGGGCGCAGCGCTCGCGGCCTTCGAACACCTGCGCGGCGTCCTGGACCGGGAGCTGGGCGTCACCCCCATGCCGGAGACGCTCGCCCTGGTGCGGGAGGTGGAGAAGGCCACGCAGCGCCCCCGCGCGCCTTCAGGCACGCGCGCCGTGCTGCCCCTGTCCGTGCTGCGCCCGCCGGTGCTGGTGGGCCGGGAGGCCGCGTGGCGGCAGCTGGAAGCCGGTTGGGACGCGGGACAGTTGCTGTTCATCTCCGGCGAGCCTGGCAGCGGCAAGACGCGGCTCGCGGAGGAGTTCGCGGCCACGCAGGGAAGATGGGGGCGCATCGAGGCGAGGGCCGGGGACCGGGACGTGCCGTTCGCCTCCCAGGCGCGCGCCTTCCGCACGCAGCTGCAGCGCTGGCCGGACGTGAAGCTGCCGGACTGGGTGCGCATCGAATTGTCGCGCATCCTCCCCGAACTGGGGGAGCCGCGACTCCTGCCGCCCCTGGCCTCCGAGGCCGGCATGCTGCGCTTCTACGACGCCATCGTCGCGGCGCTCCACCTGCTCCACGAACACGAGGACATCAGCGTCGCGGACGACGTGCAGTACTGGGACACGGCCAGCGCCAAGGCCTTCACCTTCGCGTTCTCCCGGCTGGCGGACGCCGCCTCGCAGGGCGCCCGGAGCCTGCGCTTCATCGACTGCTACCGCAGGGGAGAGCTGTCCCCCGACGCGCGGATGCACGTGGCCCGGCTCGTCGAGGCGGGTCTGGCGCGCATCGTGGAGGTGGACGCGCTGACGGACGAGGACGTGAAGCGCATGGTGGCGGGCATGGGGCTGCCGGGCGCGGAGGCGCACGTGGAGGCCCTGGCCCGCTACACGGGCGGCAACCCGTTGTACGTGGTGGAGACGCTGAAGCACCTGCTGGAGACGGACTCGCTGCGCCGCGAGTGGCCCCAGCGGCTGCCTCCCCCGGGACGCGTGGGCCCGCTCATCCAGCGGCGGCTGGAGGGGCTGTCCGCGCTGGCGCTCCAGTGCGCTCGGCTCGCGGCGCTGGCGGGGGCCTTCTTCCGGACCCCGCTCGTGCCCCGGGTGCTCCATGCGAAGCCGGCGGACGCGAACGACGCGCTCGCGGAGCTGGAGGCGGCCCAGGTCCTGATGGGCGAGCGCTTCAGCCACGACCTGGTGATGGAGGCGGTGCGGGCCGGGATGGGGGCCGGCGAGGAGCGCGTGCTGCACACCCGGCTCGCCACGGTGTTCGAGGAGGACGGCGCGCCCTCCATCCTCCTGGCGCACCACTGGCTGGGGGCCGGAGGGACGGAGCGGGCGCTGCCGCACCTGATGGCCTCCGCGCGCTCCGACGAACAGGTGCTGCCGCCCGAACTGGCGGCGGAGCACTACGCGCGGGCCGCGGCCCTCATGCAGTCCCTGGGGCAGCACGAGGACGCCATGCAGGCGCGGGCCGCCGAGGCGCGGTGCCGGCAGCAGTCCGCCTCGGCGGGAGTCCAGCCCTTCACCCCTGGGCCAGGAGCGGGCCCAGGCGCTCGCGGTAGCCTCGGCTGAGCTTCAGCGTGGTGCGGTCGCGCAGGATGACCTGGTACTCGCCATGGAGCAGCGGGCGCAGCTCCTGGACCCGCTGGAGGTTGACGAGCGTGGAGCGGTGGATGCGCACGAACCGCTCCGGATCCAACCGGGCCTCCAGCTCCCGCAGCGGTTGGCGCAAGAGGTGGCTGTGGCCGCCCACGTGCACCTGGACGTAGTTGTCCTCCGCCGCCATCCAGTCCACGTCGTCCACGCGGAGCAGCGTCACGCGCCCCACCTCGCGGATGACCAGCCGGTCCAGGTAGCGCGGTGCACGGAGCGGCTCGGGCAGCGTCCTCACGAGTCCCGCGAGCTGCCGCACGAGGTGCTGGAGTCGTCCCAGGCGCACGTGCTCCTTCGCGCGGCCCAGCACCTGGACGAAGCGCTCCGGCGCCAGGGGCTTGAGGAGGTAGTCCAGCGCGCCGGCCTCGAAGGCGCGCAGCGCGTGCTCCTCCCGCGCGGTCATGAAGACGACGGCACCGGCGCACGCGCTCCCCGCATCGAGGAGCACCTGGAAGCCGTCCATGTCCGCGAGCGACGCGTCCAGGAAGAGGACGTCCACGGGCTCGCGCCGCAGGGCCTCCACGGCGGCGGCGCCCGTGTCGTGGACTCCCGCGACGCGCACGTCCGCGTCGGCATCCAGCAGGGGCAGCACGTGCCGCAGGGTTTCGGACTCGCCATCCACCACGCCCACGCGGATGGGCGCGGACTCGAACAACGCTTCTTGAAAAGCCATCGGCTTCCCCCTCTCCTCGATGCCAGCCCACCCATGCTCCGGGCCCGCACTCGCATCGTGCGGAGCCTCACCTGCGTGGGCGACGAAGCGGGGACTCGGACGGGGTGTTCGGCGGTTCTTCATGACCTGACCCGCACCTTCTGCTGTCAGGCGTGACGGCGGCGTGACGGGCGTCCGGGGGTGGGGTCCGGACGCCGCTCGTCATCGCCGGGGCGGCCGCTGAATCCGTCTCAGGCGCAATAGTATGTCGGGGCCAGCTCCAGCACGCGCTGCTCCGCGAGGGGGGAGAGCGCGCGCAGGCGGGAGAGGAAGAGGGGGGCCTTCATTCCCATCCCGATGAAGCCCCAGACATACGAACGCTCCTGGGACTCGGACAGCTGCTGGCGTTCGGCGGGCGTGAACGTGCGCCCCACCGCCTGCTCCAGCGTCTGGAGATCCAGCGCGAGCTGCGCGTTCAGGGTGCCGCGCAGGGCCTGGAGCAGCTCCGAGTATTCGGTCAGGGCCGCGTCCAGCGTTTCGGGGGCCTGGGCGAGGATCTTCTGGGCCTCCAGGAAGTCCAGCCGCGTGTGCTGCGCCTCTTCCAGCCAGTGGTGCTTGAGCAGGTTGCAGAACAGCGGATCCAACGTCTCGTCTTTGTTTCCGCGCACGGTCTCCTGGTAGTGCTGCTGCGTCATCAGCTCCATGTGCAGGTTGAAGATCAGCACGCCCAGGTTCGACTTCGCCATGATGGCCCGGGCCACCTCCACCTGGTTGTCGAGCAGGGCAGGGGCGACCTTGAAGCCCTTCGCGAACGCGCCGGTGAAGCGCGCGAAGAGCTGCTGGTGCTTCAGCTCCTCCTCGGTGAAGCGCAGCAGCGCCCGCATGTGCGTCGCGTTCCCGTGGAGCTCCAGGCCGGCGCGCTGGGCGGCCAGGGCGACGGCGTACTCCTCCAGGAACAGGAACAGGTGGGCGTAGCTGTTGGAGCGGATGTGATTCAACATCAGCCGCTCCTCCGCGCTCAGGAAGGGGATGGCTTCCGTCCCGGTCAGCGCATCCGAAAGGAACCGGTGGCTGAAGTCGAGCACGGTGTCCTTGGGCAGCAGCTCATCCAGACGCCAGGACACCTTTTCGGAACTCTGGATGCAGGACTGGTACTCCGGGGTTTGATTGAGCATGGATGAATCAGACGGGTTTTTCCTGCTTTGGGTCAATGGGCGGCCTCCATTCCTACTCGCCGCGGCGGGTCATTCCTGCCAGGGATTGGGCGGGGAGGGGGGGG